>CALLPP010000001.1 GCA_938015655.1 uncultured Algisphaera sp.
TTCAGTCGCGGGTGAATCGACGGCATCATCAACCTCAACCCCGCGCGGAAACTGCTGTTGGGCATTCGCGGAAACAGCCGGAATCCCCAAAGTGATGACAACGGTGAGTATCGCGCGGGCTCTTTGGAGGGGATGGGAACAAAGGACATCGAAAATGAAAACGAGCGTTTTAACGCCGCCGGACGGGGAGCCTGTGTCTCTATCTGCGGTGAAGCACCCTGTGGACCCAGCGTCTGGACGCCGTGCAGGACGCCCTGGTCGCCGCAGGCCTGGATCGCTCCCGCCTGATCGCCCCGAGCCCAGACGACAGCCCCGGGCCCGCCGAGGGATCCCCCACCGCCGCCCCCACCGACAGCCCCGCCGTCCGCTTCGAAGCGGCGGTCCCCTAACCCGCCTTGACGAACCCCACGGAACGCCCCCGCCATGATGAACACCCTCCGCCTACGGATCGCGGCCTCCCTGTCACTTGCCCTGCCACTCACGGGCTGCCAGCCCGCCACCATTGTGGTGGGACTTTCGCCCGGTGGTACCGCCCTGGAGGCCACCGCCATCGAACGTGACGGCCGCTGGGGCAGCCCCCGAGTGGTGATCGTCGATGTGTCGGGCACGCTGGTTAACGCCCGCACCGGCAGCCTGCTAGGCGGCGGAACCAACCCGGTCGACGAGCTGGCCCGCCGCTTAGACGCCGCAGCCGACGACCCCAAAGTCGCCGCGGTCATCCTGCGGATCAACAGTCCCGGGGGCACCGTCACCGCCAGCGACATGATGCACCGCGAGGTTAAGCGCTACCGCGAACGCACCGGCAAACCCGTCGTCGCCTTGATCATGGACGTGGGCGCCAGCGGCGGCTACTACCTGGCCTGTGCCGCCGACCAGATCATGGCCTACCCCACCAGCGTCACAGGCAGTATCGGCGTGGTGCTGCAAACCTTAAGCGTGCGGCCAGCGCTCGATCGCTGGGGCATCCGGGCCCAAGCCCTGGTCAGCGGCCCGAATAAAACCGGCGGATCGCCGCTGGAGATTCTCACCCAAGAACAGCAGGCCATTCTGCAGGGGCTGGTGGACGACTTTTACACCCGCTTCCGCGACGTGGTGCGCACGGCGCGCCCGGATATCTCCGCAGAGCGATTCGACACGTTGACCGACGGCCGGGTCTTCACCGGGGCCCACGCCAAAAACGCGGGCCTGGTCGATCAGCTCGGAGATATCCGCGACGCCTTCGTACAGGCCCGCGAACTTGCGGGAGTCGAACAAGCCGACCTGTACCTCTACCACGGCCCCCTGTCCTCGCCCGAAACGCCCTACGCCAAGCACGGGGCCGGCGACGTTCACGTCAGCCTGCTAAACCTGAGCCAACTGCTCCCCGCCAGCACGCTCAACGGCCCCTGCTATCTATGGCAACCCGGTGGCACGCCGCCCAAATAAGAGTACGGCATCGAAAAAGCCCGCCCCCAGAACGGGGGCGGGCCTCTCAGTCGTCGTCAGGTCTCTGTCGCGGCGAGGCGATCATCCCTGCTTGCGGCGGCGGGCCATCAGGCCGCCCAGCCCCAGCAGGCCGGCCAGGGCCGCACTCGGGGTGGGCGCGGCCACCACAGTGCTGCGAAGCTGGAACTCCCGGTCGCTACCCGCACCGCTGCCCGAACCCAGGAAGGTTTGGTACGCACCAGGCCCCAACTCGATTTCCAGCCCCCGGGCGGTGGGGTCGGCGTTTAACTCCGCCAGTTGGGCGGAGATGTCCACCTGGTTGCCGTTGCTGTCGGTGATCTCCAGGGTCGACAGCAGCTCCAGATCGTAAACGGCGTCGGTCACGTCTTCAGCCACAAACACCGAAAAGATCGTGGTTGTCACCGCGTCGATCGCCGTGCGGACTTCGTGATAGAAAGCAGGAGCGGCCGACGAGCCGTTGCGAACGTCGTTGCTCGTGCCGGCAATATGCAGCACGTTGTCCGTGATCAGCGACTGGAGGTTGGCAATCGCCCCCACGAAGGTGCCGTCGACCGAGGCCGAATCGGACGCCTGGCCGTTTTCGCCAAGCGCCACCGACGCCCGAACAAAGTCAGGGGTCGAAACGTCGGCCTGGGCCACCACTTCCGATGACACGAAGCTTTGGCTGGAGCCGACCGAGAGAGCCGACGCGGCGGCGGGGGCGAGGACGGCGGCGGCGGTCAGAGCGGCGAAGGTGGTCTTGGTCGACATGGTGGGGTCCTGAGAGGGAGGGTTGAAAGCAGTTCGGTGCGTCCCAGCCGTACATGACTTGGTCGCCCTCTCAAGATGCCCCGGTTTCCCCGCGCCGCCAGCCGCGAGGCCGCAGAAAAACCCGGCGCCCCACCGCCCACGCCCATCTGTAACGTTTGCACCGGTCCACACCCCCTCCAGGCGGCCCTCAACGTCTCAAAACGCCACCAGGCTTATCCCAACGCGCTGGTCGCCGGGCCGATGAAAATACGGTAAAGCTGATTCAGAAACTGGGCCAGGAAGAAATTCGCCACGATGATCGCGATGAATCCGTACACAAAAGCCTCGGTCGCCGCCTTGCCCACCCCCGCCGCACCCTTCTCGCAATGAAACCCCTTGAAGCAGGCGATCAGCCCGATCAGCAGGCCAAACACTACCGACTTGGCCAGCCCCGTGATCACGTCCCAACTGGTCACCAGGTACGCAGAAAACGTCCAGTAGTCGGTGCGGTCTACCCCCTGCAAAACCGCCACCACCAAGTAGCCGCCAAAAATCCCTAACACGTCACTAAACACCGTCAGCATGGGCAGCATGATCACGCACGCCATCACCCGCGGCACCACCAGGTGCTGGATCGGGTCGGTGCCCATCACCCGCAGCGCGTCCAGCTGCTCGGTCACCCGCATGGTGCCTACCTCGGCCGACACCGCCCCCCCCACCCGCCCGGCAATCATCACCGCGGCCAACACCGGGCCAATCTGCTTCACCACCGACAGGGCGATCACCCCGCCCAGCCGGGTTTCCTGGCCGATGGCCTCGAACTGCGCGTAGGTCTCGATGCCGATCACGGCGCCCACGAACAGGCCCACCAGCATGACCACCGGGATGCTGCGCACCCCCACGACAAACAGCTGCGGCAGCAGCAGCCGCAGCCGGCCGTAGCCCTCAGTGCCGCGCACACACCACATTCCGGTCGCCACGCAAAAACGTGAGAACGCACCAAACCCCTCAACCTTGCCGAGTATCGACCGGCCCAAGCTTTCGATGGGAGCGGCGAGCATGAAGCACCATCAACGGAAGCCCCCGGGCAGACCGCCCGGCGACAAAGGGTGACCGACGGGATTCGAACCCGCGACCCCCGGGATCACAACCCGGTGCTCTAACCAACTGAGCTACGGTCACCAACCCTCGGCGGATGCACCACCGAGCAGCGAAGAATAGTCAGGCGCCGCACACCGGTCAACCGGCCGCAAGGCCCGCAACCCGCGGCGTGCGCCCGGGCATTCGGTACAATGCCCGCCTGCCCTGTCCGCCCTTCTGAGGCTCGCCATGTACGTGTTTCGTCACCTCCGCTCCGCCGCCCTAATCGGCCTGCTCACGCTTCCCGCCGGCCTCACTGCCTGCCGCGGCACCGGCGGGCCGTTCCCGGTGTTTGCCTACTCTGACGACGGCGACCTGCTGCCCAAGCCCTCGTCCGCCGGGCTGGTGGTCGACCCTAACTCTCCCATCGAAGACGTGCCCAAGCCCGTGGGCTTCGTGGGCGTGCCCAGCCGCAGTACCAGCCGCGTGGACGGCAACAGCCGGGTCGTGCTGCACGTCTACCAAGGCCGGGCCAACCGCCTGGATGCGGCGGCGTTTTACCGACGCAATCTCGATGACTTTGGCTGGAGCCTCGACGGCTTCGATAACGGCGACCTCAACGCCACCGTGCAGACCTACGCCAAAGGCAACGAAACCCTCCGCATCACCATCACCGGCGACCGGGGCAAGGTCACCCTCAACGTCGCCATCGACCCCCGCAGCGGCCCCGCCCAGCCCGGGCGGCCCGCGCCCAATCTCACCCGCTAGCCCGCCGTACGCCGCCGCGGCCCGGGCGCATGGCCCGCGCTTTTTCTTTTTGCTCCCAATCTCTACCCCAGACGCCGCATGACGCCTGCCCCCCCCTCCGTGCCGCCCCCCGGCCCCGACAACACATCCAGCCGGGCCGAGCGCCGGGCGGGCGTCGAAGCCGCGCCGCTGGACCCCAACGACCCGCACGCCCCGGCCCCGGGGCAAGTACGCGAGTTCCTCGACGACGCCAAGCGGTTCTGGGCCGCCAACGGGTCGTGGATCGCCACCACCCTGCTCATCTTCGCCGTAGTGTTCGGCGGCTACAACCTGCTGCAAAGCCGCAAGGCCAACCAGCGTGAGCAGGCGTGGAGCGATCTGTACAGCGTAAACTCGCAAAACCTCGTCAACCTGGTCACCGACGCCCACTCGGGGACCGTTCACACCCTGGCCCAGCTGCGCGGCGGCGACCTCGCCCTGGCCGAGCACCAAAAGCTGACCGATCCTTCCACCGGCACACAGCTGCTCGACCAGGCTCAAAGCCGCTATGAAGCGGCCCTGAACTCCGCCCCGCACGACATCTACAAGCTCAACGCCCTGGATGGCCTGGGCGTGGTCGCCGAGTCGCGGCGTGACGCCGACGCCGCCCGCAAGCACTACGAAACGCTGAAGCAGACCGCCGGCGACCGCTTCCCCTCCTGGACAGCGCGCACCGACCGCCGTCTGGCCATGCTCGACGAGCTGCCGGCACCGGTTCGGTTCGCCCCCGCCCCCGAGCCGGCGGAACCCGCCGACGCTGACGCCGACACCGAACCAACCGACGAGACGAACATCGACGAATCAGAAGGCGGCCCGGACGCCGACGCCGCCTCGGACCCGGCCGCCGACGGGATCGCCACCGAACCCGGTGAATAGCCCGGCCCCCGCCGCCCTTCCCCCGACCTGCGGGCCCGCTCATGTCCGCCGACGATCCCGCCAATCCCTTTGACCTGGACGCCCAGGGCATCGACCCCCACGGCGAGATCGACGCCGGCGCGGACCCCGACGACGGCGAGACCGACCCCTCCCGCTTCGACGCCACCACCCTGGAAGAGCTGCGGGCCGTCGGGGCCGAGCCGCGCGAATGGCGTCTGTCGCACGATTCCAGTCAGCGGCTGGACAAATACCTGCAGAACCGGCTCAAGGGCATCAGCCGCAACCAGGTCGAGAAGCTCATCAAAATCGCCGCGGTCACGCTCAACGGCAAGCCCGCGAAGAAGTCCGCCGCCCTGCGCGAGGGCGACGTGGTGGTCGTGCTCGTGCCCCCGCGTCCCGCGGTCGACATCGTGGGCGAGGATATCCCACTGGACATTCTCTTCGAAGACGAGCACATGCTGGTCGTCAACAAACGCGCGGGCATCATCGTCCACCCCGCCCGCAAATACCGCTCGGGCACCATGGTCAACGCGCTGGTCCACCACCTGGCGAAGAAGGGTGAAGACTCCGCGCTCTCGGGCGCCGGCACCGACAACCAGCGCCCCGGCGTGGTCCACCGCCTAGACATGAACACCACCGGCGTCATCGTCTTCGCCAAACAAGAGACCACCCACGGCCTGCTCAGCAAGCAGTTCGAGTTCCGCACCAACCTCAAGTGCTACCTCGCGCTCGTCCACGGCTGCCCCGCCCCGCCCCAAGGCGTCATCGACCAGCCGCTGGGCAAGCACCCCACCATCCGCGAAGCCCACGCCGTTCGCCACGACGAGACCGGCCGCGAGAGCCAGACGATCTACCGCGTACGCCGCCGCTACCGCGGCTTCAGCCTGGTCGAGCTGGAACTCAAAAGCGGTCGCACCCACCAAATTCGCGTCCACCTCTCGCACCTGGGCTTCCCTATCGTGGGCGACCAGCTCTACGGCGGGGAGACCGTCGGCGACGCCGAGCGTGCCGACCCGCCGACGGCCGCGGGCAGCCGGCCGCTGCTCAACTACGCCCGCACCAAGGCCGAAGGTCAGAAGATCGAAGCCCAGGCCCAGGCCCGTCGGGCAAGCGGCGAGCTGGTCATGGGCACCCCCGCCTTGCACGCCGCGCTGCTGCGGATCAAGCACCCCATCAGCGAAGCCCCGATGACCTTCACCGCCCCGCTGCACGAGCCCATGCTCGGCACCGTCGCAGCGCTCGAAGCCACCGCGCTGCTCGACGGCGCGGTCACCCCAAACGGCGCGCACGTGAACTTACGTGCCGCCCTCCCGGGTATCGACACCGACGCGCCCCCCACCGTCGACACACCCCACGAACCAGGTCCCGACCGGCCCGACCCGACGGGCCCGACCGGCCCCCACCGCGGCTGGTCGGCCTAGCGCTGACGACCTCCCCCGCGTGCGGCACGAACCCGACGAAACGGTCTCCCCTTTTTCGACCGCAGGCTCACGGCGTTCAACGACAGGATGCCGTACCGCAGTATTACTCAGCGGCTCTGCACGCCGTCCCGCCATGTCTGCTGAAAGCTGCCTCAGCCCTCGGCGACCGAAAAAAGTATTTGAACTTGCCCGGCGTGATCCGGGGCGCAAAGCTGATCCGGACCGCCGGCTCGTTGTAGATAAAATCGCCGAGGATCAGCCGCACGTTCCACGCCTGCATCGCCCGGCTGTAGTGGTCCGCCCCTTCGCGTCCGCGAGGACGCCTTTGTGTAGCGGGTAGCGGGTTTACACCGTGGCGATGTCCTGCGTCCACCAGATCTCCCAAGCCTGCGGACTCAGCAGCAGCCGATAATACTTCGCCCGAACCTTCCGCCGCTCCATCCGCCGCACGCCCTCGGCCTACCGAAGCTCCGCCGCTTCGGACCGCTGACGAACAACCAACACCGGTCGGTCTTGGGGCCGGGCGCGCTCGCGTGTGGACGGTTTAGAGCCCCGCACCAAATAATTTGATACGGGGCTCTAAACGGCTTGACGCAAAACGCCTTACCGCTCGGGCGCGATCCACGGTACATCGGCCACGCCCCCCTGGGCGTTGGCCCGGCGGGCCATGGCAAACAGCAGGTCGCTCAGGCGATTGAGGTAAATCACCACCGCCTCGGTGATCGGCTCGGCGTGGGCCAGCGCGACGCAAAAACGCTCGGCCCGGCGGCACACGCACCGGGCCACGTGCAGCCGCGCGGCCAGCTCGGTGCCCCCGGGCAGCACGAAGTGAGTCATCGCCGGCGCTGCGTTCGAGGCATCGTCGATCCAGACTTCCAGCTCCGCTACGTGGTCGTCACCGACCCGCGGCACGGCACGGGCCGCACGCTCGCCCCCTGCCGCTTCGGGGGTGGCCAGATCCGCGCCGATTTCGAACAGCCGGTTCTGGACCGACGCCAAGGGGTCCAGCACGCTCGCGGGCCCGGGCGAGCACCGCACCAGGCCGATCAGGCTGTTGAGCTCGTCCACCGTGCCGTAGGCCTCCACCCGCAAGCTGTCTTTGCTGACCCGCCGCCCGCCGTAGAGGTCAGTCAGGCCGGTATCGCCGCGTCGGGTGTAGAGCTTCATCGGCGGACTATAGATCCCCACCGCCCCGCGGGCACGTCGTCTTCGCGGCCGACTCGCCGGTGCCATCCGTCGGCCCTACCATGCCCAGCTCGCCGCACACCCGCGCCGCGGCGGCATCCCCCCCCCTGCCGAGCCCGACCATGTCCGACGCCTCTCCTTCCAACCCCGCCATGCCCGATGTCCAGGGCAGCGCCGACACCCGGAACGTGGCGATCAACAAAGTCGGTGTCAAAGACATCCGTTACCCCATCACCCTGCACTGCCCCAGCACCGGCGGCTCGCAGCACACGGTGGCCAACGTCAATATGTACGTCTCGCTGCCCCACCACCAAAAGGGCACGCACATGTCGCGTTTCCTTCAGGTGCTCAACGACCACCATGAGTCGCTGCACCCCAAAGACATCACCGGCGTCTGCCGCGAAATGAAAGAAGTACTCAACGCCGCGGACGCGCACCTAGAGCTTAGCTTTCCCTACTTCATCACCAAAGAAGCCCCCATCACCAAGAAGAAAGGCAAACTAGACATCGAAGTCAGCTTCGAAGCGGCGTGCAACGGCGCCGATGATTTTGTGATGGGCATCCGTGTGCCCGCCACCAGCCTGTGCCCGTGCTCGAAAGAAATATCGGCCTACGGCGCCCACAACCAGCGCTGCATCATGGAAGCCAAGGTCCGCTTCACCCCGGGCCAAACCATGTGGATCGAAGAGCTCTTCGAACTGGTCGAAAAGTGCGCCAGCACCCAAGTCTTCGCCGTACTCAAACGCCCGGACGAGAAGTTCGTGACCGAAGACGCCTACGACCATCCCAAGTTCGTCGAAGACATCGTGCGCGACTTGGCCGTGGCCCTGGACCACGAGCCACGCATCAGCTGGTTCGAGGTCAGTAGCGACAACTACGAGAGCATCCACAACCACAACGCGTACGCCGTGGTGGTGCGGGACAAGCGGTAGGCAACCGGCGGCGCGAGAGCGATCAGGGCCAGGAACCAGGCCCGCGCCATCCGGTTGCGGCACAACGCTCAGTCAACCAGCCCTCGTAACTCATCCTCATCCAGCTCGCTCCCGGTGATCAACACCCCCACCGGCGGGTGGGTCAGCCGGCGGCGGGCGACGTCGCGCAGCTGCTGAGCGTCGATTGCCTCGACCGCCGCAAGGAAGGCGGCGCCCGTCGGGTCATCGATGCCGTAGAGGTGGTCCAGGGCCATGCCCGCGGCCAGGTCCGCGTTGGACTGGCGGGCCTGAAAAGTGCTGCTGAGCACCTTGCTCTTGGCCCGGGCCAGGTCCGCGTCGGACACGATCTCGTTGCGGGCCCGGTCGGCCGTGGCCACGCTGCGGCGCAGCGCTTCGGTCACCGTGCTGGACTGAGCGTTAAAAATCATGGCGAAGGTGCCAGGCACCAGCCCCACCTGCGCGCCCGCGCCCGAGGCGTAGACCAAGCCCCCGTCGCGTCCGCGTAGCTCTTGCTGCAACCAGCCCGCAGGGAAATCGCCCAGCACGCGCGAAAGTACCTGCACCGCGGGGTAGTCCGGGGCGTTGCGGGTGATCCCCGGTCCGTAGCCCAGCTTGACCGCGGCCACGGGCTTGGGCGTGACGGAAACCCGCAGGCCCGGTTTAGGCGCGGGCGGCGCGGGCCAGTCCGTGATCGCCTCGCCCGCGGCCAGCCCGCCAAACAGTCGCTCGGCCTGGGCAAAAACCTGCTCGGGGTCCACGTCACCCACCACCGCCAGGGCTGACGCACCCGCGTTAAGGAGCACGGCGTGGTGCGAACGCAGGTCGTCGACAGTGAACGCGGCCACCGCATCGCGCCGACCTTGAGGTAGCTGCGCCCAGGGGTGATCGCCGTAGTGGGCCGCGCGGAACACCGCGTTAAGCTCGCCCGACCAGGTGTCGGTGGCGCGGTCGATGCTGGCCAGAAGCCGTGGCCGCAGGCGTTGCCATTCGTCGGCGTCGAACGCAGGCTCGGTCAGCACCTCGGCCACCAGCCCCAGTACCTGCGGCCAGTCGTCGCGCAAAGCCGAGGCTTGCACGTACGCGGTGTTGTTGCCGCTGAGCGTAGACAACCCGGCGCCCAGGTCGGCCACCGCTTCGGCCAGTTCGTTGGCCGAGCGCTCTTGCGTGCCGCGCTGCAGCATGGTCCACGCGGCGTACGACAGACCCTCACGCCCCGGAGGGTCGGCTAGCAACCCTCCCAGGGTGTAGAACTGAATCGCCACCGCCGGCACCGCGGTGTTGCGCTGCGCCATCACGGTCAACCCGTTGGATAAGGTACGAGTCTGAGGCGGGGATAGCTCAGCGGCGGTGATGCCCTCACCGCGGTCTTCCAGGTTGAGCTTCAGCAGGCTCAGTAGCCGCTGATTGTCGAGACTGATTCGCTCGCGACGCTCGGGCGTGTCGCTCTCAGCGGCGGCGAGCGGGCGTGTGGGCACCACGGCCTCTTCATCCGCCCCAGCGGGCCGCAGCACCACCCGCGATGCGCCGTCGGGATCCAGCAACGCAGCGGCGGCCGCGGTCAGGTCTGCCGCGGTCAGGTTCTGCACCGCCGCGGCGTAGCGCGCGTGGTAGTCAGGATCGGCCGCGGCGATCACGTCGCTGGCCAGCTCTCCGGCCCGTCCGGCCGCGGTCTGGCCGGACATCACCGACGAAGCCAGCACCCGGCGCTTCACCCGTGCCAGCTCGGTCTCCGTGACCGGCTCGGCCCGCAGCCGGTCCAACTGCGCCGCCACGGCACCGCGCACCGCTTCGGACTGCTCGGGGTCGGCCAGCTCGTAGTCCACGCCGATGAACCCCTCGCCCCAGTGGGCTGAATAGTTAAACGCGCTGATGCTAGTGACCCGCTGCTGCTCGTCGCGCAACTCGCGCACCAGCCGCGACGACTCGCCGCCGCCCAACACCGCGGCCAGCAGGTCCAGGGCAAAGTCGTGTTCGGCCCCAAGCTTCACGCCGGGCCACAGCAGCCGTTCACGCTGGCGCGACACCGCTGCCGCACCCTCCACGGTCACCGGCGTAAGCTCAGCCCGGGCCGGAGGCGCGGGAAACGAAAGTTCGGGCAAATCCGCCGCCGGCACGTCGCGCCACCGCCGGGCCATCTCGGCCACGGCCTGGGCCGGGTCGACGTCGCCCGCCACCACCATGACCATGTTGTTGGGCACGTACATCCGCTTGTAAAAAGCGTAGATTTGGTCGCGAGTCACGGTCAGAAACTCGTCCAGGTAGCCAATCGTCGGGTGGGCACCGGGGTGGTCTGGCTGGGCCGCAAAGCGGGCCTGCTGGGTCAGTTTCCAGAAAATACGGTTCGGCTCGCCCTGCCCCAGAGAGAACTCGCTCTGGATCACCTCGCGCTCGCGGGCGTACTCCTCGGGAGTGATCACGCTGTTCTGCATCCAGTCCGATAGCAGATCGATCGCCGTCGTCGCATGGTTCGCAGTGGTGTTGATGTAATATCGCACCGTGTCCAACGACGTAGCCGCGTTGGTCTGGGCCCCGATCCGCCCGAGGGTTGCGGTCGATTCAGACTCGGGCCGGCGGGTGGTCGTGCCGCCCGAGATCAGGTGTTCCAAAAAGTGCGAAAGTCCAGCCCCCACATGCTCCTGCTCGTACAGCGATCCGGTCTTCACCCACACCTGCACCGAGACCACCGGCGCGGTGCGCAGGGCCTGAGCCACCAAAATCATGCGGTTGGGCAGGCGGGCCACCACCCGGTCACTGCGCTGGTCAAGCACCTCGTATTCCATAACAGCTTCCACCGACGCATCATCAGATCGCGCGGCAGCAGCCGAACCGGCACGGAGGGACGTCACGGGCAGCGGGTCGTTCAAGGACACGGGTTGATCTCGGCAAGCGGCGGTGGTGCTTACCGCAACGGCAAGCATGAAGGAGGTCGGGCCGCGCCAGCCACCGGGCCGACGCAGAAGGTGAAAGACACGGGCCAGCGGGGTCATAAGGGTTTCTCCGGGGCAGCCGAAGCGGCCGGTCACGCGTGGGAAGCACCGCCAACCCGGCTATCGGCCAGACCTCCCGCCAGGGCCCAAACCCCGGCCGACCGACGGATATCCGGGAGACGTTGACAGCCGCCCGCCCCGCCCCGACAATCCCGCGGCGGATCGCCACCGTAGCTCAGTGGTAGAGCAGAGCTTTCGTAAAGCTCAGGTCGCTGGTTCAAATCCAGTCGGTGGCTTTGTCGTCCCCCTGCGGCCCGCCCGGCACCGCAACAACACGCCACGTTAGCTCAGTTGGTAGAGCAGCGGTTTTGTAAACCGCAGGTCGTCGGTTCGAGCCCGACACGTGGCTCTCGGGCCCCGATCCGCGGCTTGCCCGCCGCCCGGGCCTTCCATAAACTGGAGGGTCCGGCCCGATGCATGTTTCCGTGCGTCCGCCCCGCCTTTCCCCCGACCGAAAGCCCCGCGATGAGCGAATCCGACGTCCTGCCCGCCTCTGAATACCGCGATCAGGCCACGGCCCGCAAATACTTCGACGTAGGTTGGGAGCAAGAGCAGGCCGGCGATCGGGTGGGTGCGGTCGAACAGTACGAAGCGGCCTACACCGCCGACCCCGACGACGCGGAAAACTGCTTCCGCCTGGCTTACAACCTGGACCTCATGGGCGAGGAAGACCAGGCCTTGCACCTCTACGAAGAGTGCGCCAAAGTCCCTAATCCGTCGCTGAACGTGCTGATCAACCTCGCGGTGGCCTACGAAGACCGCGGCAAGTACCCCCAAGCCGAGCGATGCGTCCGTCAAGTGCTGGCGACCGAGCCCAACCACCCTCGGGCCCGGCTTTACATCAAAGACATCCTCGAATCCCGGGCCATGCTCATCGACGACGAGCAGGAGCGCAAGCAAGAGAAGCACTCGGCCCTGCTCGACACCCCGGTCACTGATTTTGAGCTGTCGGTTCGCACCCGCAACGCCCTGCGGAAGATGAACATCCGCACCCTGGGCGACCTGCTCAAAGTTACCGAGGCTGAGCTGCGCAGCTTCAAAAACTTCGGCGACGCCAGCCTCGAAGAAATCAAAACCATGCTGGCCCAGAAGGGCCTGCGTCTGGGCCAGAGCGTCGAAAGCCACCAAGCTCAAGTCAAGCAGCAGGTGTTCGACCAGATCAAGAACGAGCAGGGCGAAAACGGTGGTGAACTAGACAAAAGTGTGAATGAGCTAAACCTCAGTGTGCGGGCCCGCAAGGCCCTGGCACTGCTGGGCGTAACGACCATCGGCGACCTGGTGATGAAAACCGAGGCCGAGCTGATGGGCGTAAAAAACTTCGGCATGACCTCGCTGGTCGAAATTCGCGACCGGCTGACCGACGTAGGCTTGAGCCTGCGTACGCTCGAAGCGTAACCCCGGCCTGCGGCCGTCTCTGCCCGCCGCCGCCACTGTTTTTTGTGGGTACACGAGACCGATGGCGGCCCCATCCTCCCCGCTGGTCCCCAACGAGCCGCCGCGCCGGGCGGGCCGTGTGCTTTTACTAAATGCCCAACAGCGGGTTCTGCTGTTCCGCTTCGAGGACCAGATCTTGGGCAGCTCGTTCTGGGTCACTCCCGGCGGCGGCCTGGACGGCGACGAAACCTTCGCCCAGGCCGCCCGGCGCGAGCTGCACGAGGAAACCGGCCTCCAGCTGGACCGCCCGCTGGGGCCGTACGTCTGGGAGCGTGAGGTGACGGTGCGCTGGGGCAAACGGTGCTTTGTACAAAACGAGCGTTTCTTCGTCCACCGGGTGTCCGAGCACCGAGTCAGCAGAGACGGCCTTCTGGACTACGAACGCAGTGAACTAAAAGAGCACCGCTGGTGGTCGGCAAACGAAATCCAAGCCAGTGATGACCAATTCGCGCCCGTGAAACTGAGCCAACATCTGGAGGATCTGCTGTCCGCCCCACCTTCGACCCCGCTGATCCTCAAAAGCTGATCTTACATTGACCGCATGTGCCACCCGGCTTAACGACAACCGGTTTTACACGCCAGGCCTCGGTGTTTCGTCCCCCCACCTCACGCTTGTGGATTGGGCTGGGGCCACGGGCGGGCGCCCTGGCCACCAGCTCAAACACCCGCTACGAATCCGCGGAGCGCCGCTTTAGCGCAGTCCGTTTTCTAGGGCCACCTGATGCATAATCCGGCGGATATTTTCGGCCCCCGGAGACTCGGGCGCCGCAGCGATTGCGCGTTTAAACGCGCGGTCGGCTTCGCCGTGTTCTTTTTGCAGTGAATAAGCTTGAGCCCGCACGTATTCCAAGGTCTGCAGCACCTCACCGTGTGGCTCGTACTCAACGATGATCGCCTTCAGACCGTCCAGCCCCTTCTGCAACTCGTTGGCCCGAAGACGCTCCACGGCTTGGGCGAGCTCGCTTTCGATCATGGGCATGTTCAGAAGCTGGCGGTAAGTCTGCTTCAGCCCCGCAGCGTTGTCGGGGTCCAACTCCACCACTTCATTCATTTCGGCGATGTAGTGAGCCGTAGCCAGCTCCTTGCCGACCGCCCGCAGCCCACGATCTAGGGCCCACGCACGGTCGACGCCGACAACGCCCTGGGCGGCCGCAAACGCGCTGTCACGTTCGTGACGGACACCGCGAAGCTCCATCACTTGGGCGGCAAAAGCTCCGGGCCCCTGCTCCACCAGATCTCGGTCGTAGTGCTGTATCGCGTAGGCCCGACCGGCGCTATCCGTCAACACGAGGGTGGGATACCCCTGAATTTGGTATCGATCTTGAAGCGACAGGTTTTGTTGGCGCGTCGCGGGGGGCTGAGGTTTGTTGGTAGGGAAGTCGAGCACCACCGGCACGAAACCCGCCCCGACCGGGTCGAGAAAGCCCTCTTGCGACAAGACGCGCTGCTCCAAATCCATGCACGGCGGACACCAGTCCGACCCGGTGAACAACAGCAGCAGGTCCTTCTCGCTGGCCGACGCCTCAGAACGGGCTTCGGCAAAGTCGGCATTCCACCCGTCCCCCGCGGCCAGGGCCGCAGGACTCAGGAACAAGGCGGCGGAAGCCATCAGGGCAACGGCGAGCCGAAACACAAAACTAAACGGCTTGCAGGTTTCGGGGGTCATGGGGGCGTCTTTCGATCTCTTAAAGGGGCATATCGCACCAAACCAACCCCCAGGGATAGAGAATCATTCCGGCAACATCGGGGCCGAGCGGGGCGGCCGCGACACGGGCGTCATCTACAGTTTTTACCGGCTGTAACGGCTCGCCGCCCCGCGACGCTGCTTGGAAAGGGCGTTGTTGACATACAGCCCTTCCAGAAGAAACTCCCCCGCCGCGGCCAGCATCTGGGGGTCGCCGGGGTCCACCTCCAGCCGTCCGGCCAGGTCGGTAGCGGCTTCCACCAGGCCCTCGACGTGGGCGAGGCTGGACACCACCGCCTCCGCGGGGACGTCGTCGCCCACGCTAAGCCGCAGGCCCTGGGCGAAACGGTCACTGACCGCGGCAAACTCCTGCGCGTCGGCCCGCTGACCAAACACGGCTTTGACGGCCTCGCCCAGCAGCGACTCCACCAGCTTGTCTTCGGTGTTGTCGCCGTCATCGGCCATCAGAAGCTCGATCTTGCCGCGGGTGCTAGTTAGCACGTGGGCCAGGTCCGACACCCGAGCCACCACGACTCGTTCGCCGGTGATCACCCCCCGCCGCTCGGCGCTGCTCACCAGGTTCTCCAAGCAGGCAATCGAAGTCCGCACGCTCACGCCCGACGCCTGGTTGATGTACGACGAGCTCCGGGCCAGCGTAACCGCTTCTTCGATCACGCGGTGCAAAAACGGGGGCACCACCACGCGGGGCAGGTCCGGGTCGGTGGCCCCGCCCCCCCGGTCGGTCCACGCGTTCTCAGCGGTGATCTGCATCGCCTGAGCGGTCGTCGCGGGATAGTGGGTACGGATCACCGACCCGATACGGTCTTTCAGCGGGGTGACGATCCGGCCGCGATTGGTGTAATCCTCGGGGTTGGCACTAAACACCAGGCACACGTCCAGGGCGAGTCGCACGGGGTAGCCACGGATCTGGATGTCGCGCTCTTCGAGCACGTTGAACAAGCCCACCTGGATGCGCGGCGACAGATCGGGCAGCTCGTTGACGGCAAACAGCCCGCGGTTGGTGCGCGGGATCAACCCGAAGTGCATCGTCGATTCGTCCGAGAGGTAGCGCCCCTCGGCGTGTTTCACCAGGTCGATCTCGCCGATCAGGTCGGCGATCGTCACGTCGGGCGTGGCCAGCTTCTCATTGAAGCGTTCGGCACGGCTCATCCACCGTAGCGGCGTCTGGTCGCCGGCCTCGGCAACCTGGCGCTGCCCCAGCGTGGTCATGGGGTGCAGGGGATCGTCGGGCACCTCCAGACCGTCGATAACGGGGATCCAGGGGTCCAGTAGACCGGGCAGCAGCCGGATCATCCGGGTTTTGGCCTGACCGCGCAGACCCAGGAAAAGCATGTCGTGGCGCGAGAGCAGCGCGTGGCTGATCTGAGGCAGCACCGTGTCTTCATAGCCGCGGACGCCGGGAAAAACCTCGCCACCCGCGCGCAGGCGGCGGATCAGGTTCTCACGCAGTTCCTGCTTAACGCTGCGGTAGCGGTAGCCGGTCTCACGAAGGGCGGCCAGCGTAGCGGCCCTGGGCGGGGTATCCGCCGAACCGCCCGCGACGGGGTCGGCGGCGTGAAGCGGTCTAAAGAACGGTTCATTCATAAACTGAGCCTAGGACCCGCGCCGGGCCCGGGGACCGGGGACCGGGGACCGGGCGGATCCGACCGCATCGGGGGCGGGCCCAGGGGCGCGGGCATATCATGGAGGCCCGGTCCCGCAGACCCCCTCGCACCGAGCGATTATTTTGAGCAAAAGCAAAGTCCTAATCGCCGTGTCTTCGCCCTGGGCCAGCGAGAAGCTGGCCGCCCCGATCGCCGACCTGGTCTCCCGGCTGGGGGCCGAAGCGCTGGTCTCCCACGTCACCACCATGCAGGACGAGGACGAGACCGAAAACGACGCAAACGTCCGCGGCGAACAGACCCTGGCCCTTCTGGTGAGCCAGCTGCGCGAGGCGGGGCTGGAAGCCGAGGGCGTGATGTTGTTCAGCGACGACACGGCCAAGGCCATCCTCAAAACCGCCCGAGCCCGTGGTTGCACCATGATTGTGCTGGGCCTCACCGGCAAGGGCGTGCTTAAACGCCTGATCGCCGGCGACGTGCCGGCCAACATCATCCGCCAGGCGGACATGCCCGTGCTGCTCTGCCCCGCCAACTGGACCGGGACGATCTGACCCGCTGCGGTCGGTTCGCCGACCCCGAATCGCCCCGCCCGGGCTCAGCCAGTGCCGCGGACACGCCGCAACTCTTTGCGCTGCTGCTCCATCGAAAACGCCTGAATCGCCCGCTGCGCCGATCGCTGCTCCACCAGGGCGTCGTGCTCGAAGCGCATGCCCAAACACGCCCGCCCTTCGGCATCGGGGAACACGCGGACAGCCCGCGCCTTGACCCGCAGCGGCTCGCCACCGCGCTGAAGCGACAGGGCCAGGTTGACCGTGCGGTCGATCAGCGGCAACGCCCGCTCCACGGGAATCGGCAAGGCCAACCCGACACCCCGGTCGCTCAGGTCCAGCATCCGCGCGTCCCAGCCATCGAAATTGGGAACCGCCACCAGCGGCGTGAGACGGACGGGCGCCAGGTCAAGGTGCCCGGTCGGCAGGCGGTAACACTCGCGCCGCTGGGCCGACGACACCTCCGTGGGGCGTTGCAAAGTCGCGGCCGGCACCCTCACCTGATCGTTGAGTGCGTGGGGCCCCGCCGCCGTCACGCGCGAGCATGCTTTCATCCGCTGCCCGCCGTGCACGATGTACACCATCACGTCCACGCCCACCCGCAGCACCGACGCGGGCCCGGGCCCGCGCGGGCACTCCACCACCAGCGCGTCGTCTTCGGTTCGGGCCAGCAAACGCAGTCGGGCCTGGGGCATCGCCTCGCCCCGGGCCGAGACGGGCACGATTTCCAGCGGCGTGTTCTCGCCCGATAACGCCGCAACCGCCGCCCACCACGCCTTCTCAAGTCGTTCGGATTGGCGGCGGATCTGCTTCATGACGGATTAAACCGCGGTGGCACGCGACAAACAGCCTCTTTCCCTCCTATCGGGTGGACCACAACCCGCGTTCAATGACCAGCGTGCCGCCCTCCGCTCTCCTGGGGCACCCTCGCCTCGCGGCGACTAACCTGACGCCATGCCCGGCCACGCCCCGCACCCCGCCGCCCCGTTCACCCGCGCCGCCACAGCCCTCTGGCTCGCGGCCGGCGGTCTGCTGCTCTTCGGCGGCTGCGTGTCGGCCGCTCTGGCCGCCATGGCCTCGACGCCGTGGGAGTTGCTGGCCGACAGCCCCGCGGTGGACGCCATGCCCCCAGACGACTGTTCGCGGCTGCGGCAGGTCCACGGGGCCGCGGGCACCGCGGCGCTCGCCACCTCGGCGCTGCTGGTTCTGCCGGCAGCCACGCTGCTGGGCTTCGGGTTCGCCGTCCGCCGCGGGCACACCAAAGCCGCCACCTCCGCGCGGGTGCTGTGCCTGATCATCGCCGTCTTGCTGGGCTTCTGGACCCTGGCGTCGCTAAACAGCGGCGTGGCCGCACTGCCCATCGTCTTGGTGCAGGGCGGGCTGATCGCCCTACTGTGGCGTGCCGGCGGGCTTTTGCGAGCCGATCGCCTGCAAAGCCCCTACTCCGGTGCTCCGCCAACCACGCCAGCCCCCGCAGCCGGGCGCACCGACAACGACCCCTGGGACGCGATGCTCTGACCACGCCCCGCGCGGCCACCCGGCGCCACACGATTTCCTCGACGGATCCTCCCCATGCAGTCCTTTTCCTGCTTTGTGATTCGGGCCCTAATCGTCCTGCTTGCCCTCCCCCTGGCCGGGCCCGGCGCCGCGGCCCTGGACGCACCGCGGCGCTCGCCACCTCGGCGCTGCTGGTTCTGC
>CALLPP010000002.1 GCA_938015655.1 uncultured Algisphaera sp.
AATGCATTCGGTGTTTGCTATGGCCGAGTGCGGCCACGTTAGGCAATCACGTTTGTATAGAAATTGCATGATCCTTGAGAGCAAAGAGAGATAAGTCGAGTCGAAGATAGACGGGATAGAAACACACTGAAGTTAAAAGAAAAGCTCAAAGTAAGGGCAGAACGTATTTAAAACTTTAGATCAACAACTTTTTTAAAAACATTGCGATCTAAAAAGCCTGCTGTCAAAGACGGGGAAATTGCCTGTGACCAAGGCGTGTGAAACGGTCGCAAGGCAGATATAGGTAGTCCTAAAGTATTTTATGGACAATTTTGAGAGAGTCAAGGCCTTGAGCAAAAAAATACGGGCAATCTTTGGGGTCGCAAAAAGCATCGGGCTAAACCGGCTTGGAATCAGGGTCGAAAATA
This sequence comes from uncultured Algisphaera sp., assembly GCA_938015655.1. GTDB lineage: Bacteria > Planctomycetota > Phycisphaerae > Phycisphaerales > Phycisphaeraceae > Algisphaera. The sequence goes on from CALLPP010000002.1 coordinate 408, forward strand.
GGAGGGTCGGAAAGGGGGCGGAGGGGAACGCCCGCAAGCTAAGCCTAATCCTGCGCCACCAAGCGCTTTATAACCAACTTGCGCAGGCCACGGCCTCCCGCGAAGATTTGGTTGTCACGACCAATCTCACACAGGAGGCCACGGGTGGCCAGTATCACCACCACCGCGCAACGCTTCAAGTCCAACCCCTCGGTTCAGCTCGATCCTGAGCAAGTCGAACAAGCCTGCAAGCTCGCCGTGGGTCACTGTCCACCTGCTGATGATCCAGATCCTGCACGGCAATTGCTCGGTCCGCCGCATGCTGAGGATCGCCGGGGTCAACGCCAGCGACGAGGCCTTCCGACAAGCCCGACGTCGCCTGCCGCTGGACGTGCTGGGCTACCTCGCCACCGGGGTCAACGCGGCAGCCCGCGCAGCCTGCGACCAGGCGGCACGCTGGCGCGGACACCGCGTGCTGAGCATCGACGGCACCGGGCTCTCGATGCCCGACACCGCAGAGCTGCGTGACGCCTACGGCCTGCCGGGCAATACCACGCCCGGCTGCGCGTTCCCGGTGATGCACGCGTTGTGGCTGATGGACATGGCCACGGGCCTGATCCGCGACTTCGTCACCGCGCCCTGCAACACCCACGGCATGAAGCACGCCTGCGATCTCACGGGCCTTTTGGAGCCGGGCGACGTGGTGGTCGGAGACCGCGCGTTTGGTACCTTCCGGTTTCTTTCAGACCTGTCTTTACAGGGGTTTCATGGCATTTGTGGCGTGCATCAGAAGGCGATCGTCGGCTTCACCCCGCACCGCAAATCCTCTCGCTAGATGCCCAAGGGCCAACGCAGAGGCCGTCCGCGTTCCGACTTCGTCCGCAAGTTGGGGCGGTGGGATCAGGTCGTGCGCTACGTCAAGCCCGGCACGCGCCCGAAGTCGATGAGCGCCGAGCAGTACGCCGCGTTGCCCGATTCGCTGCAGCTACGCGAGGTGCGTATCGCCGTGCGAGGCCGCAACGGCAAGCCGACGACAATCGATCTGGTGACCACGTTGCTGGACGTCCGAACGTACCCGAAGCAAGAGCTGGCGAAGCTCTACGGGCGGCGTTGGTGGATCGAGACCGACCTTCGCCATCTCAAGCAGACGCTGGGCATGGACGTGCTGCGTTGCGAAAGCCGCGACGGAATCGAGAAGGAGCTCTGGGCGTATGTGATGGTCTACAACCTGATCCGGCGGTCGACATCCGCGGCAGCGAAACGCCAGGACGTGGCGCCGGATCGGATCGGCTTCATCGATGCGATGGACGTGATGCGTTACCAACCGGAGCTATTTGAATCACTGGTCTTGGAGGTGAATCCATGGCGGCCAGATCGTCACGAACCACGCATCATCAAGCGGCGGAAGGATCGCTGCCGCTACATGACTAGGCCGCGCGATGAATTACGTAAAGAGTTTGAGGTCACGGGAGTTGCGGCTTAACTTGTGGGCGTTCGGGCGGGGCTCCATTTGCCAGCCACTGTCCGGGGGCGCAGTGGAGGAAGCAGGGAAATCGATAGGTGGCATGATGGAATTGCGGTGGCGCATCTGGTGTTCAAGACCTGCGGGGGCCGGGGCAAAGCGTTGGCGGAGGCTCTTGGGTACACGAGCGTCACGGGCATCGCCGTTGCGGCGAAGCGTGTGCAGCAGAGTTCCGCGTTGCTGCGGGCGTGGTGTCGGTTGGCGCGGGAGGTAAAGACGGGTGACGACGTGGCGCGGTGATGAAATTATTGGTTGTTCACGGTTCGGCCGCATGGGCCTGTTGGCTGCGCGACGCAGTGGGCTGCGCGACTCTATTGGCTCCTCCCGCCTCCTCCCAGTTGCGCCCCCGGGTGGGAGCTCAGACGCGGCGGATGCTGGCGTTGCTTGAGCTTGCGGTCGGTGGTTAAGCTTTGGCAATGCTTCAACCTCTGATTCGTACGGGTCCGTCCGCCGGTGGGTGCAAGACGGTGGAACCGATGGTCCGGTGGGGGGCGATCGTCGGTGGGCGCGTGGCTTTGCTGTTCGCGGCGTTGGGCCTTGGCGCGGCGCCGGGGCTGGCGCAGACGGTGGGCTGGGCCCCGGGCAGTGCGGTGTTGCAGGGCGAATGGGCCCTGAGCCAGGGCGCGTCGCGCAGCGCGGGGGTGCTCGGTCTTGCGGGGGAGGCGGCGGCGGTGTTCAGCGGCGCGGGCACCGCGTCGGCGGATGTTTCGGTGTCGGCCAGCGTGACGCTTGGTCGCTATCCCGATGGCGGCTCGGCGGACCCGGCCCGTGAGTTCGTACTGAGCCGTCCGATCAGGACCCGGCGGATCCGGGTGACCGTTCGTGATCGCGGCAGCGTGACGGAGCTGCGGCTTTTCGAACCGGGGATGCCGACTTACCCGCCGGTGTTGTCGGAAACACGGTCGTCGATTGGGGTGCCGAACCTGGCGCTGAACGCCCGGGCGGTCGCCTCGTCCTCTTATGCCACGCGGCCCCCGGAGATGGCGGTGGACGGAGAGGTGGGGGTGGGGTCGCGCTGGGTGCCCGGCGGCGACGGGGAGCAGACCTTGGAGCTGACCCTGGAGCGCGAGCGGGCGATCGGGTGCATCCAGCTGGTGAGCGGGTGGCGTTCGGCCGCGGGCTGGACCAACATCACCGAGGATTTCACGATCGAATCGTGGGACGGCACGCAGTGGCAACCGATCCCCGGCCTGACGCGGCAGCCCCACCCCCCGGGGCAGATGGGCTTGGTGGTTCGGCACGGGGCGTCGGGGGGGTATGTGGTGATGCATCGCCAGGACACGCGGCAGTGGGTGGTGGGGCGTCGGGACGCGCGCGGCGGGTTGGAGGTTCTGGCGACACGGCCGGCGGAAGCGATTTTGGAGAGTGGCGGCACGTACCAACTGCGGGCGGTGGTGATCGGCCGACGCTTGCTGCTGTTTGTGGATGGCGCGTTGGTGCTCTCCCACGACGGTCTTGCCGATCGCTCGGGCGCGGTGGGGGTGCTGAGCGCCGCCGCGGGCAATCAGATTTCGGTGGCGAATCTGCACGTCCAGCCGGTGGACGGCGCGGGGTGTGCTTGGCCCGCCACGATCCAGGTGGAGCTTGACGGGGTGCCGTTGCTGGCGGGGTTCAGCCCGCATCGCCACGGATACGAGGTCCAGCTGCCCCGGGCCGACGTGGAGGTGGTGACGGTCCGGGTGGGGCTGGCGGCGGCGGGGCAGCGGGTCGTGATCAATGGCCAGCCCGGCCCAGAACATGAGGTGGTGGTCGTGTCGCCGGGGCGGTCGGACGTCGTGGTGCGCGTGACTGCGCCCGACGGTTCGGCGGGGCGCCCGTACACCTTACGCCTGATGCCGCCCCCGCCCCACGCGGGCTTCGATCTGGTGTTCGAAGACGGGTTCGACGGACCCACTCTTGATCTTGAGCGCTGGTTTCACCGGACCGGCAAGCGGTGGACCTCGACCCAGAAGCCCGAAGCGGTGTCGTTGGTGGGGGGCAACCTGCGGATCGAACTGACCGCCGACGGCGATGACTTGACCACGGGGGGCATCATTTCGAAGAAGGCTTTTGGTTACGGTTATTACGAGACGCGGGCCCGCCTTTGGCGCGGCACGGGTTGGCATTCGGCGTTCTGGCAGATGGGGGTGGGCAACATTATCGAGACCGCTCCACCCGAGGCGCGGGCGCCGGTGGTGAACGAGTTGGACGGCTTCGAGTCGGTCGATCCTGATGCATTTACGGTGAACCTGCACCACTACATCCCCGGACGCCGGATCCAGGGAGCACAAAAGGTGTACGGCGACGTGGCGGGCGGGTTTCACACGTATGCGTGGGAGTGGACGCCGCGGGTGGTGCGTTTTTTCTTTGATGGCCGGCTGATTAGCGAGTCGGTCTATCCGCCGCCCCACGCGCCCCAGAACGTGTGGCTGACCTGCGTGGCCCACGCCGATGCGAGCCGCACCGAGCTGCCCGGCGAGGTTTTGTTCGACTATTTTCGTTACTACCGCCGTGACTACGGCGAGACCGTGCCGGAGGGTGCGACGGTCATTGGTCGATCAGACAAGGGCTACACCGAGTCGGGGGTTTGGGCCGACAGCGAGGGCTCGGTCGCCCACACCCAGCAGCTGGGGGCGCGCCGATCCGACACCGTGGGCAGCACGGCCACGTGGTCGTGGGCCGTGCCCGAGGCCGGGGAGTACGACGTGTTTGCGTGGAACCCCTATTCCTGGGAAGACGGCGTGGTGCCGAACTACGACTACCAGGTTCAGAGCGCTGCGGGTGCCGGGCGCGTGTCCTTCGACGCCGTGGCCGGGGGGCAACGATGGGTGAAGCTGGGCCGCTACCGTTTTTCCGCCGGTGATCCCGCGTCGGTGACGCTTCACGTGCGGGCCGATGCGCCCGTGCGGGCCGATGCGGTGATGGTGGTGCCCGCGGGGCGTTAGCGCACCGCGGGCACCATCTGTCCCCCCCCCCGCGATGCGTTAAAAACCTCGGGTAAAGCGACCTTCAAGCGTCGGCGAGGCCGGCCTGCGCCGCGTGACGACAGACATCACCGTGATGTGGTGGTTAGTTTGCGCAGCCGAAGATTGCGGTAGCGGACTTGGGGGTGGTCGTCGCGGGGGCCGACGCCGTGGACTTGCAGGGCGATGTGGCCGCGTGGGGTGGTGGCGTCCATGAGGGTGGCCGCGGGGACGCCGTTGACCCAGGTGCGGATGACCGGCCCTTGGGCGCGGATCAAGATCCGGTTCCAGGTGCCGGGTTTCCAGGCGTCGCGGGCGTAGGGGGCGGCGGCGAGGGGGGCGAGCCAGCCGCGGCCACCTTCGTGGTAGATGCCGCCGGAGTAGCGGCGGTCCGAGGCATCGACCTCGACTTGATAACCGCGCATGCGGCCGCGGCGCAGGTCTACGCCGCCGTCGACGTGGCTGCGGATCTGGATGCCCGCGTTCAGGCCTTTGGCGTCGGGGGTGTCGGGGTCGGTCCAGACGTCGGCTTGCAGTTCGAAGTCGCGGTAGGCCGCGCGGGTGACCAGGAAGGTGTTGCCGCCGCTGTTGGGTACGGCGGTGCCGACCATGGCGCCGTCCGCGTCGCGTTCGAAAGTACTGGTGCCGCCGCAGACGGTCCAGTCGTCGGGGTGGCCGCCGTTGAGTAGATCCACCCACGGGCCCGGGGTGGGGGGGGCGTGGTCGCCCAGGGGGGCGACCCAGACGTTGCGCAGCCGCTGGGGGGCGGCGCCGGCGGCGTCGGGGTGGCCCAGTTCCAGCGGGGCGGGGGCGGTGGAACGCGGCCGGCCCACGGCGATGTCGTTGAATACCAGTACGCCGTTGCGCACGAGGGTGAGGCGGGCGGGGCGGTCGGCTTGGGGCGGCTGAAACCAAAGGTCGTCGGCGTGCCAGCGGGCCGCGCCCGGGGCGTGGTTCGTGCTGGTGGTGGGTACGCGGACGCCGCCGGGCAGCCGCAGCCCCGGGCCGGTGGAGGTGCCAAACCATTCGGCGTGTAGTCGCAGGCCGGTGAAGTGGCCGGCGGTGCGCAGGGGGCCGTGGTCGGGGTCGAGGGCCAGGCCTTGGTCTTCTCCGGTGGGGGGCAGGAGCTGGTCTTGCTCGACGGCTCCGCGGCTAGGCATCTTGGGCTTGTCACCGGCAGTGGGGAACAAGTGGCCGCGGAAGCTGCGGCCCAGCAGGGTGACGCCGTGGGGCGGGGGAGCGGCGTCTAAGCCCAGCGCGGTGGCGTGGGTGTTCAGGTTCAGGTTTCGGCCGTTGAGCTGAGCTGCGTCGGTCCGTGGTTGGGGGATTTCGTTCAGGGTGTAGTAGCACTCGGTGGACCACATGGTGGTTCCTGAGACCGACGTTGGGTCGGTGCGCAGGTAGACCACGCGGTTTTTCTTGAGCCCGCGGACGGTGAGCCGTACGCCGCGGCCGTCGGCGTGCGGCTGGGCGGTGGTGACGGTGAGGGTTTCGGTGTGCTGTTTGGGGCCGCCGTATTTTTTGGTGGGGGCGTAGCCCCATTGTTGGAGCTGGTAGTGCGCGGGCTGGGCGAGCCAGGCGGGGTCGACCTGCTGGGTGAAGGCAACGTCGAACCCGTCGGGGGTGGCGGTGACGCGGTGCATCTCGAAGGCCGTGTCGTCGGTGACTTCAAGGCGTTCGAGGCCGAAACGTTTTTGCTTCCACGCCCAGCCGCCGCTGGCGCCGATGCCGCCGATGTAGAGGTGCCCGTCGGGCCCCCAAGCCATGCGGTTGACCCCGCAGGTGAGCCCCTGGGTGAAGCGGAAGGCGGCGGCCTGCCACTGGCCGTTGACCTTCTCCATGGCGAGGCGGCGGATGCCGCCGCTGGTCAGCTCGCCCACAAGCACCTGGCCGGCGAACGGGCCGTCGGGGATCAGCAGGGGCTGGGTGGGGGAGTTGACGAACTCGTTGTGGGGCAGCCACGCGGTTTGGCGGCGGCGGGGGCGGTCGCCGTAGGCGCTGGCGGCGCCGCCGGTTGGGAAACGCTCGGCGAGTTTGGGCACCACGTTAGTGCGGTTGTAGTGGCCGTAAAACGCTCCGTCGTCGACCACCGAGAGGGTGCTGGCGGGGAACCAGGTGCCCTGGTTGTCGCAGTACAGCAGGGTGTTGTCGGGCCCTAGCCCGACGGTGTTGGGGGTGCGGGTGCCCCCGGCCAGCACACGGAAGCTACCCGGGGCGAGGCCCGCGTTGACGCTGGCCAGGTCAATTTCGAGCACGCAGCCGCGCAGGGGGCCGTTCACGTTGGCGTTGGTGCCCATGCCTTCCCACTTGGGCGGGCCCATGGCGGTGCTGAGCGCGGTGTAGAGCTTGCCATCGCGGTGCACCAAGCCGAAGCAGAACTGGTGGTAGTTCCAGCCCTCCCAGCCTTCGGCGATGTTGTCGTGGGTTTCGAAAAAACCGTCGCCGTCGGTGTCGGTGAGCCGGGTGACGGCGCGGCGGTGGGCGACGTAGAGCACGCCGTCGACCACGCAGAGGCCGCTGGGTTCATAGAGGCCGTCGGCGACAGGGATCAGATCGGTGTTCACCTGCCCGTCGTCGTCGGCGGCGCCGGTGGCGTGGCGCACTTCGTAGAGCCGATCGGGTTCTTTGCTGTCGATGTCGGGCAGCGCCACGGCGTTGCGCTGCAGGGGGAAGAACGTGCCGATGATCAGCCGCCCGTCGGGCAGAAAGGCCATCGCGCCGGTCATCGGTTTGCCGCCTTCGGGCAGAAGGTTGATCTGCCGGTAAGCGGGGTGCACGCCGCCCAAGGGGTTGCCGTCGCCGGGCCGGCGGGTGTTGGCCAGGCGCTTGGGGCCCGGCGAGGTGACCCGGGTGGGGATGGATTCGGATTCCAGCCGCCCGGCAGGGATGGCGGTGAAGGCGTCGGCGCCCGGAGGCATCCACTGCACAATGGCTTGGGTGGGGCCGGCGGTGGTGTAGTGCTCGACCCGGAGGGTGATGGGCCGGTCGGTGGTCCACTCAATGGGGCCGACTTCGAGGGTGCGTAGGGCCAGGGGGTTGGCGTCGCCGCGCAGCGGTTGTTCTTTGCGGTGCTTGGCGGCAATTTCCAGGCGCAGCGCGCCGCGCCCGTGTACCCGAAAACGGTACGGCCCCGGAGCGGGCGCGGTGATCAGGCAGGCGATGTGACTGAGCGCGGGGCCGGTGGGGGCGTCGGCGATTGGCCCGTCGTCCGAGAGGTCCAGGTCCGTGCGAAGGTCGTCGGAGTTCGGGGTCTGGTTGACGGCCAGCCGGGGGACCTGGCGCAGGCCTGCGTCTTCAAGTTCGAACACCTGCACGGCGACGCCGGGGTCGAATGCGGGGGCGGCCATGACCTGGGGGGAGAAAATCAGCAGGGCAATGGCGAGTAGCCCGGCGGCGTGGCGCGGGGCTCGGGCTCCAACTTCACCTTTAGCCT
>CALLPP010000003.1 GCA_938015655.1 uncultured Algisphaera sp.
ACGGCAAGCTTGATATACCCATTTTCATGATGCAACCAACTGGTTCCTCAGGTAACCAAGAACGACCCGGTATGGTCTATCGATTACTGAAATCTCTATACGGATTACGCCAAGCTGGAGAAATATGGGGATCGCTTCTGAGCAACGCCCTACTTTCCTGGGCATTCAGGGTCTCCAACGTGGATAAACGAATGATATTTCTTACATCTGGATCGGAATTCGTGATAATTGTGGTGGTAGTCGATGACATGCAATTCGTTTCCAATTCCCCCTCATTGATGGCCAGAGTGAAACAAACTCTTTCCTCAACCTTCGATGTTACGTTTTTCGAAAAGCTTCACACATTCATTGGTTGGGAGATCCGTTACATCGCAGAAGGTATCAAGATTACCCAAACAAAGTATGTCAAAGACCTTCTGGCTCGATGTGGAATGCAATCTTGCAACGCCGTATGGACTCCGCTACCCACGAACGCAGACCCAACCTCAAGACATGATGGAGACTTGCCGCTGAATACAGCAGAGCATTCGGAGTATCGTTCCCTGATTGGGGACTTCGCTGGCCCCCCACCGCAAATTAACCTCGAAGACACCCCCTCGAATGACCCGCAGATGCGCCTGGTCAGCCGCGCTACCCGTTTCCGCCCCAGCCTGGAAGTCGACCGCGGCCAGGCGATCCGCGGCACCGCAGACCCCCGCTGGGTGTTGGCCGTCCGGGCCTCAGAGCAGTTGCAAGGCGCAACCCTTACCCCCCCGTCCCGAGACCGGCTAGTGCGTATGGCTCAAACCTTAGGGCTCACCGCTTTTGACGCTCACTTGATCATCGCCGTCGTCCAAGACCAAGCCCGGCGGGGATACGCGCCGTCTTTCTGTCCCACCGCGGGGGAACCGCAGCTGCGCATGGTACCCCTGCCCGCACCGCGACCCTGGCCCTGGCCGCGCGTGCTCCGGGTCACGCTCATCTTCTCAACCTTGCTCGCCCTGGAAATTGTCGCCGTGCGGTGGTGCCTCTAATCCGCCGGCCTTAAACCCTCACGGATCACGCCCCACATCAAGGGCTAACCTCCGAAACAGTCACCGAAGCCGCCGGGGCATGCTCCGCATCGGCCGACACGCGTGCCCCCGGGGCCGCTTCCCCCTCGTCGGAGCCGGGCGTCGAAGGTTTCACCCCGAAACACGCCATCAGCGTCCAGAATATGATGTAAAAGTCCATTTTCCAAGTTCGATTTTCGACGTACTCAATGTCGTAGCGGATCCACTCCTGGAAGTCTTCGCCGGCGTTGCGCGACCTCTTGACCTGCCACAAGCCGGTAACCCCAGGGCGGACCGAAAGCCGTGCCTCGCGCCACGGGGGGCAAAACTGGTTTTCCTTGTACGGACTGGGGCGCGGGCCGACGATCGCCATGTGCCCCGCCAGCACGTTGAGAAACTGCGGCAACTCGTCCAAGTTGGTCTTACGCAGCACCGCCCCCACCCGCGAAATCCGCGGGTCGTTCTCGATAAAAAACTGAGGGCCGTCGGCCTGGTTCTCTTCCATCAGACGGGCCTTGATATCCTCGGCGTCCTTCCGCATCGTGCGGAACTTGAGGCAAGGAAAAGTACGGCCGTGCGTGGTCTCGCGGTCGTGGGCGAAGAAAAACGGGGCTCCGTCTTCCAGCCAGATCGCCAGCATAATGAAAGGCGTCAGGGGCAGGGTGATCGCCAGGCCAAACAACGCGAAAGCGATATCGAACCCCCGGCGCAGCACCACCTGCATCCGGCTGAGCTTCTGCGGTCGGACCGGACCGATGACAATATCGTTGGCCTCGACACGGTTGCCCCACTGGATCGGATCAGGGCGCGGACGTTTTTCGGCGACGTCCCAAAGCACCGCAGGTCCCACCACCACCCCGTCGGTCATCAAAGTCCGGCCGGTGCCGACCCAGACCGGGCCGATCAGCCGCGCCGAACCGGAGGCCTGCGCATAGCGATCCCCCCAAGATTCACCTTCCAAACGCCGCGCCCGACGGATCGTCGCATCCGGACGTTTCCAGACCCGGACCAACTCCCGGATAAATTCGGCCACCTGGTCGGGACGCTCCCGGTCATACACCGCACCGGGCACCGAAAGCGTAGTCCGCTGGTTCGGGTCCACATCACGGCGCAGGGTGCGCCAGCCCGATTTCGCATCGACCGACGCCTGCCACGACTGCGCCAAATCGCGCGACGCGGTCAGGGCCACACGCCCCAGCCGCCAGTCCACCGCGCTGTAAACCCGCTCAAAGCGGACAAAACGGTCATCGTCGTCGACGATTACCCGCTCCGAGTAGCCCTGCTCAAATGCCCCGTGCAGTCGAACAAATAGCATCTGCGGCTTAAGCCACTGCAGCGTGTCAATGACCTGGGTGATCCGGAAAACCGAAAGCGACCGGGCGTCGCTGAGTAGAAACAAGTCCGCATCGTCGTGAAGCGGCGCCGCGTCGCCTGGGCGGACCACCTGAACCCCCCGCGAGGCCCAAAACCGGTCGTGCAGCTGCACCGGCCCCAGGCCCCAAACCGTGTGGGTCTGGATCTGGCCCGAGGCGTCTTGTTCGTCGATCGGCGTAATCATCGGCCAGATTCGGTTCGGGACGGTGCGATCAGCGCGATCGGCGCACCACCGCCTCGGCAGCGTGACGCGGTGTGCCATTGGGCGACTTGCTGGGGCGACCAAACGCGGCCACCGCCGAGCCCAGCGGTCCGAAACGGGCCGCCACCTCGGGATCCGCCGCCGCAGCAGCCAGGTCGATGTCCGAGCGCCGTTCGGCGCTAATGATCGAAGCGAACGACGACTGGTTCATATCCGTGTCCAACGCGTGGTTGAACACAACCCCAGCCACGTACGCCCCCACCGACACCAGGTGGTCGCGGGCGCGGGTGGTCAACGACTTCGAATCGCCACGCGAAACGATCAGCACCGTCGCATCCACTTCCGCGGCGGCCATTGAAGCCTCCAGCGAACCCAGGCACGGGCCGGTGTCAATCAGCACGACGTCGTATTCTTCGCGGGCCCGAGCAATCAGCTTGCGCAGCGCCTTGGGTGACAACAATCCCGCGTCCTGAGGTTTCGCCGCCCCAATGGGTAGCACGTAAAAATTATCGATACCAATGTTCGCCACGCACTCGTTAAACGGCCGCCCCTGACAGGCGTCCAAAACTCCCAGTGACGAATCGGCCTGCCGGCGGTTGAGACGCGCCAAGTCTTTCTTGGTCAGATAGCCCAGCTCGACCAGCGCGTCCTTCACGCTGATGCCCTGCTCAAAACTGGCTCGGTGCGCGTCGGAGATCTGTTCATCGGTCAGCACCGTGTCGTCGCGCAAGATCGATTCCACCGAGCGGTTCACCACCGCCCCGACACGGCGCGAGAGCCCCGCACCCACCAGGTCACAATCGATCACCAGCGTCTTGGATTCCGACGCGGCGAAACTGAGCCCCAACGCCACGGTCAGGCTCGACTTGCCCGACCCCGCCGCGGGGCTGGTGATCGAGAACACCCGCGACCGGCCGCCACCACTGATCTGCAGTAGCGTCCGGATGTGGTGCACCGCATGCGCGGCCCGCTCGCTCTGCTCGGGCTCGGCAAAATTGTCCGGCAAAGTCGGCAGAATGCCGAGCATGCGTGTTTCTTTGCCCAGCCCCAGCTGCGCGTCGCCGACATGACGCAGGCGGCGGTCCATCATTCCAATCAACATCACCCCGCCCGTCCCCAACAAAATGCCGGCCAACGCCCCCAGTGCGGCCATCTGCTTGGTCTTGCCGCTATTAAACGGCTGCTCGGCGAGCACACCAAAGCTGTTGATCTTGAAGTTGCTAGCCACCCCGGCAATCTCAATGTTGATCTCTTCCAATGCCTTGCGGGCCCGATCGATAATGTTCTGCTTCGCCGCGATGTCGTCGCTGATGTTCGCGATCTGCCGCTGCTTCAGGCCCAGCGACTCAAGCTCGTGGGACACCTCGGTCAGCGTGCGAGCCAGTTGCTGTTCCAACCGGCTCATCTCCGCATACTCCGGATCAAGATCAACCTCCGAGGCATCGTTACCCATGAGCAGCGCCAGACGCTCCTCGATCTGGGAATTAATCAAGTTCAGCTGGGTTTCCAGCCGTTTACGGGCCAGGTGATTCGGGCCGGCACCGCCGGCTGCTAAGATCTGAATCTGCTGCTCGACCCGTTGCTTATCGTCGCCGAGCCTCAGCAGGGTCTCGTCGGCCCCCATCAGCTCATCGGGTCCCGGACGCAGTCCGTTACGAGTCGGGTTGCGCGACGCGAGGATTGCCCGCACATCGTCCAGCCGCCCGGAGATCGCCAGCTTACGGTCCAGGGCCGATTCAAAACGCTGCATCAACTGGTCATGCTCGGTGTCACTCAAAATGGTGCGACGCCGGGCCACCTGGTTCTCGATCGCCCGGTCCGATTTCTGAATCTCGGACTGCAACTGGCTAATGCGATTGGAGTAGCTGCTCTTGGTCTGCTCAATGTACTCCTGGCTGTAGGATTTGAGCAAGGCCCGCACCGCCGAAGCAGAAGTTCGCGGGTCGGGCGAATCGAAGGCAATCTCGATGAGGTTGTTCTTCGGGTTCGCGGGGTCCATCTTCGTTTCGATCTGCTTCGAAAAACTCGCCGCGTCGTAGACCAGTTCTACGTTTTCTCGGTTGCGCCAGTCGTCGGACAGCAGCGCCCGCTGCGCAACGTTCTCGCCCTTAATCATTTCGTCTTGGACCCGTAAGAACGACGTCCAGCGGGCCATGCCCTTGGTGATCACGTTGCCCCCCATCTTGCGGTCGGCCAAGATCGAGTCATCGTTGATCTGAACGATACCCTTACTGCGGTAAATCGCCCCCACGCTGTGGTAGCAGAGGTAACCGAACACCGTGGAAAATAGGACGGACGAAATGATCGCCCAGTGCCAGCGGCCTTTTAGCAGCGCCATAATTTTCTGGCGCCGCAGTCGGACCTCGTCCGCCGTAAGGCTTTCTGCCGAGTCGTTGGTCGAGGCAAATGAAATTTCGTCGCTCATCTCTTACTTCCCTCTCGCCGTTTCGGGCGGGGTGTGACATCAGGCAGGTCGAACGGTCAGGCTCCGTAGAGCACATCACTTGTGCACCCTGGAAACCACCGCGGTGGCGGCTGAGCTACGTCGCGGGGGTGCTTCTGGTTTCCCCTATCGGCCGACCGGTGTCCCGACTGGCGTAGACCTTTGGTCACGCTATCGGAAGTCGCCGCCACCCGAGAGAGGCACACACATGCCGAAAAACAAAAGATGAGGAGGCTCCCCCTCTTTCACGGGCAAAACGCGCAAGGCCCCCCCGCCGGTCATACCGGTCGCTTCTCACACATCATAATAGTCGGTACCCCACCAGATCGATAGGTTTGGACAAGAAATTCAGCCCCCCCGCGTGGGCGCCGTGTACACGGCTTTTTGAGCCTGCACCAGCCACCGCAAGAAAACACCGCAGAGACCGCCGTGACGTCAGGCTCCAGGCCCAACCACTGTGTCGCTGATCACCTGCCCAGCCGGGGCAACCCCCCCAGCGCATACCACCGAACGCACCACCACCGCACCAGGTTCAACACGCCCCCCCTCCAGCACCACACTGTCGTGCATCACCGCGGACTCGTGTACCTGAGCCCCGGGTTCAACCAGCGAAAAGGCCGATTCCCAGTCATGAGGAGCCCCTCTGTTTACCGCCTGATGTTCGCAGTGGAAACGCCGCAGGGCATGCATGTAGCCACGCAGCGTCCGTAGCGAACAGGCAACCGGACGCTCGTAACGGACAATGCGAACGTCGTGATCACTGGCGATCACCGGCATGGCCTGCTCATTAAGATCGATGTATCCCACCTGGTTAATGTTACGCAGGCAGCCGCATCGCAAGAGAATCAGCCCGCTAGGCGTGCCGTCCCGACTACAAATCATACTGACATCGCGGCTACTAGACGCGATTGCGGCCGTAAGCGTCATGAGGGGCTCAAACAACAGCTGTGATGCGTGTCCTACCAACAACAGGTCGTCGTCGTCGTACTCACGGGCAATGTCTGACAACAACCCCCCGGTCCCCCGGAAGTCCAGCGGGTCCGGCTCGACGGTGAGTTCGAGCCTGCCCTGAAAACGCGAAACCGCATCAACACCGCTGGCCTGATCAACCATCACCCGCACGGGCAACCCTGGCACCCCAAGGCGCTCGGCCATGGTGGTGAGCTGTTCACGCCAGCAGTCAAAGACCGTTTGCCCTTGAGACACGGGCATTTGCAAAGCAGGACGTTGAGTGACTTTACGAAGATGGTTTGCCCTCACCGTGCCTGCCAGGAGCACCACCGCACGCAACCGCGCAAGACGGATCAGCCCCGGATCCGCCGGGTCGATGGGTACCGAACTCATCGGCACGGCCATGTTAAGCCTAGGCGTCGTGGCGTTATAGAGCACGGCAACCCTCCGGGCACATGATCGATCGGTGCCTTCGAGAGCAGCCTACGCGCACCACCCCACACATACCGTTCAAACTCCCCATGATTCACTCCCGTCCTTCGTAAAACTCCGCGGTGGTTCGCTTTGGGGCTGAGGAGCATCCGGCCGAACCTTCTGCTCTTCTCTGATTAACGCCCCCCTGGAATGGGAAAACCGTTTGACCAGAGCCCATGATATCAGACGCAGGCCAAAAGGCAGACCGTCCAAAAGGTACCGCCGAGCCAAGCGCCGGGGCTCCTGCACCATGCGGTGGAACCACTCCAGCCCGACCTTCTGCATCCAGACCGGTGCCCGCTGAACTTCACCACAAACAAAACTAAGGCTGATTCCCAATCCTAACCACCAGGCCTCAGGAAGCTCGGATCGCAGGCCTTGGATAAGCCGTTCCTGCTTGGGCGAGCCCAACGCCACGTAAACCAAGTCTGGCCGAGCGGCAAGCAGGGCCGCCCGCATTGATTCCATCATCTGTGGGTCGCTCTCAAACCCCATCGGAGGGTAAAAAGTTCCCGCCACGTCGAGGCCAGGAAACCGCCCCTTGAGGTGCAGGGCAGCCTTCTCCGCAGTGCCTTTATCTCCGCCGAGCAGAAAAACACTCTTCCCTGCCTCCGCCGCCGCCCCGGTCAACGACCAAGCCATCGACGACCCCGCCACACGCTCGGGCAGCGGGGTGCCCTGCAGGTAGCTGGCCCAGACCAGCGGAGCGCCATCGGCCACCACGAGGTCAGCCTCATCCAACATCGCGCGGAACGATGGGTCGCGCCGTGCTCGGTTCAGATGATCTAAATTCGATGTGATCACCCAGCCCCCCCGACGGTTCTGCAAGGCGTCTATCAGGTAGGCGGTGGTCTGGGACTCAGAGAGGCAGTCGAAAGCCACACCATCGATCAGCACCCCCGGCGGCCGCACGTAAGGCTTCGATATGACCGGGGCTAAATCGGGCGCGCCCGGAGATGAGTTGGGGAAGGCAGCGGTCATAGGGGCGAATCTCCGTCACTCGAAACAAGACACGGCTCGTATTCATCCGTTCAATGCCCCCCCGGCCAGCCGGTCCGCAGTGGCGACGCATCGCGACTACGTTCCATCGGGACTGCCCACCGCCGCCTTGAACCACACGGCTAAATTGAGCCCCAAAACCCATGCGATCCAGAGGATGGTCGGTCAAACCTGACGGGTTTCTTAAACAATGCTCGGCCACCTCCCGCCGGTGTCGGAACCGCAAGCCCCCTGGGCTGCGTGCTCATTCCGGCAACATCCGTCCGCTCACCCCCGAAGCCCACGCTCCCGAGGCTGCACCCGGACACGGACCGGTGCTGAGGCCCGATAAAACGAAAGCCTCCCTCTTCACCCCGCCGCATCGGGAGCCGGCGGCTCGTCGGGAGGGCACGAAGGGAATTGCTCCGCAAGCTGAGCTCGCAGGTCACGAATTTGTTGTCGCCGCTCGGAGTCGCTCCAACCACAGCGGGCAGCCGCCACGTCCGCCGCAGCCTGGAGTGCGTCGATCGAAAAACCACCCCAACAGGGGACTCCCGTTCGCCGCAATATCGCGTCTGCAAGGGTCCACGCGGCTTCCGATTCAAATACGAAGGCCAGCTCCGTGGCCAGCACTGCGGTGCCGGTGATGGGGTCTTCGTCCTGAGCCTCGGCAGCCTGTTTTAGCAGCAACGGAGCGTGGTCTCCATGGCGGCCGCACAGACCATCAATAACCGCCTGGCCCCACCGGCCCACGGCGACCTCGTCCATCCGCCCCGACAACCCCCTCCAAGTCGGTAAGTCTCCTCCAACCAGCGGCACCAATGTGGTTCGTGAAGCTTTAGCTGGTAGGCCCAGGGATTCGACCGCCTGATCGACCGCCTCCGCCGCGGCCAAGTGGGCCGCGTCATAGCGGAATCCCCTCAACGACAACAAGCCCTGCAATCCGTCGTTTTCGGCGTGATTGATCACCCGGCCCGCAGGGTCGCTCGGACTAAAAACCGGCACCTGCGACACACGGAAATAGTCCACGTCGTCGGCTCGCAGACGCCACGCCGGGCAACCCTGGTTCGCAGCCGCCAAACAAGCCGCAACGGCCTGTGCACGTCGGATGTCATTCTCTCCTGCCCCGGCCGGCACAGGCCAAGGCCCCAGAATGCTGCCGCTTTCGCCCGCAGACGCGACCACCAAATCCGGGTTTTCCGCGTCCCCGGGCAGCCGTAGCGCCCGCCCCGGCACGACCAAACGTCGTTTCACCTGCACCATCAACTGCTCGCGGAGATCCGGGCCTGGCGGTGTGATGGCCTTCTCCCCCTGGCTCAACAGTCCTTCAAAGTCTCCGCCCGTCGTGTCCAGCACCACCCGGGCATTCACCGACAAGCGGTGCCCAGTGGCCGCGTCCACCACCGTCACGCCTTTTACCACCTCACCCTCCACCACCAGCCCATCGACTACTGCGTGATTGAGAACCTGAGCCCCCCGGCACGCGGCGCTTTGCACCACGGCCAACACCAAACGCTCCGGGCACGTCACCTGCAGCGTCGGCCACCATTCCGCGCCTAGTAAACGATGCCGGGGCAGCTCGGGCAAGACCCGTCGGAACCGCGTCGCCCAGGTCGCCCCCGCGCGGCGATCACGCCGGGCAGGGTCGTGAAGCCTGCGCCCCACACCGAGCGTGGCTCCTAAGCGCACCAGCGTACGGGCCGCCATGGCGAGCAACGACCACCTTCCCCCGCCATAACGCGGAACCAACATTTTCAACGGCTGCACCAGGTGAGGCGCTACGCCCATCAACACGCAGCGCTCCGCCGCACGGCGGCGCAGCGCCAAAAAGTTCCCCCAAGGCGTTTCGGGCGCGGCGTGCGCCACACGTAAGGCGTCAGCCGAGGTTCCGCCCCCGAAGTCGTCACGCTCAATCAAGGCCACCGACAGCCCACGCTGCGCGGCATCGTACGCCGCCCACGCGCCGAAGATCCCCGCCCCCACCACCACCAGATCAAAGTCCTGCCCCGCACACGCTTCCAGGTCCCGGACCAGCCGCGTATGGTCGTTGCGGGGCACGCGGCGACGCTCAACGGGCACCGGGGCCTCTGGTGAACGGGGATCGGTGGTCGGTTGATCGGTCATGGGAAAGGATCTAAATAGTGGGCCCCAACCTGCGAAGCAGAGTCGCGCTGACCTATCGACCGCCCGCCGACGACTTTACAAAACCATGAAGTTATCGGAAAGACCTTGGCAACAAACGATCCATTATGATGATCTCCTGCATTTCTAACGCCATTGGCTCCGGCGTTTTCGGTGGCACACGGCTGCTCGCTGCACCCTGGCCAAAGCCAAGGGGGTACCGTGCCTGCCTTCGTATCCAAGCCCCGTCAACCGCAAAGACGCAGCCTCGTCGTCCCGGAACACGGGCGTGAATCAGATCACACCGCGCCCCGATAACGCAACGGCATGACTTCCGTGTTGAAACGCCTGCCGCTGTTTGCCGCGAGCCTCGCCCTGGCGGCCTGGGTCGCCACCCGTACCGACTGGTCTAGGGTCAACGAGCTGGTGGCGGACGGGCTGCACCCCGCCTGGCTCGCCTTGCTGGTGATCACCTCTCCGGTCTTGACCTTGGTCTCGGCTTGGAAGTGGCGTAGTCTGCTTGCCGCCCGCGGACAGCACGACGGACTACTACCCCTTTCGGGGCTTTATGTCATCGGCCAGTTTTACAGCAACGTGCTGCCCAGCAGCGGGGGCGGCGACGTGGTGCGGGCCGAACTCACCCGCCGGCGGCACGGCGACGAGACCGGTGCCACACAGGCGCCGACGCGCAGCACCGTATACGCCGCGATCACTGCCGAACGCTTCACCGGCCTCTTTGTGCTGCTCGCACTCACCCTCGCGGTGCTCGCCACCACACCGCGGGTGTGGAACCACGGTGCCCTCACGGGCCTGACCCTCGCGGGCTTTCTATTCGCCACCACGGTCATGGCCGCGGTGGCCAGCCGGCGCGTCGGCCGCGCCGCTGCCCGCGTAGGTCAGCGTTTCAGCCCCCTCGCCGGGCCCGCCGCCAAGCTCCAGCGCTTCCAGGCCGATCTCTGGGCGTACTCGGATCACCGCCGCGCCCTCGCGGGCGCGCTGCTTCAGTCCGCGGCGTTTTACGCGCTGATCGCCGCCAGCATCGTCGCCGCCGGCTCCTGCTTCGGGGTGCTCATCGATCTCCGCACCGCCGTGGCCGCCACCGGGCTGGTGTTGATTATCAGCCTGCTGCCCATCTCGATCAACGGCGTAGGGCTGTGGGAGTTCGCCTTCAGCGAGGTCTTCGACCTCTTTGGCTACGGCCGCGAACTGGGCCTGGCCATCGCTCTGCTGATCCGCCTGCGCGACGTGGCCTGGAGCACCTCCGGTTACCTGCTGGCCTCGCTGCTGCTCAAACGCAACCCCTCGCCCCGCACAACCTAAAACCCCGCATCAAATTATTTGACCGGCGGCCTCCAACGGGACGTGGTTCCCACAAGGTGGGAGCATTAAACAACTTGATGCAGCGATCTAAACCAAACCCGCCTCGTGATATTTAAGCCGTGGCGCGGGTGACCACGGTCCGGCCAAACGCATCGTGCGACGGAATCGGTCCGATCAGGCCCTGCTCGGCGTACCACGCGGCGGTGCGGTACGCCCCCTCGCGCAGGCTAACCTTCGGCGCGAACCCGATCATCTCTCGCGCCCGTTCGTTGGTGAACGCGCGGGACTTTACATAAAACTCGCAGCGCCGCACGTGCAGCGGCGGCGCCACCCCCAGCGGCCGGCACACCGTTTCGCAGACCCGGGCGGCGGTCAACAGCGGCCACATGGGCCAGTGAACCCGGGGCGTCCGCCCGCCGGTGGCCGCGGCCACCAACCCCACGAAGGTGTCCAGCGTGACCCACCCCTCACCGCACAGAATGAAGGTCTGCCCCACCGCCGCCGGATGCGTGCCGCACGCGATGATCCCGTCCACCAGGTCGTCGATGTACACCAACTGATAGGTCGTCTGCCCGTCGCCGAACATCGGGAAACGCCCCCGCTGCACCCCGCGGAAGATTTTCAGCAAGCGCAGATCTCCGGGCCCATAGATAGCCGCGGGCCGGAAAATCACCCCCGGCAAGCCGTTTTCCACCGCCGCCCGAAAGCGATTTTCGCCAGCAAGCTTGCTGCGCTGGTAGATGTCGCCGGGGTTAAACGCAGAGTCTTCGTGGGCCGGCACCTCGCTCACGTGCCCGTGTACCCCGATCGTCGAGCAGTGCACCACCCGGCCCACCCCGTGGCGCTGAGCCGCGGTGATCACGTTGGCCACCCCGCCGTCGTTCACTGCGTGGTAGTAGTCGTCGCGGTGTCCCGCCGTGCGGTACACCGCGGCGATGTGCTGGATTAGCCCAACGCCCTGGGCCGCCCGCGCCACCGCGTCCGCCTCGCGGATGTCGCCTTTGGCCAGCGTAATGCCCTCCGCGGCCAGACCCCGCGCGGCCGCGCTCTCGGGATCGCGCACCAGGGCCACCACCTCGTCACCGCGCCGCGCGTGGGCCTTGGCCAGCGCCCCGCCCGTGAACCCCGACGCTCCGGTCACCAAAATCTTCATCACTTATCTCTCTGTTGTGAATCAACCGACACCCGGCGGCCTGCGCCCCCTCTACGTCCGCGCCGCCCCCGCGCAAGCGAGGCGTACACGCCGCCCAGCTTCCGCGCGCCCGCCGTCCACGAAAGCTCGGACACCACACGCTCACGCCCGGCCTCGCCCATCCGCGCCGCCAAAGCAGGATCGTCGAGGTACCGGTTCAAGGCACGGGCCAACGACTCGGGGTCGTCCACTGCACCGTACAGCGCTGTGTCCGCGAGTAGCGACCGGTTCACCCGCGTGTCGGTCGCCACGATCGGCAGCCCCACCGCCATGTAGTTCAACAGCTTCCCGTTCGCTTCGGTCACGTCCGCTTTCGCGCTCACCGCCAAGTCACAAGCCGCAAGGTGGTCCCGCGCCCGGGCGTACGGGACCCGCCCCAGAAAACGCACCGAATCGGCGATACCCAGGTCCCGAGCCATCGCCTGGTAGTGGTCCACCTTCGGGTACCCCATCACCACAAAGACCACGTCCGGATGGTCCGCAATCACCCGCTGGGCCGCCCGCAGCATGACCCCCACCCCCTGGTACTCGCTCAGCACGCCCAAGAACGCCACCAGCGTTTTGTTTTCCGGCAGGCCCAGTTCGCCCCGCAACCCCTCGCCGGGGGTCGCGGGATAAAACGCGTTTTCGTCCACCCCGTCGTCCAGCACCGTAAAAGGCACCGCAAGCTGGTCCAGCGGCGTCACCCCCTCGGTCGCGCGGTCGCTGCTCAAGACCAAGTGGTCCGGCCAGCGGATCAGCCAACGCTCCGCCGCGCGGAACAAACGATGCAGCACCCCGCGCGGCTTGATGAACTTGTGCTGCACCAGTTCGCCCACCAGCGACCCCTGCAGGTCGCCCACCAGCGGCACGCGGAACAGCAGGCTCAACACCTTGCCCACCCCCACCCCCTCGTGCAGGTGCGCGTGGATCACCGTGGGCCGATCCCGCCAGCAAGCGCGAATCCCGGTCCACAGTAGCAGCGCGTCGAGGTAGAACTGATGCACACTGGGACCCGCCGAAAGCTTGCGGTACCACGGCACGTTCAGCGATCGGTAGATCGGCAAGCCCTCCACGTCGCGTCCCAAGTGATAGGTCACCACCGTGGCCCGGTAGCCTTCGCGCTCCGCGGCCCGCACCTCTTCCAGGATGCGCACGTGGCACCCCCGGTCCGAAAAAAACGGAGTGGGCGCGACCACCAAAACGTGGCCCACCACCGAGTCCAGATCAGGGTTCGCGCGCGACCTCGTGGGCGCGGTGCTGTCCACACTCACTCGGCCCCTCCTTCGTCTTCACCCGGGCCGATCTCCAGCCCCCGCTCACGATACGCCGCGCAGACCCGCTGCACCTGCGCTTCTTGTTCTTCCAAGCTCCAGCCGGTCACGCGGGCCATCAATGCCGCACACCGGCGTAGCACCCGCTGGCCCGGCCAGCCCAGGTGCCCCAGTGGCGTGCGGTGGAACACCGCATCGGCCAGCGTCACCGCCATCTCCGACCGCGCTGCATGAACCATCGTCGCTCCGACGACCGGCGACCCGGGCGTTAACGGGATCCCCAACTCGGGCTCCTCGGCGATGAGCTCCAGCAACGCGCTATGGCCATCCCCGTAGCTCAGTAAAAGTTCGTCCAGCACCGCGGGCCCGACCGCTTCGGGGCGGGTTGCCCGCGCCTCGGTCACAAAACGCTCGTGGTCGCGGTACCGCCCGCCCACCAGCGGCGTGCGATCGGTCTGCCCCGCGGGCAGGCTGCGGCCCAGCAGCACCCCCGCCCGGTCCACCGTCTTCTGCGCCACATCCCGCGCGGTGGTCCACTTCACGCCCACAATGCTCAGCAGCCCCGGCACCCCGTTCGCGCTCTCGTGGTCGAGGATCGCGTAGTGCTTTTGGTACTGCGGGTCGTCGGGCTCCGCGCCCTGAGCCAGAGGCAGCAGGCCCGAGTACACCCACTTCACCTCGTCGTGCCGCAGCTTTGCCGTGGAATAGCTCGCGTTGAACTCGTCGACGTAGCCCCGCACCTGCTCGGGCGACACCGACACGTCGGCCGCCCCCGCGCGGTGCGGCTCGTAATAAGTGCCAATGAGCGAGTGCCCGCGCCACGGGGTCACAAAAAAATTCCGGTAACCCTTGCCCACCACCTCGTGCCGGTCCTGATACGCCCCGCGCCCTTTCACCGCCACGGCCGAGCCGTTGAGCACGTTACGCGTCACCAGCACCACCGCCCTGAAGGTGTCAAAAGGCTCTTTCACCGGAGCCGCACACCCGGCGCCCGCGGCCCGCAGGCCCGCATTGTTCAGCGTGCGGGCCGTCCACGGGCCGGTGCACGCCACGGTCAACGCCGCGCGAATCGCCGTCCGTCGGCCCGACACACGGTCCACCGTTTCGACCCCGACCACCCGCGTCGTGTCATCCCTCACAAAACGGTCCACGGCCAGGTGGTTCACCACCACCGCTCCGGCCGCCGCCGCGGACTGCACCACCGCCAGCACCAGCCGTTCACTATTGACCACCTGCCCGTCGTAGAACACCGCCCCGCCCGTCACGTCGTCGGGGTCGAGGCCGGGGGCCTGCTCAAGACACCGGGCCTTGGACACCACCCGCCCGGGCCCCAGGTGTTTGGACACCGGCAGCCCCCGGTTGCGGTCATAACTCACCCAATCGTTGACCTTCAGAGCCGCCCGCATCAGCAACTTGCGCTGCACCCCCCGCGGGGTCGTGGGCACCAAAAATCCCTGCGGCTCCACGAGGTGCGGCATCTGCCGCATCACCGTGCTACGTTCGCGGATCGACTCGCGCATCCGCTTGAAGTCCGCATGCTGCAGGTACCGAAACCCCCCGTGCAGAATCCGTTGGCTGTTCGCGCTGGTCGCGCCACCAAAATCGGCCTGGTCCACCAACGCCACCCGCAGCCCCCGCTGCGCGGCGTCCAGCGCCACCCAAGCGCCGTACACCCCCGCCCCCACCACCAACACATCGAAACGCTCCCCCGCAAGGCGGGCGATCTGCTCGTCCCGGTCCGGCATCCCGTCGGGGTTTGGGTTGACACGGCCGGCTTGATCCATCGCTACCCGTTTGCCTCGTGCCCCGCTCGGGCCCCGCCCACCAGATCGCGGCGAATCTTGTACGGGCGCCGATCCTGGCTCTCGTAATAGATCCGCACCATCAGCTCGCTGAGCACACCCATCATCAAGAAGATGATGCTCACCACAAAGAAGAACAGCGTGCCGAAGAAGAAGATGTTGCGGTTCAGGTTGATCGGCTCGCCGTTGCCGGTCCAGAACCAGCCCAGCTTCTGCAACACCGCCACGAGCAACGCCGACCCCGCCGCCAGAAAGCCAAACCCCGCCAGCTTGCCAAAGAAGTAAATGGGCTTGGTGCCGTAGTCACCAAGAAATTTGACCGTCAGCAGGTCCAGCAACACCTTGAAGGTGCGCCGCAGCCCGTATTTACTCTGGCCGTGTTCGCGGGCGCGGTGATTGACCACCATCTCAGTGACCCGGGCCCCCCGCCACTTGCAGATCGCCGGAAGAAAACGGTGCATCTCGCCGTAGAGCGTGACGTCTTTGAGCACGACCGCCCGGTAGGCCTTCATGCTGCAACCAAAATCGTGAATCTCCGTAGTCCAGGTCAGCCGCTTGATCAGGTGGTTGGCGATGCGGCTGGGCAGCTTGCGAAGCAGGGCGCCGTCCTTGCGGTCCTTGCGCCAACCGCTGACGATGTCCCACCGCCCCGGCTGCTCTCCGTTCTCGTCGAGTTTGTCCACCAGCCTCGGGATGTCCGCCGGGTCGTTTTGAAGGTCCCCATCCATCGGCACGATCACCGTGCCCCGCGCGGCGTCGAAGCCCGCGGCCATGGCGGCGGTCTGACCGAAGTTGCGCATCAACTCGATAATCCGCACCCGCGGGTCTCCCGCGGCCGCGGCATGCAGACGCTCAACCGAATCGTCGTAAGACCCGTCGCTGACAAAAATCACCTCGTAACGCCGGGGCGGGGTCTGATCCGAGCCGCCGTCCATTACCGCCGCGATCTCGGCGTACAGCTTGGTAACGCTGTCCTGCTCGTTGTACACCGGCACGCAGATCGACACGTCGGTCTCGCCATCGCCCGGTGTGCTACTTGCCTCAACCACGATCGGCCTCCCCTTCCACCGAGCGCGCCGGCTGGGTCAGCGGCGCATCGGTCGGAGGCACCACCGTGGCCGGGTCCGGCGTGCCGCCGGCGCTCCGGGCCGCGAAACGTGTGGCCCCGGCTTCATTCACCGCCCGCGTAGCCCCCGCCTTGCCTTTTAAAAGGCACGCCCACTGGTACCGGCGCAGAAAACGGCGAAACCCCGGGTTTTCGTAGCGCGGCTTCCCCGCCAGCAGGCTACGAACGTAACCCCACCACATGGCCAAGCCGCCCACGACCAGCGGCGGCCGGGTCATGCGAAACATCCCACTGGCGGTCATGTAGGCCAGGCCCGTACCCATGAACCACTGACCAAAGCCGTGCCTCATACGGCCGGTGAAGATGCCCTTGTGGCTGCTTCCCATGGGCCGCAGGTGCAAAAAACGCAGCGCCTGATCTTCGTAACTCTCAGCAATCCATCCGTGCATGCGGCAGGTGTGGCAGTCGATGCCGTCCCACATTACCTCCCGCACAAACCCGCCGATCTCGGTAAAGCAGTCGGTGCGGTAAAACTTGATCATGCCCACGGACATCTCGTCGCCGCACGCCTCGCTGATCAACTCGCCCTCGAAAGTCTTCTCACGGTTGGACGGCGCGGGATACCAGGCCTTGCCCGAACAGGTGCCGATGCGCGGATTGGTTTCCATCCGCTGCATGACATTTTCGAAGTAGCCCTGTGGCAAGTCCAGGTCCAGATCAATTTTGCAGACGTAGTCGAAGGCTGCGGGGTCGATCGTGTCGTACCCCGCGTAAAACGCGTCGATCACCCCGGGCCCCACCTTGCGTTCGCCGCGATTGATCCTGGTGACCACGTGGATCCAGTCGTGCTTAGCCGCGTACTGAGCAAGGATCGCCGGGGTCTCGTCGGTGCTCCCGTCGTCCACAATCACCCACCGCGCAGGTGGGTGCGACTGACTCACCACGCTGTCCAGAGTGCGGCGGGCAAACTCCGCCTCGTCACGCGTGGGACTGATCAGGCAATAGCGGCGAGAAGTCGTCATGACAGCGGGCGGTTCCAAACACGGCAAGCCAGGGGGGACGGGGGCGGCGGTCACCGCCCGGTACGGGCACCGGCAAAGGCTCGTTGCAGCCGGTCAAGGTTCACCGCAAGGGAAAACTCCTCGGCCACCCGCTCACGGCCCGCCGCCGCAAGGCTTGCCCGCCGCGGAGGATCCGTCAAAAGCCCGGCTAGTGCACGGGTTAGTTCATCGACCGCGCCCGGGCGCACCATGACGCCCCCCACGTTATCGGTCACCAGCTCGCGGATCGTCTCCAGATCTCCGCTGACCACACACACCCCGCGGGCCATGGCCTCCATCAGCACCACGGGAATACCGTCGCGGTCCCCGTCGGCGGCCTCCCGGCAGGGCAGTACAAACACCGCCGCGTGGGCCATCAGGTCCCGCACGGCCTGATTGGGCAACGCCCCGGCGAAAGTGATCCGCTCCTCAACCCCCACTTCTCGGGCCAGGGCACGCAGGGCTGGCCCTTCGGGGCCGTCGCCCACCAGCGTCAGCATGGTGTCCGCGGGCAGCCCCGCCATCGACCGCACCAGCACGTCAAAACCCTTCTTGGCCACCAACCGCCCCACCGCCAGCATCCGCGGCACCACCACCGGGGCCACCGGGGCAAAGTCGTCCAAGTCCACGCCGCAGCGAACTATCGGCAGCTGCGCGTCGGTCAGCCCCGGCACGACGGTACGGTAGAAACCCCGGTGCCAGTGGCTGATGCAAGCCACAAACGCAGCGCGTTGCAGCTTGGTCCGGAGCGCCGAACGGTCACGAAAAAGATCCGCCGCGTGTCCGGTAAAACTAAAAGGCACGTCCAAGGCTGCCGCGCAGGCCATGGCCACCGTCGATGGCACGTGCGCCATGTGCGCGTGCACGTGGGTGATGCCGCGCCCGCCCACCCGGTGAGCAAGGGCGTAGCCCGCCTCGCTCTGCAGCCAATACTTGGGCCAGTACCCCGGCGTAGTTTCAAACAATCCCCGCACCGGCCGCACCCAGGCCGCCCGCGGCGCGTCGAGCGTCACCGCAACTTTCCCGCGTGCCCCCCGGCCATACACCGGCACCGCTTCGCGGGCTAATGCGTCCAGCGCCGGGTCGTCCAGATCGCTCTCGGGTGGATTCACCGACGCGACGCTCACCGCCACGCCCCGTTCGCGCAGCCCCAGCACTTCGCGGTACACAAACGTCTCACTGCGTTTAGGAAGCTGCGCCCCGACGTACAAAATGTGATCCGCAGTGTTCAAAGCCGAAACCCGCGCGCGAACACGCTCTGCCGCACCGCGTCGCCGAGCAGACGCTCCGGGTCGGTGTCGGGCCGGCGCGTCAGCCAGCGTCGCATCCGCCAGGCCCCAAAACCCAGAATAAACGCCGCGTCGGCCAGCGCCGCCCGCAGCCAACCATGGTTGGTAATGAAATAGCGCCGCCGCGAATCGAACCAGTACTGAGGACGACGTTTGGCGGGCTGGGCCGTGTCGTTTTTACTATTAAGCCCCGAGGCCTGCCCGACCAAATGCACCACCCGGCTGGCCGGCACGTACCAGCACTCAAAGCCCGCCCGGTGCGCAGCCAAGCAAAAATCGACCTCTTCGAAATACATGAAATAGTCAGCTTTCAGTAGCCCAACCCGCTCGAAAACCTCGCGACGCACGATCAGGCTCGCCCCGGCCACCCAGTCGCACCGGTGGGTGTCGTTCCGCACCGGCGGGGCCACCACCCGGCGACTCAGCAAACGGCTGACGGGGCCAAACTTAATACCCGTTTCAAAGTTGCTACCAACTCCAGGAAAACGAAACGCCGAGCGCTGGGGCGTGCCGTCCGGGTCTTCCAATCGGCTGCCCGCCAGCCCCGCGGCGGGGTGGCCGTCCATAAAAGCCAGTAACTCCGACAACGCTCCGGGACGCACCACCGTGTCGGGGTTCAGCAAAAGCAGGTAAGGCACCTCGGGCCGGGCGTCGAGCGCCGGCCTCAGCGCGGCGTTGTTGCCCCCAGCAAAGCCCGCATTGTCTTCGCGCACCTCCAGCGTCACCCAACCGTCGATGCCCCGCTCATCAATCCCTGCCCGCAAAACCTGAGCCGAATCGTCTCCGCTGCCGCCCTCAACCACCACCACCCGGGCACCGGGCAGGGTCTGGATTTCGGGCGCCAACGAGTCGAGGCAATCAAGGGTGAGCCCGGGCGTGCGGTAATTAACGATGACCACGCACAAACGCGGCGCGTCCGCCAAAGCCCCCCCCCCCTCCGGGGTGTCCACCGACGATCCTTCTATGAGATCACCCTGAGTCACGGACGCCCCTCCGCGGGCCGGGGGTGCCCCGAAGCCAAGTAACTTGCGCCCTGCGGCTGGATTCCACGCGGAACCTGGGGCTTGGTTTTTTGGGAGTGCATTGCGGGCGTCGAACTGCTTGCACCGCTGCCGCGGTACTGCATCCGCGCCGCCATCCCGGTCACCGACCCCAGCATGACGATGAAAATTGGGTTGATCATCGCATTCACCAGACAATCCAATGAGTAAACCAGCGACACCAAGGCCATCCCGGTAACGGGCGCATATTTAGAGTTGACCCAGTCCGCGGGGCCCATTTTCCACAGCAGTAAGGCAGGGCCCAACAAGTAGAACAAAAAGATGGTGATCAACCCGTAATAGCCGTTAGAACCAAATGTCACGATCCAAAAGCTGTCGGGCACGATGGTGGTGTCCAAACCGCCGTCGTACACCTTAAAATCGAACGCTCGGCCCCAGCCTCCCCAACCAAACAGCTCGCGGTTTTCCAGATGAAACACCGTCGCGTTTTCCATCGTGAGGCGATACCAGAGCGAAAGCGCCCGCTCTTCGTCGATTTTGGTCCCCAGCCAGTGTGAAAAGTCAATGCCATCCCAAATGCCTGTGGTGCGCACATACAGATATACCGGGATCACAACAATCACCGCAACAAAAGGCGATTTAGAGCGAAAATGCAACAAAAACCACATGATTCCCAACACCGCGGCCAGGAGCACGATCGCCCCGGTGGCCTTTACGAACACGGTGACGACCATCAAAATCCCGGTCACCAACCACATGGGAAGAAACATAAAACGAGTCAACACCTTCGTACGCCATAGCCAAAAGCTAGTGGCCGCGGCCGTGGCCATCCACACTCCAACCATCAGGCCGTGCTGCATGAACACGGTAGGGCGAAAACCGCCCCAACGCTGCGCCATACTAAAGTCGGTGAAGGGACTAAAACCATAAAAAATTCGGTGCAGCTGCGGGCTCATACGGAATTCGTACATACATAGGGGTACGTACAACAGTCCGCCGAGCAAGATTCCTTTACAAAATTCTTTGGCGTCGTCGGCGTTTTGAAAATAACACCGCCCCAACAGATAGGGAATGCCGTACTGCACCGATCGCTGCAGCAACATAGCAAACGCGTCGTAGGCCCCCAGGTTGTTGGTGAATGACGATATAAAACCGGAAAACAGAAACAGCCCCATCGGGATGTCCGGCCACACAGGACGGAACTTGAAAAGTGAACGCCGCGGGTCCAAAAGCAGCGCGCCCAGTAGCAGAGCGTACGACGTCGCGCTCACCTTGGTGTAGTTCGGGATGAACTGAATTGGGATTTCAAGCTGTGGCAGGAACAACCACGAGCCGATCAACGCGCCCACCACCGCACGCCGCGCCGGGACAAGTAAAAACAGCACCAGCACCAGCGGTAACCACAGCCAAAGGGCAAAGTTTGCAAACCAGAGCATGGCGTCCTTGGGACCGGGGGAAAAGAACTTAAGGGCGTTTTAACCGCCGTGTCGCGCGGCCTAAAGGCCGTCCACGGAGCCCCGACAAAGCCTACTTCGCTTTTGAATTTTCGGCGTTCATGGCTTGCCACATCGATTGTTCCAGCTTATCGGCCGCATGATCCCATGTATAGCCCGTCACTGTCCGCAACGCCCGATCCGAAAGCGATCGCCACCCCACATCATCTAACCCAACGACCCGCAGGATGGCCTGAGCCATCGCGGCCGGGTCTTCAGGGCTCACCAGCA
>CALLPP010000004.1 GCA_938015655.1 uncultured Algisphaera sp.
CGGCTGGCGGATCACGTGGGCTGCCGGGTGGTGAACGCCGGCGACGGGCGGCACGCCCACCCCACGCAGGGCTTGCTGGACCTGTACACGGTGGCCAAGCGCTGCGGCCGGCTGGACACACTTGATTTCACCGGGCTGACGGTGGCGATTGTGGGCGACATCGCCAACTCGCGGGTGGCGCGGTCGGACCTGATCGGGCTTAAAAGACTGGGCGCCCACGTGATCTTGGTGGCGCCGCCCACGCTGCTGCCCAAGGGGTTTGCCGACCTGGGCGCCGAGCTGAGCCACGACCTGGACGCGGTGCTGCCGCGGGTGGACGTGGTGAACATGCTGCGGGTGCAGTTCGAGCGGCTGTCGGGCCCGGCCTTTCCCAGCACGCGCGAGTACCACGCGGGCTACGGGTTGACGGCGGCGCGGCTGAAGCGTGCCAAGCCCGAGGTGGTGGTGATGCACCCGGGCCCGATGAACCGCGGTCTGGAGATCGACGCGGCGGTGGCCGACGGGCCCAACTCGGCGATTTTGGAGCAGGTCAGCCACGGGCTGGCGGTGCGGATGGGCGTGCTGTTTTTGGTGACGACGGCGCCGTGATCCCGTTCTACGAAAACGCGCGTGCGGGCGAAAACGTTGGCCAGAACGAAGGTGTCGGGCTGGTGCGAATGTTCAGGGGGGGCAAGTGGGCGTTAGGTCCTAGGCGTTAGGAAGAGCGTTGACGCGGGTGGGGTGGTTTTGTGGGAGGGCGAACCTTCGGGTGAGCTGGGACCCATGCGGCATCGGCTCACCGGAAGGTTCGCCCTCCCGTCTTGCGCAAGCTCTGCTTGCGTTCCGACCTAACGCCTGCTGGACCTCCGCCCCATCGCTGGCAACACTCGCCCCCACTGCGATCCGCTACATTCTCGCCATGACCACGCCGACCGAAACCGACGCGCCCGCCCGCGGGGCTTTGCTGATCCTCTCGGGCCCGTCGGGCGTGGGCAAGAGCACGCTGGTGAACGAGCTGCTGCGGCGGATGGAGGCGGACCTGTCGGTGTCGATGACCACCCGCGACATGACCAAGGGCGACGTGGACGGGGAGCACTACTACTTCGTGAACGTACCGACGTTCGAGCGGGCGATCAAGGCCGGCGAGCTGCTAGAGCACGCGGTGTACGCGGGCAACTTCTACGGCACGCCACGAAGCTACGTGGAAGAGAAGCTGGCCGCGGGGCGCACGGTGATCGTGGAGATCGACGTAGAGGGGGCACGGCAGGTTAAGCAGTCGATGCCCGAGAGCTTCGCCATGTTCATCAAGGCCCCCAGCGAGGACGCCCTTTTGGAACGGCTACGCGGTCGGCAGCGCGAAGACGAGACGACGATCCAGAAACGCTTTAGCATCGCGAAGAAAGAGATCGCTTTTGCCGAGTCGACCGACGTGTACGACGCGTTTGTGATCAACGACGACTTCGACCGTGCGGTGGCGGAGATCGAGTCGCTGGCCATCGGGCACCTGAAGGCGTATCACGGGTAGCTTGGCGGCGGCCCGCCGGGGTTGGGGGTTGGAGAGCGAATCGGGCTCGGTGGTGAGGGGCTCGGTGCCGTACGCTACCCATGTACCTTGCAGGTGCCCACGGGTGACTGTGCCGCTTGCGCTCCAACCCCTAAACCCCAATTCCCAATGCGACACCCCGCCGTCTTCTTGGACCGCGACAACACGATCATCAAGAACGACGGCGACCTGGGCGACCCGGACGCGGTGGAGCTGATCACCGGGGTGCCGCTGGCGATCGCGTCGCTGTGTGGTCTGGGCTACCGGGTGGTGGTGGTGACCAATCAGGGCGGCGTGGCCCGCGGGGCGTACACGGAAAAGGATGTCGAGGCGGTACACGAACGCATCCGCGCGGAGGTGGAGGAACGGGCCAACGGGGCCCGAATCGACGCGTTTTACGCCTGCCCGTTTCACCCCGAAGGCACGGTGAAGGCGTACACGAAGGATCATAAAAACCGTAAGCCCAAGCCAGGCATGCTGCTGCAGGCCGCGGAGGAACTGAACCTGGACCTGAGTGCCAGCTGGATGGTGGGGGACCAAGAGCGCGACGTGGCCGCCGGAGCTGCGGCGGGGTGCCGCACGATTTTGTTGAATGATGCGGGAGGGGCCAAGCCACGCAAAGCGGCGGGGACCAAACGGCGGGCGAAGGCGGCTGAGCCCGACGACGTGGCGCCCACGCTGGTCGAGGCGGTGCGCATCATTGCAAGCAAGCGTAAACCCGAGGTCAACGAGGCGATGGCGCGCTCGGGTGGGCGGACGGCAGGCAAGCGTTTTGATAAGCAGGCGATGGCGGAGTTGCAAAAGCCAATTTGCGCGGGCGAGCGGGAAGAGAGGGGCGGCAAGCCGGTGATCAAGGGCTCGGACCGGCCGTTTGTACCCTGGACTCAGGCCCGACCCGAGCCCGATGCAGCTTCTGCGGAGGGGCGGGCTGCGCCCTCGGTGGCAACCGAGCCGGGCGTTGCGGGCGCCACGCTGCCACAAGCTGTAGCTGAACCGGCGGTACCGACGGTGGATGAAACAAAGGCTGTGCCCCGCGAACGCCCGGCGCTCGGCGCCGGGACCAGTGGTCGGACGAGGCGGCCTGACACCGCGCGTGACGTCCGATTGATTCTGAAAGAGCTGCGGATGCAACGCGGCAGCTCAGACGAATTGCCGCAGCTAAACGTGGTGGCTATTTCGCTGCAGGGCCTGACGGGGCTGTGCCTGCTCGGAGCGCTGTGGCTGGGGGCGGGCAACGATAATTTTTATACGTTTTTTCGATGGATCACGGTGACGCTGGTGTTGCAGGTGGCCGTTGTGGCGACGTTGCTGTTTGGGCGACGGTAAGCCGTGTTGATCCGACTTCCTTGGGGGCTTGGTCGGCTGATAAACTGTATTGGTGACCGCCTCTGCCCCGACCACAAACGCCGCCCCCAACACACCGGCCGGGCGGGGCGGGGCGGACGTGCCGTGCGAGCGCCTGCTGGTGGTGATGCCTACTTGGTTTGGTGACTGTTTGATGGCCACGCCGACGCTGCGGGCTTTGCGGGATACGTTCCCTGAGGCGGGCCTGCATGTGTTGGTGCGCGAGCCTATGGCGCCGCTGTTGGAGGGCTTGCCTTTCCTCGATGGCGTGCTGACCCACGGGGGAGGCGTGACACGGTCTGGAGAGAATCGGTCGTCCGGTGGGGGCCGTGGTAGCTCGCCCTTTGGTCTGGCCAAGCGGTTGCGGCAGATGCGTTTTGACACCGCGGTGCTGCTGCCCAACAGCTTTCGCAGCGCAGCGCTGGTGGCGATGGCGGGTATCAAACGGAGGGTGGGGTACGACCGCGATGCGCGCGGGGCTTTACTGACCGACCGTTTGGTGGCCCGCCACGACGGTAAGGCCTATGTGCCGGTGTCGGCGGTGGAGTATTACCTGAGTCTTGCGGCCTATTTGGGGGGGGCGGGCGTGGTCGGTACACCTGCCGCGGCGGCTCCCCGCATGACGGTGGTAACGCGGCCCGAAGACGACCTTCGCGCGGCGTCCATGTTGGAATCGGCCCGGGGCCGGCCGGTGGCGCTGCTGAATCCCGGGGCGGCCAAGCCCGAGAAGCGTTGGCCTTCTCAGAGTTTCGCTCAGTTGGCCGGTCGGCTGCACGACGAGTTGGGTTTGGCCGTGGCGGTGACCGGGGCCCCCGACGAACGGGAAGTGGTGGCCCGGGTGGTGGGGGCGGCTCCGTGTCGAGTGATCGACTTGCTGAAGGCCGGGGCCACGCTGGGGCAGCTGAAAAGCGTGGTCAAGCAAAGCCGGGTGGTGGTGACCAACGACACGGGGCCCCGGCACCTGGCCGCGGCGCTCGGTACTCCGGTGGTGACCTTGTTTGGCCCCACGCTACCCGCGTGGACCGAGATTGGATTCGCCCACGAGCGGAAGGTGTTGGCCCCGACCCCCGACGCGGCGGACGCCATGCGGCAGATTACGGTGGGGCGGGTTTTTGACACGGCAGCGAATTTACTCGCGGCCACCGCGCCCCTGACAAGGGGAGAGGCAGACGCGCCGCTGGCGGGCGGCGCGTGAGCGGGCTGCTGCGGATCGCCGTGGTCACCGAGCGGTACGACCCGGCGGGTGGTGGCAGCGAACGCTCAACCCGGCAGATCGTCGATGGCCTGACCGCCCGCGGGCACGCTGTCACGGTGGTGGCCGGGGCGTGCCGATCGGAGGTGGCCGAGGCGGAGCGGGTGGCGGGCCGCACGCTGGTGTCCATGGGCCCGGGGCGGTTGAAGAGCGCCCGGCGATTGCGGGGTTTCGCCCGTATGGCTGCCCGTACCCTGACGACGGGGGGCTTTGATACCAGCCTTTCGGTGACCACTGCGGTGCCCGCGACGGTGGTTCAGCCGCGGGGCGGCACCGTGATCGAAAATCAGCGACGCAACGTGGCTCGGCGGGCCCGTGCGGGGGCTCGTTTGGGCAAACGCCTGGCCTTTGCGTTGAACGCAAAACAGCGCGCGCTCGTGGCCCTTGAGCACCGTACGTTCGCCCATCCTGGTGTGCGCCGGGTGGTGGCAATTAGCGGTTATGTCGCAGAGCAGCTGGCCGAGCATCACTGTTTACCCCTCGGCCGGACGGTGGTGATCCCCAACGCCGCGGTTTCGCCCCGGTTGGAAGCCGGTCCGGGGGCCGAGGCCTGGAATCAGCTTAGACGCGACGAACGCGAGCGTCTGAACTTGCGGGACGGCGATGTGGCTTTTTTGTTCGCTGCACTCAATCCCGGGCTTAAAGGCTGGCCCACCCTTCGGCGGGCACTTGCCCGGCAGGCCCTGGAGACGGTCGCGGGCCCGTCGCGGCCGGTGGTGCTGCTGGCCGGAGCGTTTGGTGAGCGCGACCGCCGGGATCTGGCTGCGCAGGGTCTCGGTTCGGTGACGCGTGTGTTGGGCCGCCGCGACGACCTGTCGTCTGCCTACGCCGCGGCGGACGCCGTGGTGCTGCCCACCTGGTATGACCCGTGCAGCAAGGTGGTGCTGGAGGGATTGATGGCCCAGCGGCCGGCCGTCACCACCCGGTTTAACGGTGCTGCCGAGTGGTTGACGCCCCCGGACGGGCCCCCGCGGGGTATCGTGTTGAACGATCCGAGAGACCCTGTGGCCTTGGCCGCTGCCCTGACCCAGCTGACCAACCCCACGGTCCGAGCCGCAAGGGCACGGGCTTGCGACGGGCTGGAAGACGCCCTGAGCATGGCGCGGCACGTCGCGGCCTTGGAAAAGTTGCTGCGGGAGAGCGCGGGATGATCGTGGTGCGGGAAGCTCGCACGACGGCCACTGGAAGCGATGCACCGTCCTTGATACACTCTTGGGCCCGATATCGCCCCGATTTCCCTCGACCGAGACCCGGCCCATGCCGACCATCAACCAGCTTGTCCGTAAACCCCGCCGCACGCCTAAGTTCAAGTCCAAGGTGAAAGACCTGGACCAGTGCCCCCAGCGCCGCGGCGTGTGCCTGCAGGTCAAGACGGTCACCCCCAAGAAGCCCAACTCGGCGCTGCGTAAGGTCGCCCGTGTGCGGCTGAGCAACGGCAAGGAAGTCACCGCCTACATCGGCGGCGAAGGCCACAACCTGCAGGAGCACAGCATCGTGCTCGTGCGTGGTGGCCGGGTCCGCGACCTGCCCGGTGTGCGTTTTCACATCGTGCGCGGCGCCTTGGACACCTTGGGCGTTGAGGGCCGCAACCGCGGCCGCTCGAAGTACGGCGTGAAGAAGCCCAAGGGCTAAGACTCCGCGGCCTCGCCGTGGGCCAGAAATAGTTTGACTTTGACCCGGTCAGTGTTTGTCCGGGCTTTTTAGAAACCGGCAGTAATCGGTGCTTTAGTGTACCGGTGAACAGGTGAGTTACCGCTTGCCCAGCCGCCCGAAAGGAAGACTCCCCCATGGGACGTGGATTTACCGCAGCCGAACAGCAACTCAAGCCCGATCCGGTGTACGGCGACAAAACCCTGTCGCGGTTTATTAACTGCATCATGCAGGACGGCAAGAAGACCCGTGCCCAGCGCGTGGTGTATCAGGCCCTCGAAGAGATCAAGAAGCGTCTTCCCGACGATAGCGAAGACACCGAAATCGACGTCTTCCGCAAGGCGATCGACAACGTCCGCCCCAACGTTGAAGTCCGCAGCAAGCGGGTGGGCGGGGCGAACTATCAGGTGCCTATGCAGGTCAAGCCCAAGCGCAAGCAGAGCCTGGCCTTCCGCTGGATCATCAACGCCGCCCGCAGCGAGAAGGGCAAGCCCATGCACCTTCGCCTGGGGCGCGAACTGATGGACGCTTACCACGGCGAGGGACGGGCGATCAACACCCGTGACCAAACCCACCGGATGGCTGAGGCGAACAAGGCCTTCGCTCACTTCGCCTGGTAATAGCGGGCTTTCAAACCACCTGACCACGCCCCGCCGCGTGGCCCGCTGACGGGCCCGCGGCGGTTGTCGTTTTGTGGATGAGTGAGGCGGGGGAGGCAGGAGGGGTGGGGCGCTGTGAGGGCATGGGTTTGACCGGTTCGGTGCGAAAGGCGTTGGCAGGCAAGGGCGGCAAGCCACGAGACACAAAAAAACCCGCCGTGTGAGGCGGGTCGTTTTGCTGCGTGGTTGTGAGGGCTGATCAGCGGCGGGCTGAGACCAGGTCGAGGGACGCAGCGCCGGTGGTCTGAATCGCGTCTGCGGCGACGGTCAGGTTCCATTCCAGCTTGTAGCGGACCTCGGCCTGGGAGTTGGGCGAGGCGCTGTTGACGCTGAGGTAGTAGAAGCCGTCGGCGTCGGCGACCTGCCGGTGGGCAATCGCGCTGCCGACTTCGAAGGCCTCGTCCACATAGGTCCAGAGAAGAGCAAGAAGGAACCCTCTTTTTATTTCCATGACTTTCCGATGCATTTGTCTTTTCTATAGAAGAAAGAGGAAAAAAAACTTAATTTCAAACGCGCTGCAGCCTTCTCTTTTTCAGGACAAGGGTCAACGGCGCCACACACTGGCCACCTCGAACCCACAATCGGACCCCAAGATCAGT
>CALLPP010000005.1 GCA_938015655.1 uncultured Algisphaera sp.
CCATGAGGGTGAGGGTGAGCAGTTGGGGCAAGGTGTAAGTCGCGTTGTGGCCGCGGGGGTCGGGGAACAAACGAAACTGGCGAAGGACACCGCCAAGGGATTCGACATCCATGCCACATCCTCTCTGGTTGGGTTTAGAGACGGTGTAGAGACCTGCGAAAGCGAGAAATTTTAGAAATGGATGTTGCCGACCATCCGGGCAGAGCCGAGTTCAGGTGGGAGAGGGGAGCTAAATAAGTTCACCTTGGTTCCGCCTGCAAAAAGCTTGCATGGCAAATACTTCGCCAGTAGAATTTATTTCTAGTTTTTGCTTTCGCGTTCACCCTGAGTCTTTCTCCAAAACCTGCCGCGACGTTTACTTAGTTTCACCAGATTGTTTCTTACGCCCCTTGGGGCTTTTTGGTTCTGAGCTCAATTGATTCTAGCCCTCTTTTTCTTTTTCAAGGATTCATCTAAAATGAGACACCTTTTAGTCCTCACGTTATTTGTCGGTGTGCTTGCCGCCGCGCTCGATGCAACGGCCCAGCGTCCGCGGTTTAACCGGTCTCAAGACCTTTTCTTGGCCCAATACGACCTGCGGCCCGATCCGGACGATGTCCATTCCATCGCCGCACTCGGAAGCATGCTGTCCAGTGGCGAACGGGGCCTGACCGGCATCAACGTGCTGGCCGTCCAAGGCACCATCGGGGCACAACGTGGGACACAGATCGAGGTCCCATCTCTGTTTAATCGTGTTTTTGGAGCATCTAACTGGGTTGATGCGCTCAACGGCAACCGCAGCGCCGCCCTGCGGACGGTACGTCGGGCGGTCGTCGCTACGTTAAATTCCGGCGGCAGGGTCTGGGTTCAAGAAGCCGGCCAGTCCGATTTCACGGCCGATTGGTTGCGCCAAGTCATCACGTTTCGAAACAGAGTTACCCGAGGCATTACCCGTTCCCGCGTTGTCGTGGTGCAGCACCAAGCCAGTTTCAACGAAGGAAATACGGCACCGGCAGACCTGCGTTTCGTAATGAACAACGCCGACTATCGACCGATTGACGACGGTAACGCCCGCTTCGGCGTCGGGACCAACCGAGGGCCTGACACCGGGCAGTTTTTGAGCAACAACACCGAGTTCATCACGCGTGCAACCTCCACCGCCAATACCAAAGTGAGTTCCCGCCGAATTTGGCGTTTGGCCGACCGGCTGCTGCAGCCCGTCGATCAATTCCCCGACTTTTCTTCGATCAGTCGCGGCGGCGTCGATTACTCTGACTGTGCCGAAGCACTATGGATTTTCTCACTCGCGAGTTCGGTTCAAACGAACGCGGACTTTTGGTCACGTTTCGTGACTTCGGTTGACTAGCGATGCCTATCGCCAGGGCGGGCAAACCACCGCCCCAATTTTTCGCTGCGTAAGTTCACCTTGCTTTAAAAAAAGCGGCTCAGTGGCCGCCTAGGTCTTAGAAACGGGAGTCGCCGCTTTACGGCGGCTCCCGTTTTTTTTGCGCGAGTCCGATACCCACAGGCTGCAGTCCAACCTCGGTTTTCATCTGCCGATTGGAAAACTTGATCCCCACGCTCGTTTTCAATTACGCTGCCCGACCGATGGCCACGCACCGACGCAACCGCTGCGTTAATACGGCATCGCTCTCGCCCCCATGTCACCCTCGAGCCCGCCATCCATGAACATGCCACTCAAGCAATCCAACCCCACCCGTGTGGCCGTGTGGTCCGATCTAGCCGACCGGCAACCCACTTACGCCCTGGTGGGCGAGGTGGACCTGGTCGTGGTGCGCTTCGACGACCAGGTGTCGGTGATGTTCGGCCGCTGCCTGCACCGCGGGGCCCTGATGTCCGACGGGCACGTGGACGGCAACAACCTCATCTGCGGCCTGCACGGGTGGGACTACCGCCTCGAAACCGGCGTCAGCGAATACAGCAACGCCGAGGTGCTGCACAAGTTCAACGCGTGGGTCGACACGGAACAAGACGCCGTGCTGGTGGACGCTAACGAGGTCGCCGCGTGGGCCGTCGAACACCCCCAGCCCTTCAAACGCGACGAGTACCTAGGGCTTTACCAAGACATCCACGGGGCTCCCGAAGAACCTCACAACGCCTACGTGCAGCGTCTGGCCCGCGAGGGGCTCAGCAAGCTTGGCCACCACGGCGCCGTGAGCGCCATGGGCGTGCCACTGACCGAGCTCCCACGCTGGTCGGACCTGCAACTGGTCACCGCCCAACTCCAGCGGGCGCCGCTCTTTGAAGACGAACCGGTTGCCACCGAACTGGTGATCGGCCCGAAAGCCAAAAAGCCGCTGGTGCTCGACATCCCGCTGCTGGTCAGCGACATGAGCTTCGGCGCCCTGTCCGCCGAAGCCAAAGTCGCCCTGGCCAAAGGCGCCCAGCTCGCGGGCACCGGCATCTGCTCGGGCGAGGGCGGCATGCTGCCCGAAGAGCAAGCCGCGAACTCGCGCTACCTTTATGAATTGGCGTCGGCCAAGTTCGGCTTCACCCTCGAAAAAGCCGCCCGCTGTCAGGCCTTCCACTTCAAGGCCGGCCAGGGCGCCAAGACCGGCACCGGCGGCCACCTGCCGGGAGAAAAGGTCGTGGGCAAGATCGCGGAAGTGCGCGGCCTCAACGAAGGCCAGGCCGCCATCAGCCCGCCGCGTTTCAAAGACCTCAACACCCCCCACGACTACCGGCGGCTGGCCGATGAGGTACGCGAGGCTTCGGGCGGGATTCCCATCGGATTCAAGCTCTCGGCCCAGCGTGTCGAAAAAGACATCGACTTCGCGCTGGCGGCCTCGGCGGACTACATCATCCTCGACGGCCGGGGCGGGGGCACCGGGGCGGCCCCCAGCCTCTTCAAAGACAACATCTCGATCCCGACCATGGCCGCCCTGCCCCGGGCCCGGCGTCACCTCGACCGTCTGGGCATCGGGCGCGACGTGACGTTAATCATCACCGGCGGCCTGCGCATCGACAGCGACTTCGTGAAAGCCCTGGCCCTGGGCGCCGACGGCGTCGCGGTTTCCAACAGCGCCATGCAGGCCATCGGCTGCCTGGGCATGCGGGCGTGCGAATCCAACAACTGCCCGGTGGGCATCGCCACGCAGAAAGAAGGCCTGCGTAAACGCCTGGTCATCGACGAGTCTGCCGCGCGGCTGCAGCGCTTCTTCGACGCCACCACCGAACTCATGCAGGTGCTCGCCCGGGCCTGCGGCCACCGGTCGCTGGCCGACTTCTCGGTCGACGATCTCACCACCTTCAAGCCCGAGATGGCCCGCCTGTCCGGCGTAGCCTACGGCGGCGTGGAAGGTTAAAGCCCCGCGCCGCAGGAATGAAAGCCAGCGCCACCAACGTTTGTACCCGCCCGCGGCCTCTGTTGGCCACGGACACCGATTGATCCACCTCTACCACAAGGGAATGAAAACATGAGTCAGCTCTTAGACAACACCAAGAAAATCCTGGACATGGTCAAACAAGGCCAGTTCGTCGAGGGCATGGAGGCGTTCTACGCCGACGACGCGGTCAATGAAGAGCCCACCGGAGACAAGATCTCCGGCAAGCAGGCGATCATCGACAACGAGAAGAAGATCCTGGAGCAGGTCGCCGCCTTCCACGGCATCGACATCAAGTCGGTGGGCGTGGGCGAAGACGACGGCAACGGTAACGGCGTGACCTACGCCGAGTACAAGATCACCGTCGACATGAAAGACGGCAGCAAGTTCAACCCCGACCAGGTCCAAGTTACCCGCTGGAAAAACGGCAAAGCCAGCCACATCAAGTTCTACTACAACCCCGACTTCTAAACCGCTCCCGCCGGCCGCCAAACCGCGGCCGGCCGGCTTCGCCCAGACCCGGGCAACCCCGCCGGCACGCCATGCTCCACGAAACCCTGCAACCGCTGCTCGCCCCGGTCGTGCTGGTCTCGGCCTGCGGGCTGCTGGTCATGGCCCTGAACGCCCGCATGATGACCGCCAAAGCGCGGATCCGGCAGTTCCACCTCGAACGGCTCACCCTCCACGACCAGATCACCCGCCACGGGTCCTCCACCCCCACCCAGTCGTTGCGTTACCAGGGCGTCGCGGTGCAGTCCGACATCATGCTCCTGCGTTTACGCATGATGCGGGCCGCCCTCATGTGCGTGGTGGGCTGCGTGGGCCTCATGCTGGGCAGTTCCCTGCTGATCGGCCTCCACAGCGCCTGGGGCGCCCCCTGGCTCGAAACCCTCGCAGTCGGCCTCTTGGTCGCCGGCATCGGCATCATGCTCATCGGCGTGGTGATCTTCTGGTGCGAGCTGTCCATCTCGCTGCGCGAGATCCGCTACGAGCACGCCCGGGTCATGAACCTGGCCCTGCCCGCCCACGCTGCGTCGGCCCCCATCGCACCGAAACCCGATTGACGGGCGCAAAAAAAACGCACTGAGCCGCGGCGGACCGCGAATCAGTGCGTTCAGGTGCCCCCTCTAGGACTCGAACCTAGGACCTGCGGATTAAGAATCCGATGCTCTAACCAGCTGAGCTAAGGAGGCCGGGCGGACCGAGGATTTTAGCCCGCCTCGCAATCCTGTCAAACCCGAGGCAGACGCCAGCACCCGGTGTCTCGACGGCGAAATCTCCGCGTCCCGCCCCTTGTTTTTCCGCCGAGCCAGCGCTGCCGGCTCGGTCCGGGCGGCCTCCGACGCGCAACGGCCACCGCCGGGGCCACGCCCCGGCGCGCCCCTGATGCGGCCCACCACCGCGTAAAATCGCGGTACTTCTGCCCAAGACCGCCCCCGTCCGACCGCCCTCCCCCGACCGCAGGCCCAGCCCATGCCCGACCCCAACGCCACCGAATCGATGCTGACCGAAACCCGCCGGTTTGCGCCACCGGCCGACTTCGCGGCCCGGGCCCACGTGAAGTCGATGGCCCAGTACGAGACGCTGCACGCCCGGTCGATCGCCGAGCCCGAGGCGTTCTGGTCCGAGGTCGCGTCGGAGCTGCACTGGTTCAAACCCTGGGACACCGTGCTGGAGTGGAACCTGCCCGACGCCAAGTGGTTCGTCGGGGCCCAGACCAACCTCTGCTACAACTGCATCGACCGGCAGGTCGACGCGGGGCTGGGCGACAAGGTGGCGATCGTCTGGGAGGGCGAGGCCGTGGGCGACGGGCCCGGCGGCGGGCCCGAGGTGTTGAAGCTCACCTACCACGACCTGCTCGGGCGCGTGTCGCGCTTCGCCAACGTGCTCAAGGCGCGGGGCGTGAAGAAGGGCGACGTGGTCACGCTGTACATGGGCATGGTGCCCGAGCTGGC
This sequence comes from uncultured Algisphaera sp., assembly GCA_938015655.1. GTDB lineage: Bacteria > Planctomycetota > Phycisphaerae > Phycisphaerales > Phycisphaeraceae > Algisphaera. The sequence goes on from CALLPP010000005.1 coordinate 5,279, forward strand.
CGTGGCCATGCTCGCCTGCGCCCGCATCGGCGCGGTTCACTCGGTCATCTTCGGGGGCTTCAGCGCCCAGGCCATCTGCGACCGTGTAGAAGACGGAAAGTCCAAGCTGCTGATTACCTGCGACGGCTCGTGGCGGCGGGGCAAGGTGGTGCCGCTCAAGGCCAATGTCGACCAGGCCCTGACCATGACCGACCGGGTGAAAGACGTGATCGTCTTCAACCGCTGCAACGCCGGCGTGCCCATGATCGACGGCCGCGACCACGACTGGCAGACGCTGGTGGACGCGGCGCCGGCCGACTGCCCCGCCGAGCCGATGGACGCCGAAGACCTGCTGTTCATCCTGTACACCAGCGGCAGCACCGGCAAGCCCAAGGGCATCATGCACACCACCGGCGGGTACATGGTGCACACCTATCTGACGGCGAAGCTGACCTTCGACCTCAAGGCCGACGACCCGGACGAGCTGTACTGGTGCACCGCCGACTGCGGCTGGATCACCGGGCACAGCTACATCCTCTACGGCCTGCTTCCCAACCGCTGCGCCACGCTGATGTTTGAAGGCGGGCCCAACCACCCCGCCCCCGACCGGTTCTGGGACATCATCGAGCGGCACAAGGTCACCAAGTTTTACACCGCCCCCACCGCCATCCGCGCGTTTATGAAGTGGGGCGACGAGCACGTCGAAAAACACGACCTGTCGAGCCTGAAGGTGCTGGGCACCGTGGGCGAGCCGATCAACCCCGAAGCCTGGGTGTGGTACCACGAAAAAATCGGCGGGGGCCGCTGCCCCATCGTCGACACCTGGTGGCAGACCGAGACCGGCGGGCACATGCTCACCCCCCTGCCGGGCGCCACCACCACCACCCCCGGCAGCTGCTGCCGGCCGATGCTGGGCATCGACATGGCGGTGGTGAACAGCGACGGCCAGGAGGTGCCAAACAACACCGGCGGCATCTTGGTGTGCCGCAAGCCCTGGCCCGGCATGCTGCGCGGCATCTACGGCGACCGCGGTCGCTTCGTCGAAACCTACTGGAGTAAGGTGCCGGGCATGTACTGCCCCGCCGACGGCGCCCGCATCGACCCGGACGGCAACTTCTGGATCACCGGGCGCATCGACGACGTGATCGTCGTGGCCGGCCACAACCTGGGCACCATGGAGGTGGAGAGCGCCCTGGTCAGCCACCGGGCCGTGGCCGAGGCCGCCGTGGTTGGCTTCCCGCACGAGGTGAAGGGCACCGGCGTGGCCGCCTTTGTGATCACCCAGGGCGAGCTGCCCGAGCCCGGCAGCGACGCCGCCGAGCAGCTCAAAAAACAGCTCATCGCCCACTGCGGCCAGGAGCTGGGCCCCATCGCCAAGCCCGATCAGGTCCGCCTGACCACCGCCCTGCCCAAGACCCGCAGCGGCAAGATCATGCGGCGTCTCTTGCGCGACATCGCGGCGGGCCACGAAATCACCAGCGACGTGTCGACCCTGGAAGACAAGGGCATCGTGGAGACGCTGCAGCGCGGGTGAGTGGGATCGCCGCCTAAAACGACAACCGAAACGACAAGACAACACGCTAGCCAGGATCAACCCATCAACCACGCGCGTTACGCCCCCATCATCTGCGTCATGGCCCTGCTGCTGCCCGCCTGCTCAAGCAACAACGCCCCGCCCCACACCGTCGTTACGCCGGCGACGCCGCCCCGCGCGTCGTCATCGTGCGACACCTGTTGCCTGCCAACCTGCACCGCCTACTCCATCCCCCCCACGGCCCCCGCGCCGGATCACCCGCCAGAGATCATCGCTCCGTCTCAACCGCCGGTCGATGACGCACCACGGCCCTGACCCACCGCATGCCTCGCGGCGCTCACGCTCACCACTTCACCCCAGCGGCCCCCATCGCCCCCACCCCACAAAACAAAGAGCAGTCCGCCCGCCGGGTGCTGGGCACCTTCGCCGCGCTGCTGGCGGTCGCGGCCCTCACCATCGGGCTGTTCGTCACCCTCGTGGTGCTGATTGCCCGGGCCAAGGGCTTTGCGTTGTTTGGCTAGCCCCCGCCCGCACACCGCCGCCGGCGGTTCCCGCTAGCATCCCTGCCATGCCCCACACCAACCCCGTGCTGAACTCCGCCGGCATCCACCACGTGGCCCTGCGCACCGCCGACTTCGACCGCTCGGTCGCCTTTTACACCGACACCCTGGGCTGCGCGCCCAAGCTGGCCTGGGGCGAGCCGGGCGCCCGCGCGGTGATGCTGGACGTGGGCGACGGCAACTACGTTGAAGTGTTCGAACGCGAGGAACCCGAGCCCGTGGCCGGTGAAGCACGGCTGCTGCACTTCTGCCTGCGCTGCGCCAACGTTGACCCGGTGATCGAGCGCGTGCGCGCCGCCGGCTGCACCGTCACCGTCGAACCCAAAGACGTGCCGGTGACCAACCACGCCGCGGGCCCCGCCGCCGGCCCCGGAACCGTCACCCTCCGCCTGGCCTTCTTCCAGGGCCCAGACGGCGAGGTGGTCGAACTGATGAGCTGCCCAGACCTGTGAGCCGCACCGGCCCCGCCCAACGTGAACGCCCCTGGCGGGCGGGCCTGCTTGCCGCGCGGGCCAACCTGATCCCGGGCCTGGTGCTCAGCGCGTTCGCCGCGGCGCTGGTGCTGGCCTATGCCTTCCTGCAGCCGGTGCGCGACGCCCTGGATCAGGTGGGCGTGTGGAAGGTTGCCGGGGGCTTTGTCTTCAGCATCGTCAGCACCGGGCTGTTCGGCGGCGCGCTGCCCTGGCTGATCAGCCGGCTGCGCCCCGCGCGGCCGGGCCTGGGCATCGCGCGGCCGCCGCTCAGCCACGGCGTCTTCCTCACGCTGTTCTGGGCTTACAAAGGCATCGAGGTCGACGGCTTCTACCGCTTCCAGAGCTGGCTGTGGGGCGAGGCGCCGGGCATCGCGGTGGTGGTGGGCAAGGTGGTGCTGGACCTGGGCGTGTGGTGCGCCCTGTGGGCCGTGCCCACCACCGCCCTGGGCTACGCGTTCATGGAACGCGGCTTCACCCCCGCGGGGCTGCGCCGCTGGATGAGCCCGGGCTGGTTCCGCCACAAAGTCGCCCCGATCATCGTGAGCAACTTCTTCGTATGGGCCCCGGCCTGCGCCGCAATCTACTGCCTGCCGGTGGCGCTGCAGGTGCCGGTGCAGAACCTGGTGCTGTGCTTCTGGTCGCTGATTCTGATCTTGCAGGTACGTGGCCCCGTCGGGTCCCGGCCCGATCGGTAGTCGGGTTCAATCGCCAGGCAACGGCCTGCACACCCTCTTCGGCCTCAGCCGGTGAACCGGCCCGCCGAGGGTTTATGCTGGGGCGTCCGGTTCGGGAGCGTCTGCATCGCATCCGATTCACCACGCCCGCCTGTCTTCAGCCCCCACCCCGCCATGACCGCCCTGATCATTCAAGCCCTGGGCTCCACCGGGTTGTTCGCTTCCCGGGCGTTCATGCCCGCCTTCGCGGCGGCGCTGATGCTGCGCTTCGGCGGCGACCTGCCCCTGATCAAACACGTGATGAGCGGCCTGAGCCTGCTCAAGGGCGGCGTGGTGCCCGGGTGGTTCACCAGCAACCTGTCGATGGTGGTGCTGGGCGGCCTGGCGGCTTTGGAAATCGCGGCCAACAAAAACCCCGACGCCCGGGCGATACTCAACAAGCTGGACAAGTACGTGAAACCCGGCATGGCGGCCCTGACGTTCATGGGCGTGGCCGCGGCGAAGGACGTGGCCTTTGTCGAGCAGACCCTGGGCCGCGCCCAAGAGCTGGGCGGCGGGCCGGTCGGCGGGGGCCTGCTGGTTTTGGCCGCGGGCGGCGCGGTGATGGCGACGCTGACCACGGTCATGGCCGCGGTCTCGGCGGCGGGCACCTTTGTCATCGCCGCGGTGCGCTCGGCGGTGCTGGCCGTGTTCTTCGACGCCGACCCCGACGACGACGCGGGCATCCAGAAGCTCTTCAGCTGGGCCGGCGACGTCTGGGCCGCTTTCGGCGTGTTCTTCTTGATCCTTTTCCCCTTCGTCATGATCGCGCTGATCGCGCTGGTCACCGGCGGGATCGCGGCGCTTCGCTGGTGGCTGCGCCGTAAAGAAGAGCAGTCGCGCGTGGCCTGCGGCCAGTGCCAGACACTGATGTACCGCTGCGCTATGGCCTGCGGATCGTGCCGCACCCCCAACCCAAGCGTGTGCGACGTGGGCGTGCTGGGCCAATCCGACACCGACGACCCGGCGGACATGGACAGCCAGCCCCGCCAGCTGGCCGAGGCCCGCCGCTGCCCGCTGTGCGCCACCCGTCTGCCGGGGCGCGACGTCCACCAGTCCTGCCCCGTCTGCGACACCCGACCCTTCGCCGACCCCGCGTTCGTGGAGCGTTACCAACGCGACATCGCCAAGCGCCTGCCGCTGGTGCTGGGCGTGGGGGCCCTGCTCAGCGCGGTGCCGGTCATCGGGCTGATCCCCGGGGTCATCTACTACCGCATGGCCCTGGTCGCGCCATTTCGTCGCTACTTGCCCTGGGGCAAGAGCTTCGTGGCCAAGTGGGCCATCCGCCTGGTGATGTTCTTGCTCATCGCCGTGCAGTGGATCCCCGCGGTGGGCATCGTCACTGTGCCGGCCATGGCGCTGATCAGCTTCCTGGCCTACCGCGGGCTGTTCCGGCGCGAGGTCGGGGTTGGCGGTTCGGTCGGCGTCGGGGCTGAGCACGCGGCGCCGGCGTAGTCTTGGCGGCGTTCTGGGATGCGTTAGGCGTTAGGGCCTAGTGAAGACCGTCGCCCGATATCGGCAGCCGAAGGGAAACGCAATCCCACCCCGAACTCGGCTTCGCCATCCGCCAGCCTCGCGCGCCACCGGCCCCGCTTGCGTGCCTTCACTAAACCCTAGGCCCTAACCCCTAATGCCTACTCCGCGCTCTCTGAGACTCGCCACACCCCGCACGCCACCCCTACCCAACCCCAACGCCCCATGACCGCCCTCTCCGTCAACGTCAACAAGATCGCGCTCTTGCGCAACGCCCGCCACGGCCAGGTCCCTTCGGTCGTCGGCCTCGCACGCGTGGCGCTCAACGCCGGGGCCCACGGCATCACCGTGCACCCGCGGCCCGACGAGCGGCACATCCGCCGCCACGACGTGGACGACTGCGCCGCCCTGTTGGCCGAGCCGGACTACGAAGGCGCTGAGTTCAACATCGAGGGCAACCCGCTGCTGCCCCACCTCATGCCCATCCTGCGCGACGTCCGCCCCACGCAGGCCACCCTGGTGCCCGACGACCCGAACCAGAACACCTCGGACCACGGCTTTGATCTGACCCACCCCGAGACCGTGGCCGCCCTGGCGCCGGTGGTCGCCGAGCTGAAAGAACTCGGCTGCCGGGTCAGCGTCTTCATCGACCCGGACCCGGCGGTGGCCGCCGCCGCCCCGGCCCTGGGCTGCGAGCGGGTCGAGCTCTACACCGAGCGCTACGCCCAGGCCCACGGCACGGTGCACGGCCCCCGCACCCTGGAACGGTTTGTAGAAACCGCCCGCGCCGCGCAGGGCGCCGGAATCGGGGTCAACGCCGGGCACGACCTGAACCTGGCCAACCTCTCCAGCTTCGCCGCCGCCGTACCGAACCTGCTGGAAGTCAGTATCGGCCACGCACTGGTCGCCGACGCGTTGGAGTGGGGGATGGCGGGGGCCGTCGAGGCCTACCTGGCGACGCTGCGCCGGCCGTGACGTGCGCGTCGCGGCGGGCCCCCTTCCCTACAATACGGGTTATGCCCAACCGCCTGGAAACCCTGCACACCCTGCACACCGCCGACCCGGCCGACGCGGACGTGCCGTACATGATCGGGCTGGAACACGCCAAGGCCGACGATCCGCAAGAGGCCGTCCGCTGGCTGGACCGCTGCCTGGCCCTCGACGCGGGCTACCACTACGCCTACTTTCAGAAAGCCAAGATGCTCAGCGAGCTGGGCGACGACGACGACGCCGTGGCGACGGTTGATGCGGGCATTCAGCGGGCGGCGGACGACGGCGCGGCCAAAGCCCTGGGCGAGCTGCAAGAGCTCCGCCTCGCCCTGACGTGACGGCCCCACGCGGCCCGGCCGCGACTTTTTTACCCGACCCGGTGAGCGACGCATGCAAGGCAAACGCCGAACCCTGGACGACGACGCCGCGGAGCCCAGAGAAGCCCCCGCAAGCACCACGCTCGAACAGCAATTGGAGCGTTACCAGCAGCACTGGTCGGCGGTGGATTTCGACCGCGACGACCCCGCCCAGCTTCTGGTGCGCTACGGCCGCCGAGGCCCCCGGGCCTGGTGGCCGCTGGTCCCCGGGTTTGGATGCATCGGCGCCGCGGTGCTGCTACCGTTTTTCTCGCCGCTGGCCGCCGGCGTCAACGGTGCCCTAGCCGCGGCCCTAGGCGTCGCGGCCCTGGCCTTGCTCCTGGCCTGGCGATCGTGCGTCAACCTGCGGCTGGGGGCGGCGGGCCTCGCCGCCGCACCGTTTCCGCCGCTCACCGGGCCCACCACCCGGGTGAACCTGAAGCAGATCCGCCGTTTCCGGGTCGAAAAAAGCGGCGGCAAAGGTAAACGGCGGTACGCCGTACACTGCCTCACCCGCGACGACCGCGAGCTGCCGCTGATCCGCAAGATCCGTATCAAAGACGACGCCTACCTCGTCTCGATGCTGCTGATCGACCGCGTGAAGTCGCTGCGCTGACGCGGAGCCCGTCTCATCACCTCGGTCATGTTCCGCCGAGCCGGAACCCGACCGGACTTCTTCGACGCTGCGGGGCTTCGCCCCGCACGGCACGACGGACACTTCAAGCGTGCGCTGCGCATGCCCACCCGAGGCTCACGGACAGAGCATGGGCGCCGCGAAGCGGCTCCCTAAAGCCCGCCCGATCAACTTCGATACGTCGCCACCACCGCGTCCCACTTGCCCTGCGCTTTGAGCACGTGCTCCACCGCTTCGCGCGCCGCACCGCGCCCGCCGGGGCGGGTACAGACGAAGGACGACATCTCACGCAGCTCGGCGGCCGCGTCGGCCACCGCCATGGGGTAGCCCACCGCGTGCATGGCGCCCAGGTCCACCAGGTCGTCGCCCAGGTACCCGCAGTCCCGCAGCTCGACGCCGAACTCGCGCGCGAGTGCGGCAACCGTCGTCGCCTTGTCCTTGCAGCCTTGCACCAGCTTGTCCACGCCCAGCTGCGTCATCCGCCGCTCCACCAGCTGGCTGGAGCGCGCCGTCACGATCACCACCCTCACCCCCGCCTGCATCGCCGCCCGCAAACCCAAGCCGTCCTGGGTGTGAAAGTTCTTCGACTCGCCCCCGTCCTCGTGATACGTGATCGCCCCGTCGGTCAGCACGCCGTCGACGTCGAAGAAGAGCAAACGCAGGTCTTGGGGCTGGGGCATGGCGTGGTCTCAAAAATCGTTAGCATCGAGGTCAGGGCGACGCGGGCGTTAGGAATTAGGCGTTAGCGATTAGCAAGAGCGCTGACGCGTTCTAATAAGTCTCAAAATAGTCGTTCGGTCCGCCTTCAGAGCATGTTCCCCGCGACCCCGCCTCCGGGAACGTTCGATAAAGTCCGCTTGCGTCTTCCTAAGACCTAGGGCCTAAAACCTAACGCCTTCTTCCCCCGCTCTGGGGCGCCCGCAACCCGCCCCCCCAACTACCCCTCAATCACTTTCAGCGCTGCTAGGTCCTGCACGTCGATCAGCCCCACCGGCGCGCCATCGTCCGCCACCACGGGGATCTCGTCGAAGCGCTTGCGGCGCACCACATGCACCGCGTCGCGCACCAGCGCGGTGTCGGGCAGGGTGGTGGGCTTGGCGGTCATCACGGCATCGATCGGCCCGTCCCACACCTGCGGCCCCACGCGGATCAGCGCGCT
>CALLPP010000006.1 GCA_938015655.1 uncultured Algisphaera sp.
GGCGTGCGGCGGCGCGGGCCGGGGCGCCCGGGTCGGGGGGTGCGTCGGGCGGCGGGGCGATGCGCACCACCGCGGTGACCCCCGGCACGCGGGCGGCCCGGGCCAGGGTGTGCTGGAGCACCGGCCGTCCGGCCAGCGGCGGCGCGTCAGCGGGCGCATCGCCCACGACCAACACCAGGGCGCGAAAGGCGGGGCCGGGCTCACTCACGCGGCGGGCTCGCTGGTGAGTGGCGAAGCGGTCCACGCGGGCATGGCCTGTAGCCGCCGCTGCGCGCCCTCCAAGGTGTTCAACGCTTCTTCGCAGGCTTCTTGGATGCCGCGGATATTGACCGCGTCGCGCTCCAATTGGTGGCCCACCCGCTCCAGCCCGTCGGCGCCCTCGGCGCTGGCCCGGGCGATGGCGCGGTCGGCCCGCGCCCGGCGAAACGCCCCGACGGTGTTGAGCTGGTTCACCACGGCAAAGGCCACTTTCAGGTCGCCGTTGACCCGGCCTCGCTCGCGGTCCAACCGGCCGAACAGCGTGTCCAGCCGCCGACGGTCGCCTTGCCCGATGGCGTCTTGCATCTTGCTGATCAGCGCTAGGCTGGCGGCGGAGACTTGGGCCAGCTGGGCCACCTCTTGCCGCCGGGCGGTCAGCTGACCGTTCACCGCGCGCAAGCACGCGGAGTTCAGCGGGCCCGGGGGCGGGGGCAGGTCTGGCGCCGGGGCGTGGGCGTGGTCGGCCAGGGCCCGGGCCAGGGTGGTGGCCGGGGCGTGGGCTTTGGGCAGGCCGCCCTCGGTCGCGTCCAGGGTGGTGCGTCCCGCGTCGGCGTCGCGGGCGAAGTCGCGTTCGAACTGCTGCAAATAAGCGGTCATCTGCTCGTCGGTGAACACCGGCTGGCCGTGTACGTCTTGGGCGCGGCGCAGGTGGCCGCGCATGCGCACGATGCGCTGCCACTCCATGGTCTCCAGGGTGTTGAACGCGCCCAGCTCGCAGCCCCACACCCGGTGCACAGCGGTCCCCGGGGCGTAGTACAGCCCGTCGCTGAAACCCAGGTCTTGGCCCACCAGCACCACCGGGTCACAGCCCAGGTGCCGGGCCAGGTAATACGACAGGTGGGCGACCGTGGCCCCGCCGGGGATCGCCCGGCGCGGGGTGGCCAGACCGCCGTCGTTGGGGTCGCCCAGCAAAAGGTCGCAAAAGCCGTTGGCCAGCGTGCGCACCGGCCCGGGGTAGGCGTCGAACACCGCGGCGTGCGCCTTGGGTTCGGCCACCAGGGTGACGTCGGGCAGCGGCGGCAGGGCTTCGTAAAAGCGGGTGCAGATCGGCGAGTAGTCCAGCGCGGTTACAAAATCGGGCCGGATACCGCGGTCCAGCAGGGGTCGCAGCGCCGTTTGCACGGCAATAAGCACCACACGCCGGCGCAGCGCCGGGTCGCACAGCAGGTCGATGTTTTTCACCAGGCTCGGCCCAGCGCCCACGCACACCGCCACGCTGCCCGCCGCGGCGCGGTACAGCTCGTCGGTGCCGGACCCCGCGGCGTACACCCCCAGGTTTTCTGCGAGGTTGCGGCAGGTGCGCGAGGCGTTGACCAGGGCGGTGGCCACGTGGGTGCGGTAGCCCGAGATCGCTTCGGCCAGCCGGGTGCCGAAGGTCTGCACCGCGGCAGGAGCCCGGCGACGCGAAGCCGGTGGGGTGACCAACTGGGTGCCCTGGGTGAGCAGCCCGGCGTAGGGCTCGGTCGCTCCCAAAATCGCGGCCCGATCGACCACGTCTTCGTCGCCGGAGAGCAGGGTGACAGACGGGTCGCCTAGCAGGGCGCTGAGGTCGCGGCGTTCGAGCACGGCCCGTAGCACTGCGGGGTCGGGCTCGTACAGCAGGAGGCGGCCGCTGCCGCCCACACAGACCTCGGTGCGGGCCAGTTGGGCCGCGTGGCCCAGCCCCAGGCCCAGCACCACCAGGCACGCGGCTTTGTCCAAGTCCACGGTATTCAGCAGGGTGCGGGCTTCGCCCCGCGGGTCGTAGCGGCTGGCCAGCGCGACCGGGCCGTCCGGGCCGTCGACATCCGCGGTTTCGTCGCCGTCGGCGCCGCGGGCCGCGCTCCAGGTCAGCGCGGCAGGAGCTTGGTCTCGCAAGCGGGCGGCCAGCTCGCCGTGGTGGGCGCGCAGCGCCGCAAGGTTGCGGTCCAGCACGCTGGGTGCCGGGGCGGCAGGCGGCGGCAAGGGCGCACCGGAAGCAAGCGTGGTAGAGCGGGAGGCGGGCACGGGGCCGTACTATCGGATGGTTAAGCCGGCGGCCGACACCGCCCGTACCGCCCGCCGTCTGGCCCTGGAACCGCCCATGCACGCCACGCTTTTTGAAAACCCCTGGGTGCCGGTGGTGGTCCTCGTAGCCCTAGGCGCGGTGCTGCGCACCGCCGGCCGGCGGGCCTCACGGCCCCGCCTGGTCGCGGCGTCGTGGGCCGCGTACGCCGCGGCCGTGGGGCTGGTGGGCCTCGCCGCAGCAGTGAACACGGATCGAGAACAAATCGCTGCGCACACCAAGGCCATGCTGGTGTCGGCCGAAGCCGCGGCGTCGGGCGGCGCGGCCAACGCGCGGGCCCGGCCCTTCGCCACTTTTTTCACCCCGCAGGTGGTGGTCCAGGGGCCCGGGGGCGCCGTCTGGGACACCACCCACGCCGCGGGACTGACCAACAAGCTGCGCCAGCACCGGGTCCGCGGGACATCGCTGCGCCGCGTGGACATCGCCCCGGTGCCCGGCAACGCCGACGCCGCCACCACGCAGATGCGAGTCGCCAGCCGAGTGGGTGAGGGCTACCCCGCGCCAACCACCTGGGAGGTGGGTTGGCTCCGCACCGCCGACGGCTGGCGAATCAACCGCCTGCGCTGGCTGGAGCTGCGTGACCAGCCCCCGAGGCCGGCGCTTTATTACTAAACCACTCCCTCACGAGACACCGACCATGCCCACCGCCCCGCCCACGCCGCCCCGCCGACGCGCGCTACGCAATTTTGTCTCGTGCCTGGTGTTGGTCGCCGCGGCTTTGCCCCCCGCCGGCGCCCGGGCGGACCAGCCCGACCCGGCGGCCGCCCCACCTTCCCCGATTGACCTCCGCTCACGCTGGACCCAAGGGCAGACCGCGCGGTTCGCCTTCACCACCCAGCTGCGGCGGCGGATGGAGATAACCCTGGGCGACCGCCGGCGCGAGCAGTCCACCGACACCGACCTGGAAGGCGAGGTGACCTGGGTGGTCCAGCAGGTGAACGTCGACGGCGGCGCCCGCGGCACCATGACCCTGGATTGGATGAGTGCCACCACCCGCGCGGGCGACAACGTAACGGTGGTGGATTCACGCCGCACGGTGTCCAAAGACGGCAAAGCGATGCACCAGATTTTCCGGGCAATGGCCAAGGTACCGGTGGAGGTGGACATGGCCCCCGACGGCCGGGTGAAGCGGGCCACGGGCCTGGACGCCATGCACGCACAAGTCCAAGACCCCGGGCTGATCCCCGACGCGCTGGACTTCCAAGAATCCGCCTCGGGTCTGGCCCAGTTTGCCGCCGCTCCGCCGCCGCTGGCGGTCGGTGAGGCATGGGACGCGGCGTTCCGTTGGAACCACGAGCTGGGCAAGATGGACGAAGACTGGCGTTTCCGCCTAGAGAGCGTGGAGACGGTGGCCGGGGTGCCTCTGGCCACCATCACCGGCACCGCGCAGAGCCGGCTGGAAGTCGCCCCCGAACAGACCGAGGTGCCCGAGGGCACGCCGCCCCTACGCATTAAGTTGGAGGAGCGTGAGGCCGAAATGCGCGTGCTCATGGACCTGGGCCGCGGCGAGGCGGTGGGCCGCTACAGCCGGGTGAAGGAGCGCGTGGTGGCCGAGATGAAGCTGCCCGCGGGCGTGTTCCGCCGGGTGATGCACGAGACCGTCACCAGCGACCTGATTCGTTTGAACCCGTGACCCCACGCCGCGCCTCGCCGCACGGTCACGGCCGCGGGTGAAACTTGGTCAGCACTTCTTTGAGCCGCGACCGGTCCACATGGGTGTAAATCTGGGTGGTTTCCAGGTTGCTGTGGCCCAGAAGCTCTTGCACCACCCTTAGGTCGGCCCCGCCAGCCAGCAGGTGGGTGGCGAAGCTGTGCCGCAGCGTGTGCGGGTGGACGTTGTCCAGCCCGGCTTTTTCGGCGTGGCGTTTCACAATCTGCCACACCACCACCCGGGTGATGGGCTGGCCGGTGCGCGACAAGAACACCCGGTCAGTCGGGGTGTGCTCGCGCACCAGGTCTTCGCGCAGCTCTTCGCAGTAACGCCGCAGCGCCCGCATGGCCGGCAGACCGATGGGCACCACCCGTTCTTTCTGTCCCTTGCCCAGCACCCGCACCACGCTCAGGTCAAAGTGCACCCCGCTCATGTCCAGCTCCGCCAGCTCGCTGGCCCGCAGGCCCCCGGCGTACAGCAACTCCATCAGGCCCACGTCACGCAGGTAAAGCAACGCGTCGGGGTCCGGGGCCTGCAGCAGCAGCTCGATCTGTTCTTCGCCCAGCACCGTGGGCAGGCGCTTCCACGTCTGGGGCTGGGTCAGCTGGTCCGCGGGGTCTTCGTCGTGGTGTTCACGGGTCTTTAAAAACCGGCAGAACACGCGGATGGTCGCCACGTGCCGGGCGATCGTCGAGGTCGCCAGGCCTCGCTTTTCCAACGTTTTGAGGTGCTCAGCGATGGCATCGGGCGTCAGTTCGGACCACGCGCGGTGCTTACGCTCCACCATCCACACCCACAGATCGCGCAGGTCTCCGCCATAAGCCGCAAGCGTGGCGGACGAAAAACCGCACTCCACCCGGATGTAGGTCAGAAACTCGCGGACCGGGCCCTCAAACCGCGACACCGGCTTGGGCCGCGGCGCTTCCGCAACGACGCCCCCCCCCGTGCCCACCGACTGGTTGGCGATCGAGGGTAAGAGCGACCGCAACGTCGTCGCGGACCGCCGGGCGGCGGGCGCCGCGGGGCGCGGGGTCAAGGTGGTGCGGGCTTTGGCTTTCACGTTCCTGCTGCTCCCAGGAGAGTTGCTGATAGGCGGGACACCGGTGATACGTCCCAAGGCAATAGGCGAACGCCTCGTCCAGCCGCCGCAGCGTCAGACGGCCATCGCACCGGTGATCCTCACCGTTGATGTGCGGGCATTCAGATGGGATGCGGTGATCGATGCGACCCATAAACACTGCCTCCATGCAGGTCCTGAGCTATCGGGCGTCCCGCGGCCTAACCGTTAAATTGCGCCCCGCCCCACCTCCCGACCCCGCCCCGCCCATCCGCCCCGAGGGGCCAGGTTGCCCCGCGGGCGGGGGGGATTACAATGCCGCGTCACGGCGATGTAGCTCAGTTGGTAGAGCTAGGGATTCATAAGCCCTCGGTCACAGGTTCGAGTCCTGTCATCGCCATTGCCCGGACGCCCAACCCCAAACGGGGTAAGCTCCCCGGGCAAAACGCCCCAGGACAGGCCCGACCCCGCCCGCGGAGTTTGCCCCTGCCCCACCTTGGAGAGGTGGCCGAGTGGCTGAAGGCAACGGTTTGCTAAATCGTCGTACGGGTATTACCCGTACCGCGGGTTCGAATCCCGCCCTCTCCGCCTGAGACCCACGCCCCGGACTTACCCAAGTTCAAAGCGTGGGTTTTTTTGTTGCCCCTCTGGGCGCGAAGGGTGCCAACCAGCGCTCCGCCCGGGCACGATGCACCGCCCGAGCGACCGGCCGCGCCCCCTTACTCCGCGTCGTCATCGACCATCATGAACTTCACCTGGGCCTCGGCCGCGAGTTCTTCAGCAACGTAGGCGCGACAGTGCATGTGGGCGATGCGGCTACGGATCTTCACCGCCTCGGCGATGAGCATGAGCTGGTCGCCGGGGGTTACCGGCCGGCGCAGCTTCACGCGGTCCAGGCTCAGCAGCACGGGGATCTTGCCCACCTGCTCCAGGCTCTGGCCGATGAGCACCCCCGAGAGCTGGGCCATGGCCTCGACCACCAGCACGCCGGGCATGATGGGCGTACTGGGGTAGTGGCCCTGGAAGAACGGCTCGTTGATGGTGACGTTCTTCACACCCACGGCGCGCTGGTCTTGCACCAGCTCGACCACGCGATCGACCAGCAGCATGGGGTAGCGGTGGGGCATCATGCGGAACAACTTCCGCACGTCCAGCACCGAGTGGTGATGGGCCAGATGTTTGAGCCGGGCCGCGGTGTGCTGCTTGATGAGCTCGCGGGCCAGGCGGTGGTTCATCGGGTGGCCGGACTTGTAGGCCACGATGCGGCCCTTGATCGGGGCCCCAAGCAGGTACAGGTCGCCGATGAGGTCCAGAATCTTGTGGCGCACCGGCTCGTCGTTGAAACGAAACGCGTTGGTGCCCAGCGGCCCGTTGGCCCCGACCACCAGCGCAGTGTCAACGGTGAGATGCGGGAACAAGCCTGCCTGCCGCGCAGCCTCGGCTTCGGCTTCCAACGAGAAGGTACGTGAGGGAGCGATTTCCACACCGTAGTCTTCTTCACCACCCAGGTCGAAGGTGCGCAGCTGCCGGCCGATGACCGGGCTCACCCCGGTGTAGTCCAGCTCGTAGACCACCTGCATGCGGTCGTCGGTGGCGGGCAGCGCGGCGACCATGGCGTCGTCTTCGCGGATGACCACGGGTGTTTTGACTTCCAAAAAGTGCCGCGGCGCATCTTGCGCTTCGCGGCCCGCTTGAGTGAGCGCTTCGTAGAACTGCAACGAGCTGCCGTCCATCGCCGGGACTTCGGGGCCGTCCAGCTCAATGACCAGGTTGTCGATGGCGTGGGCGGCGACCGCGGACAGGCAGTGCTCGCAGGTGTCTACCGTGGCCTCGCCGGCCTTGAGGGCGCTGCGGCGGGCCCGCTTGACCACGTTCTGGATCTGCGCGGGCACGGGGGCGCCGTCCAGGTCCATGCGCTTGAACACAATGCCGTGATTCGCCGGCGCCGGGCGGAAGGTGATCGACGCGGGCTTGCCGAAGAACAGCCCGGGCCCGTGGAGGGTCTGGGGCTGCGAGATGGTGTGTTGCTGAATCATCGGCGAAAAATGGGAAACCGGCGGGCATCTACGGGTTTAGTGAGCGGTGCGCGGGTGCGGTGGCGACGCGAGCGGGTCAGCCCCCCGCGTCTTTAAGCAGCGGACGGAACTTTTTGAGCAGCCCGGGGAGCTGACGGATCGCGGCGAACTCTTTAAACGTAGCGCGGCTGTCCTGCGCGGGATAACCCGCCCACTTGGCGCCCGCTGGCACGTCGTCGTTAACCGTCGAGGCGCCGGCGATCTGGGCCCCGGCGCCCACGGTGAGATGGTCGCGGAAGCGCGTGCCCCCGCCGATCATCACGCCGTCGCCAATGGTGACCGAACCCGCGATGGCGGTGCAGCCGGACATCATGACCATACGGCCGATGCAGCAATTGTGGCCGACCTGGCACTGGTTGTCGATTTTGGTGCCGCTGCCCACGGTGGTGGCGCCGAACTTGCCGCGGTCGACGGTGGTGCCGGCGCCCAGCTCCACCTCGTCGCCCAGCACCACGTGGCCCAGGTGCGGCACCTTAACCACCCGCGGCGTCGCTCCGGAGGTGTCGGCACGGTAGCCGAAGCCGTCGGCACCCAGCACCACGTGGGGTTCGAGTACGCAGCCCCGTCCCACCACGCAGCGCTCACGAACCACCACCGAGGGCCAGAGCACCGAGCCGGCGCCCACCTCCGCGTCGTCCAGCACGGTGACGTGGGCATGCAACACGGCACCCGCCCCCACCCGCGCCCGCGGGCCCACCACACAAAACGGACCGATGGCCGCGTCGTCGGCCACCACTGCGTCGTCGGCCACCGTGGCGCTGGGGTGGCGGCCCACCGGCGGGCCCACCGGCGGCGGGGCCAGACGCCCCAGCACCACGGCCATGGCCAGGTCGGCGTTGTCGACCTGAATGAGCGCCCGGCCTTCGCCGGGAGTCAACTCCAAGCCGTCTCCCACCACTGCGGCGCTGGCCCGGCTGCCCGGCCAGCGGTCGGCGTACGCGGCGCTGCCGACAAACGTCAGGTCGCCAGACTGAGCCTCGTCAACCTGGGCCAGCCCGGTCAGCACCAGGCCTCCCTCACCGGCGACCCGGCCGCCGACCCACTGGGCGATGTCTTCAGGCGTAAAAGACTGGTTCATGTTCTTAAAGGCAACGGGGGAAACCAACGCTTCAACGGCCGGCGTAAGCGGTGTTGACCCGCTGCAACACCGCGTCGGTGATGTCGGCATTGGGCCCGGCGTAGATGATTTTGCGGGTCTGGATGATCGCTTCCAGCCGCTGGACGTTAACCGACTGCAGGTTGGGAAGCGGTTCTTTCATGACCAGCAGGTCGTAGCCCTGCTCGGCGGCGATGGCCTCGGCCGCGCCGTTGATGGCGGTGTAGAGCTCGGCCAACTGCCGGGCGCGGGTCAGCTGGTTGTCTTGCTGAGCCATCTTGCCCCAGACCTCCAATTCCAGCCGCTTCTGCTGCACCGTCCGCGCTTTGGCCTGCCAAGCCTCACTGCCGGGTTGCAGGGGGTCCATTTCAGCCTGGAGGCGCTGCACCTCTTGGGTGCGGGCGGTGTTTTCCTGGTTAAGTTCCAGGCTGCGCTTCGAGTTGTCGGCCAGCATCGCAGCCTGCTGCTCGCACTCTTTCAGCACGCGGTTGAAGTCCACCGCGGCCACGGCCGTGCCCGCAGCGGAACCCGACTGCCCGCGGGCCACGGCGTAAAGCCCCCAGGTGAGGACAGCAGAAAGGGCGAGGACGGTCAGACGCTGGTTCACGGCGGCAACTCCAATAAGCGGGGCGGGGTGTGGGTCGGGTGCGGGGGCAGGCTCGGGCGGCGCGCGTTCAGAGAAGGCTCACCGGACGCCCAGTTTACTCGCCCCAACGCACGGCCGGGGGTATCCCCTTCGCGGCCCCCAGGCCTTAAAGCACCGCATCCGATGATTGGACCGGCTGCCGCCCGCGGATGCGGCTCCCCCAAGGAAGTTGAAGCAGGCAACCCCCCGGGGTTGCCGACGGAAACCGACACCGCGGGGACGACATCCCGCAAGACACGGCGTTTCAATAAGGTGAGTGGGACTCATAAGGTGCCGGTGCAAGCCAGCGACCGGGTTTCGCAAGCAACCAATCTAAAAAAGGAACAACGATGAGCCTCAAAATTGGCGTGATGGGCTGCGGCGTGGTGGCTGACTACGGCCACCTTCCGGCACTGGCCCGCACGCCGGGCCTTGAGGTCCACGCCTTGTTTGACC
Source organism: uncultured Algisphaera sp. (assembly GCA_938015655.1). Classification (GTDB taxonomy): domain Bacteria; phylum Planctomycetota; class Phycisphaerae; order Phycisphaerales; family Phycisphaeraceae; genus Algisphaera. The sequence continues at coordinate 9,263 of CALLPP010000006.1, forward strand.
CCGACCCGGTCCGCCGCGCGGCCGCGGGTGAACGCTTCGGGGTGCCGCTGGCCACCGGCGATCCGGACGCGTTTTTCGCCGGCCCCCGGGGCGAGGGGCTGGACGCGGTGCTGGTGGCCTCACCCGCCCCGGCCCACGCGGAGAACGTGCTGGCCTGCGCCGCCCACGGCGTGCCGGTACTCTGCGAGAAACCCCTGGCTGTCGACGATGCCCAGGGCCACGCGATGGTGCAGGCCATGGCTGCCGCGGGAGCCTCGCTGCACGTGGCGTTTTGCTACCGCTTCAGCCCCGTGGCGCAGGAAATCAAACACCTGGTCGCCCAGGGCGCGATCGGCAATGTGGCGGCGCTACGGCTGATTTACAACTGGGACTGCCACGGCCGGTACCACCAGCGCGACCCGGGCCAGGGCGTTTCGCCCTACCGCGACGGGCGGATGCGCGAAGGCGGGCCGATGGTCGATTGCGGCACGCACCAGATCGACCTGGCCGCGTGGTGGCTGGGTCAACGGGTTGTGGCCTGGCACGGGCACGGGGCGTGGACCGACCGCGACGCGGACTACCCCGGCCCCGGGCACATCTGGGCCCACCTAACCCACGCCGCCGAATCCGGGACGCCGCCAGCCCACACCGCGGTGGAGATGAGCTACGGCTACGGCCACACCGCCCGCGACGCGGACAGTTCGTTCAAGTACGAGATCATCGGGACCGACGGCGTGATTGTCTACGACCGCAATCCGGGCCGCTTTGAGCTGCGCAACGCCGCGGGCACCACGGGCCTGGGGTTTCACCAAGAAAAAGACTTCGACGCCATGCACCGGGCCTGGGCCCGGCTGCTGACCACCGGCGACCGCGGCGACTTAGCCACCGCCCAGGAAGCGCTCACCGCCACGCAGATCGCGCTGGCGGTCACCCGTCAGGCCGCCGCGGGACGGGGCGCCGCCGGGTCCACCGGGTCTGGATGAATCGCCACCACCGTGGGCTGCCCGGGCTGAGAGAGATCGATCTCCCGGCGACCGGGCGTGCCGTCCATCTTCAGCGCCACCACGATCGGCTTCACGCTCGCCCCCGGCACGCCCCGCAGCACCTGGGCGTCGCGTTCATCCGACAGCCCCACCCGTGTGCCGACCGAAAAAACCGACATGGCATCGAGCAGGCCCCGGGCCGCGTCGCGATCGAACTTGCCCCCGGCGGTGTCCGCCAGCAGCACCTTCATCGCCTCGTGGCCGCTGTACGCCGGACGCCAGGGGCGGTCGGCGGTAAGCGCGACAAACGCGTCGGCCACGGCGATGATTTTGGCCGCGGGCGAAACAAACATCGGCTTGCGGGCCCGCGGGTAGCCGCACCCGTCACGCCGCTCGTGAACCTGGAACGCCGCGTGCTTCACCCGCTGGCTAAGCCCGCGGACTCCGTCGAGAATCCGCATCGTCAGATCCGGATGGGTCTCCACCAGTTCGCGTTCGATCTGCGTCAACGGGCCGCACTTCTGGTGTACCGGGTGTTTGAGTTGGGCCATCCCCAGGTCGTGCAGCAGGGCCGCCACCCCCGTGTCGGCCTGGGCCGTGGGGCCAAAGCCCACGTGCTGAGCCAGCACCATGCTGAGCATGCTGGTTTTTAGCGCGTGCTGCAGAAGACCGCTATCACCCGAGCGCCGCAGCCGCACCACCAACGACAACAACACCGCGTCGGCGCGCAGAAACTCGCCAAAGCCCGCCACCAAGTCGTAGGCCGGTCCGGCGTCTTTTGCCTGGCCGGCAAGAAGCTCGTGGGAAAATTTTTCGAAGTGCCCCACCGCCTCTTCGTACACCTCGGTGGCCGACGGCAGGCGCTCAAACACCTCGTCCGCGGTGAGCTGAGGGACCGTCGTGGGCCGGTAGGCCAAATCCGGGTCCGAGGCGTCGTCCGCCGCTTCTTTGGCGCGGAGCACCGTCGTCACCCCGCGCTGCAGAAGCTTATCCACGAAGGTGCGGGTGACATTGACCCCCGAACGCAGCAGCAGAACGCCGTCGGGGCCGGTGAGGTCGTGAGCGAGCGGCTGGCCGATCACCAGCGAACGGATGTCGACATCGGTAGAAGGCATGGCGAAAGAGGCCGCTCGGAAGAACGGCCTATTTGCTATCGACGACCCACCGCCGGCGCCTAAGGGGCGACCCAAAAGAAGAGGGGATTTCCCGATTCAGCCTTCGCTGATCGTCAGGGTGTTGATGGTGTCGCCCTGCTGCACCGTATTCACCACGTCTTGGCCTTCCAAAACTTTGCCAAACACGCCGTGCTTGCCATTGAGGTGGGGCGTGGCGACGTGGGTGATGAAGAACTGGCTGCCATTGGTGTTGGGCCCGGCATTGGCCATGGACAGGATGCCCGGGCCGTCGTGGGGCTTAGCGAGGGCGCTCTTTTCGTCATCGAATTTGTAGCCCGGCCCGCCGCGGCCGTTGCCGTCGGGGCAGCCGCCCTGGATCATGAAATCGGCGATAACCCGGTGGAAGGTCAGCCCGTCGTAAAAACCGTCTTTGGCCAGCTTGATGAAGTTGCCGGCGGTGTCGGGGCATTCTTCAGCAAAAAGTTCAACGCGAATGGTGCCGCGGCTGGTATCAAAGGTGGCGGTAGTCATGCGGGCTCTCCGGCGTGGTGAGGGGGCGAAAGGGAAAGGCCTCAAGTCTAACGCGGTGCGCCGCCCCGGGCCCGCAAACCCCTCGCACGTTACGAGCCCAACACCGAGGCGCACGATCGCGGCTCACGGACCCGGCACCACACGCACTTCCACGCCGACAATACCGTCGAGCTCGGGATAGCTTTCATCCAAAAACGCGTTGCCTTCTAGCTGGATGCGTCGCTGCAGCTGGCTGGGCCCTTCGCCGTAGTCGGAAAACAGCTGCTCGACCACGTCCATGCCCTGCACCACCTCGGCGAAGGGCGCAAACCCCAGCTCATCCAGGAAGGCATTGTCGCCGAGGTTCACAAACACCTGGGTGGTGCGGGTGTTGGGCACCGCGGCGGCGGCAAAACTCACCGTGCCGCGGCGATTGGATTCACGGACCGGCTCGTCGGGTATCGACGCGTTGCGCCAGGCCATCGCCACGCTCGGGAAGCCGTGGATGCCCCACTGCACGGCGAACCCCGGCACCACGCGGAAGAAACGATTGTTGTTGTAAAAGCCCGTCCGGCAGAGCCGGTAAAAACGATCCGCCGCCCGCGGCGCCCACGCCCGCTCCACCCGCAGGGTGAACGCCCCGCGGGTGGTGATGAAGCGGGCATCGTACCGATCGGGCGCAGCCCCATCGAAACCCGCGTCGTCGGGGTTCGCCAGCTGACGCAGGTCCGGCTCAGCCACCACAGGGATGTCCGACGACACCGATTCACTGTCGTCGCCGCCGGTGTCCCCCGCGGTGCGGGCCGCAGGCGCGGCACCGACCACCACTTCCGGCACCCGACTCGCGGCATCCGGCACATCAACCGGCGGACGGGACGCTTCCAGATCGTCGAGGGAGTCCACCAGTTCCAGCGTCTTGCGGGGCTGAGTGGGGGGCGTCGCCGATGCGTCGCCCCCCACCACCGCCGGTTCCGACGCGTGCGTCCGCCCCTGCGGGGCGCCGGGCAGTTCGGCCATCAATTGATCAATCTCGCGGGCCGCCGCGTCGTTCAGCCCCTGGCCCGCCGAGTCGGCCACCACGGCCGGAGTAAGAGCCACGACACCGATTTCCGCGGCCGGCGCCACGGCGTCCGGTTCCGACGCGGCGTGAGCCGCTGGGCTGCGCAACGCCTCGGCGTCGGTCTCCCCGGTGGCCACGGAGCGCGGTTCGTCTGCGGCAACGACCGGTGCGGAGGCGGGCGCCACCTCGCCGGGCGAATCCACAGCAGGAGCGGTGACGGCCGCGTGGGCCTCGGGCTCCGCTTCGGCCAACGGAGCCGCATTGACTTCGAGCACCGACGCGGGCAGGGTTAAAACGCGCGTCATCCGCGAACGCTGCCCGGGCGGGCTGAGGCTTTCGGCCACCCCCAGCGCGGCGGCCGCACGCAGACGCGGCGGAGCCAACGCCGCGATCCAGCGGCTGGTCTGCGCCAAGCCACCGCCGTCCACCGCCACGCGGGCCAGCGCGCGCACCGCCGCGGGCTGATCCTCCGCGTCGGGAAACCTCGCCACCAATCGCCCCGCGGCGGCCAGGTCCGCCGCAGCGCCCGCGGTGTCGCCCGCCGCAGCCCGTCCGGCGGCCAGCCGGGCCAGGCCCTGCACCCGCAGGGCAGGCGCTTGCAACCCGTCCACCGCGTCCGCCGCGGCGGTCAGGTCGCCCAGCACAGCACGCGCGCCCACCAACGCCAACAACAACCGCTCGGTGGGCGCGGGGTCCAGGATCAGGGCCTCGGCCAGGCGGCCGCGCGCGGCCGCAAAATCACCCGCCCGGCCCAGGGCCTCGGCCCACCGGGCACATAGCACCGCACGGTCATGATCGGTGAGGTCGGCCGCGGCGGCCAGCCGTTCCAGCCCCGCAAAATCATCGGCTTCGGCAAACGCCCCGGCCCAGGCCTGCACGGCCGCGGGATCCGCGGCGGCCCGCAACGCCGCCGCCCGCGCGTGGCCGGGTGATTCGATGGCCAGGGCTTGGGCCAACGCCGCGTGCGCCGCCGCGTCGCCGGCACCCAGTTCCAGCCTGGCCAGCCGTTCCCAGGCCTCGTCGGCCCGCCCGGCCCGCGCCAGGCCGCCAGTCAAGGCCACAGTCACCGGCCCGTGGGCGTCGTCATGCACCAACGCCCGTTCGCAGAGCTCCGCCAGCCGGAACCAGCGTTCGGCCTCGTCCGAACACCCCGCCGCGGACGCCAGCCCGCCCGCCTGGGCCAGAAGCCGCCCCTTGTCGCCCAGCGCGGCAATCAGCCCGGGTCCGCGGCCGGTGATGGTGCGGGCCTCCTCGGCCGCACGGACCAACCAGGCCCCCGCATCCTGCGGCAGGGCGGCCAACGCCCCGGCCGGAGCCAGCCCCGCCAGAACACAGAGCACCGGCGAGAACAGTTGCCAACAGCACATGGTCTTTCTCGAAACAAGTTTCACAAGGGGCATCCTGGAATGAGTGCGGACTCGAACGGCCCGAGACTCGCAATTCATCGGTCGTTTAATCAATGTACCCGAGAGCCGAGGGAGGCTTGCTAGGCTCCTGGGCATGACCGCGCAGCCCCCGCCGGCCCCCAACACCCCCTCCCCCTGCTGCGGCCCGGGGAGCCGGAGCACCCCCGCTCCGCCCGGCTCGGCCGCGATGGGGGGCCTTCCCGGTCCCGGGCCCCGGGCCGACTCGGACCAAGGCCTGGTGCCGCTGGACGGCGGGACGTTTTGGATGGGTAGCGAGGACCCTGAAGGCTTTGCCACCGACGGCGAAGGCCCGGTGCGCGAGGTCACCGTCAGCCCCTTCGCGATCGAGGCCACCGCCGTGACCAACGCGGCGTTTGCCATTTTTGTGGCCGATACCGGCTACCAGACCGAGGCCCAACGCTTCGGCTGGTCCTACGTCTTCCGGCCCCATTTGCCCGACAAGTTCGCCCGGGGGCTGCAGGCCGTCCCCGGCGTGCCCTGGTGGGTGGCCGTGCCCGGGGCCCGCTGGGACCGCCCGCTGGGCGAACGGTCCTCGCTCCAGGGGCTAGACAACCACCCGGTGGTCCACGTCAGCTGGCACGACGCTGCGGCCTACGCCGTCTGGGCTGGACGCGCCTTGCCCACCGAAGCCCAGTGGGAATTTGCGGCCCGCGGCGGCGGCGACCGGCAGACTTTTCCCTGGGGCAACCGCCTCGAACCGCGCGGACGCCACCGCTGCAACGTGTTTCAGGGGCGCTTTCCAGACCACAACACCGCCGACGACGGGTATGCCGCGACCTGCCCGGTCGATGCCTACACCCCCAACGCCTACGGGTTACACAACCTCTGCGGCAACGTGTGGGAGTGGACCGCCGACTGGTTCTCGCCCACATGGCACGCCCCAGACCGACCCGACACTCGAGTGAACCCCAGAGGCCCCCGCGACGAGGCCGTGCCACGGGGCCCCGCCGGCGAGCGCCGCCGCGTCCAGAAAGGCGGTAGCTTTCTGTGTCACCGCTCGTACTGCAACCGCTACCGGCTGGGCGCTCGCACCGGCAACGCCCCGGATTCCTCCACCGCCAACGCGGGGTTTCGCTGCGTGCGGGGGCTGTAGAACACCGTATCGAAGTTATTTAACCGCCACATTTTGCGGCCCAGGAACGGCAACTGGCCAAATCACTTGATGCGGCGCTCCATTAAAGCCCGCCCCTCCGGGGCCGGCAGCGGGGCACGCCGGAAGTTGGGGTTGTAACGGCTGGGTAAATCACGCACGTTGTAGGGCCCCCGGAGAGGCGACTTGCCCCGCGCCGGGGCCCGCGCACCTCAGCGACCAGGCTCGACGCACGAAGAATAAACGGTCCTTCGACCCGCACTTCGCACGCCCTCGCGTCACCCAAGGCCCCGGTCCATGCTCAAGTTCTTTTCGTCTTCGACCCCCCCGCGGGTTCAACGTTCGCCCGAAGCCCGCGCCGCCCTGGCCGACCGCTGGGTGGAACGCCTGCTGGCCCAACGCCTGGGCGCCGAATCCAACAAGCGCCAGGTGGGCCGCACCACCGACGACCTACAAGACGGCATGATCGACCTGCGCCTGGCCGGACCCGGCGAGCCGCACCAAGCCGGCGATCTTTTTGACCGTCTGCGCTGGGGCGGTAGCGCCGCGGTCATGCACACCAACGCCCAGAAACTGTTGTCCATCGCCGAGCAATACAACAACACCAATGGCTTCGCCATCGAGCAAGCTCCCGGCGACCTTTGGCACGCGCCCCTGGGCCTGCGCATCCCCGGCATCACCCCGCGAGCCTGGTACTTCGTAGCCCGCAAGACCGACCTGGTCCGCCCCGACGAAGACAGCAAGCGTTCGACCTACGACGTGACGCTCAGCCCCGACGACAACGAGCCCGAGGGCTTCTGTGTCACCAAGCGTGTGCCGTCGGTGGAAGGCGTGCTACGCCGTATCAACGCCCGCTTCCCCAACCTGGACTCCATCGCCGCCAAACAGCGCGCCCGCAAACTGGTGGGCGACGTGTTCCCACTGTTTCTCACCCGTGAAACCAAATGCCTAGAGCTGCTGCACAAGCGCCTGCCCGAACACCTGCGCTGCCGCGTACCGCGGCCGCTGCGCATCGGCCGTGACAAACGCGGGCTGGTCACCCGGCTGGACATGAACTGGCTGCGCAACGGCCGTTCCGCCCCGCTAACCCAAGCCGAATTCGCCGCCTCGGCCATGGAGCTGCTGGCCGCCCTGCACGACGACGCCAAGATCATGCACCTGGACCTGCGTCTGGACAACATGGTCATCACCGAAGACGGGGTCGGCTTCGTGGACTTCGGCACCTCGGCCCAGATCGACGAAGACTTAACCAACCGCCCGGTGCTCAACCGCTTGTTCATGGAGCTGATGCAAACCAGCGAAGTGCAAAAAGTGCTCAGCGACATGCTGGCCCGCGGCGAGGTCACCAGCGCGTCGCTCAAAGACGTCGCCGGCAAGCCCGATCGCGGCATGGACATCTTCTACCTCGCGGTCCAAATCAACCACCCCCACTTCAACCCCGAGCTGGCCCGGCTGATCACCTACGACGCGATGAGCGACGAGGCCCGCACCCTACACTCCCTGTCTGCCGCGGTACTACGGCCCAAAAACCCGGCCATGTCCCAGTTCAAAAACGCCCGCGACCTTCTGCGGGGTATCCAGCGCGTGCGGCGCCGCGCCGCCGCCTGATCCGCCAGACGCGGAGCCGGCGAGAAGGCCCGAGACTGGTACGGTGAAAGGGCTGGTCGGAACGCCCTCCCCGCCCTCCCGTATCATCCCGCGATGCCCGCGTCCTCCCCGTCGACCCAGAATCTGAACGTCACGAGCCTCGCTCCGCTGATCTCGCCCGGCGACCTCGAGTCCCGCCTGCCCCTCACCGCCGCCTCACGCGACACGGTGGTGGGCGGCCGCCAAGACGTCGAACAAGTGCTCCGCGGCGAGGATCCCCGCCTGCTGGTAGTCGTCGGCCCCTGCTCGGTCCACGACCCCGCCGCCGCCCTGGCCTACGCCGGACGCCTGGCCGAACTGGCCCTGCAAGTCAAAGACCGCCTGCTGGTGGTCATGCGGGTCTACTTCGAAAAGCCGCGCACCACCGTCGGCTGGAAGGGGCTCATCAACGACCCGGATCTGAACGGCAGCTTCCACGTCTCGCGCGGGCTCGAACTGGCCCGCAAGCTGCTCCTGGACATCACCGCCCTGGGCCTGCCCGCAGGCACCGAGTTCCTGGACCCAATCACTCCCCAGTACCTGGACGATTTAATCAGTTGGGCCGCCATCGGCGCCCGCACCACCGAAAGCCAGACCCACCGACAGATGGCCAGCGGACTGTCCATGCCCGTGGGCTTTAAAAACGCCACCAACGGCTCGCTGCAGGTCGCGCTGGACGCCATGCAGTCCGCCCTCAGCCCGCACCACTTCATCGGCATCGACGAGCAGGGCCGGGCCTGCGTCGTGCAGACCCGCGGGAACGCCTACGGCCACGTCATCCTGCGCGGCGGGTCCGACGGATCCAACTACGATCCGGCGGACATCGCCGCCGCTGCCGGTCGGCTGACCGACGCTGGGCTCGTGCCACGGCTAGTGGTCGACTGCAGCCACGCCAACTCGGGCAAGGTGTCCGCCCAGCAAGAAGTGGTGTGGGACAGCCTCGTGCAACAGCGCCAAAACGGAACCGTGGCCATCACCGGCATGATGCTCGAGTCCAACCTGGAAGAAGGCAAACAGCCAATCCCCGAAGACCTTTCCAAGCTGCGCTACGGCGTGTCGGTCACCGATGCCTGCCTGGGATGGGACAAAACCCGTGAACTACTGCTGCGCGCCCACGACCGGCTCACCCCGGCGGCGAGCTAAGTCGTGGGCTGGGGCATCGCCCTGGGACTGCTCACCGCGCTAGGCCACGCGGCGGCCTACCTCGCCGCGCGACACTTCACCGCCGCCGCCCCCGGGCGGGCTGCGCGGCCAGGCCTCACGCTACTGGCCCTCGCCCACGTGTGGATGGCCGGAGCCGCCGCGATGGCCCTGCCGTGGCTGTGGCCCGCTGGGTTGGGGCCAGACCGGCGCTGGATCGCCCCGCTTACGGCCATGGTTGCCTCCTTCGCCCTGGCTCAGTGGGCCCTGGTCTCGGCCCTGCGCACCCTCGACGCTTCGCGGGTCGCGCCCCTGCTGGGGTTCAAAATCGCCGTGCTGGCCGCGCTGGCCGCAGCCCGCGGCGAAACCCTGTGGCCCAGCCAGTGGGCAGGCGTCGCGCTGGCGGTCGGGGGCGCGGTCATGCTGGGCACCACCGGGGGCCCAGTGGCCCTCCGCCCTGCCCTGCAGGTGCTGGCCGCGTGCGTGTTTTA
>CALLPP010000007.1 GCA_938015655.1 uncultured Algisphaera sp.
CGGGGCGTTTTAACGCTTCGCCGCGGGTCGGCACACGGTTTTTCCGTCGGGTTGGGGGCAGGTTGTTTCGGGTGCGATTTTCCCCGCCCAGCGGATGTTCAGGTCGTGGGGCACGTCCAGCAGGTCCAGGCAGCGGCCGACCACAAAGTCCGCGATGGCTTCGACGGTCTGCGGCAGCTTGTAAAAACCCGGGTTGGCCGGGGCGACCACGGCGCCCGCCTCGGTCACCGCCTGCATGTTGCGGATGTCGATCAGCGACAGCGGCATCTCGCGGTGGACCAGCACCAGCTTGCGGCGTTCTTTGAGGGTCACGTGCGCGGCGCGGTGGATCAGGTGCGAGGCGTTGCCGCTGGCGATCGCGCCCAGGGTGTTGCTGCTGCACGGGCAGATGATCATGCCGTCGTGGTGGAAGCTGCCGCTGGCGATGGTGGCGCCCACGTCTTTGGTGTGGTGGGTGACCAGGTTCGGCGGCGCGGCCTCGGTGCCGGCCAGGGCGGCGAGATCGACGCGCTCCATGCCCAGCTCGTCGCGCAGCAGCCGCTGGCCCAGGGGCGAGACGACCAGGTGGGTCTCGACCTCGGCGGCGACCAGCAGCTGGATCAGCCGGGCGGCGTAGAGCGCGCCGCTGGCGCCGGTGACGCCGACGACGATGCGTTGGGGGGAAGAGGCGTTCATGGCGTTTGAAGTCTAGCCCGGTGCCGAGGAGGCGGCGGTTGCTTAGAACGGTTCGCAGACGTTCCCGGCCCGCAACCTATAGGAGAGCATCCTGTAGCACCGCGTGGTGCGTGTCCATCCATGCCGCGCTGCGGGTGCGCCAGGTGATCGCCCACAGGGCGGTGGGGTCGCGCGTGTCTTGGGTGACGCCAGCCTCGATCGCCTGGTGGGCGGCATCACGGATCGCAAAGCGGATCATCTGATCGACAAAGCCCGCCCGGCGCTCGGCCGGCAGGCGGTAGCCGTCGAGGATGGCGCGGACCCACCGGGCCCGGGTGACGGCGTCGGGCAGGCCCTGCGTGGCAGCAATGTCGTCGTCATAAAGCTGGGCGTTGAGCCAGCACGTCTGAGCCAGTTCCACCACGCGGTCAACCGGCCCGGCCACTTCCCAGTCGATCAACGCAACCGGCTGCCCGTGGCGGGCGACGATGTTCCACGGTCCGGTGTCGCCGTGTCCGAACACCTGGTCCGGCCCGCCCGGGTCACGCCCGTGCCAGGGCCGCCACCGCGCGTTGGCGGGGGGCACGAAGTCTTGTGTGGCGTTGTGCAGCTCTCGGAGCACGCGGCCCAGCGCAGGGTAGGCGTCGTCGGCCCACGGCCGGGGGTGGACGACGTCGCCGGCGAGGTAGCTCAGTGTCTCTCGGCCGCGCTTATCAAACCCGCTTCCTACCACCCGCGGAGATCGGGTGAAGCCAGCGTTCTCAAGGTGACGGAGCAGCGCATGGACCGACGGGGCCCACGGGCCCGTTTCGCGGTGGATCACGTCGCCAACCCTGACGACGGCGGTGCGTCCGCCACCGGTCAGCGGGATCTCGGCGCTGGGGTCGGGGTCGGGGGGAACCATGGTGAAGCCGGCCGCCGGCGTTAGTTCTTTGTGCGATTGTCGTCGTTGTAGCTCACCGCCACGTCCAGCTCGACGCCCGCTTCGGTGACGCGGAAGCCTTGGATCCGGGCCTTGCGGTGGGCGTCAACGGGGAGGATGAGCGGGCCGACGGCTTCGCCCGCGGCGAGCTGGGTGAAGAGCTCGCGGAGGGTGGGGTCTTTGATGCTGCTGGGGTCGGCGAACTGGGCGATGAGGGCCAGGGGCAGGCCCTGGTTGCCCAGGCGGATCGCGTCGAGACGGAAGGCGGGTTCGGAGGTCTGGGCCCCGGTGGCGTCAATGGCGCGGGTGACTTCGAAGAACAGGCTGTAGACGCGCAGGGCCTTGCCGTTGTCTTGGCTGACCGCGGCGACGAGCTGGCCGTCGCGTTCGGTGATCATGGCCCCCGCGAGCGAGGGCAGGCGGACGCCCTGGTTGCGCAGCAGGGGGGTGAGTTTGAGGGCGAGCCACGCGTTGATTTCGTCGAAGCCAAAACCCAGCGTGCGTTGGCCGTCGCCCTGGCCGACGGGGCGGGTCCACTCGCGTGGGGCGCGGACCTGCACGGCCTTGGCCAGGCGTTCCAGGTCGGCGGGGGGGGCGGTTTCGAGGAAACTACGGTTTTGTTCCCACCAGGTGGGGGCGGCGCGCAGCTTCTGCACAGCGCGGAAGCCCGAGAAGGCGAACAGGCCCAGGAGCACGAACAGCACCCAGCGCTTCCACGGGCGGCGGACGCGCAGCGCGGCGGACGAGAGTTGGCTTTTACGGGGGCTCACGAGGACGTCGGGGGGGTGGAGGTGGCGGCGAGGGCCCGGGCGGCGTCGGCCAGACGTTGGTGCAGGATCTCGTGGTCGCCCACCGCGGCGATCGCGGTTTCGAGTTGGTCGATGCATGCGAGGCTGCCGGGTTCGGCGGTGACGCGTTCGAGCGCGGCGTTACCGAGGGCTTCACCGGCGCTGATAAAAAAATGTCCAGCCTTGATCTTGTTCTCGCTCTCCAGCGGCTGGTTTTGCGGAAACTGCTGGTAGGGGGCGGGCACGGGGCAGGCGAGGGTGGGGTCGACGATGCTGATGATGCGCCAGGTTTTGCGGTGGGCGGCCTGGGCGTAGAGGGCTTCGACCGGCCGGCCCGCGGCGCGGCTTCGGGTCTGCCAGGCGTGGGCGTCGGCGGGCTCGTGCGGGGCGGTGAAGACCACGCAGCCGGTCTGGGGGATGTCGGCGCCTTTGGCCAGCCCCACCTGAACGGTCTGGTCGGCGGCATGCACGCGCCGCTGGCGGCGGCACTCTTGCAGGGGCAGCACGATGCGGGCGTAGAGGGCCCAGTCTTCCGCGGCGCGGGCCGCGGCGAGCGCGTCGAGGCAGGTGGTTTCGCTGGCGGCGTAGTCCAGGTCTGCCAGCTGCTGGCTGGCGGTCTGCATAAGGGTGTCGATGGCTGCGGTCATGGCTCGGATCGTATCCGAAGCCGCCGGGTGTGGAGGGTTCGGCCGGGGCTGACCGAGGGGTACACTCGGACGATGCGCGATGCTTTGACCGCCGACCGAAGCCGCCGTACTCCCAATGTGGTGCTGATCGTGACCGACGATCAGGGCTACGGGGACTACGGCCGCACGGGCAACCCGTGGCTGAAGACCCCGGCGCTAGACGCGCTATACGACGGATCGGTGCGTTTGCAAAACTTCCACACCGATCCGATGTGCGCCCCCAGCCGGGCCGCGTTGCTGACCGGGCGCGACTCGGCCCGGGCGGGGGTATGGAGCACGCTGACAGGGCGCTATTTTTTGAACCGGGACGTGCCAACGATGGGCGACGTGTTCCGGGCCGGGGGATACCGCACGGGTATGTTCGGTAAGTGGCACATGGGTGACGGGCGGCGCTACCTGCCGCACGAACGGGGTTTCGACCACACGCTGCACCACGGCGGCGGGGTGATCGGGGAGATGCCCGACGCGTGGGGCAACGACTATTTCAACGCGACGTTTCTGCGTAACGGCCGGCCCGAGCGTGTGGAGGACACGTATTGCACCGACGTGTGGTTTGGTGAGGCGGACCGGTTCATCACCCGCAGCATGGACGCGGACCAGCCGTTCTTGTGTTATCTGGCGGCGAACGCGCCCCACACGCCCCATGACGTACACGCGCGATATGCGCAGCCCTACCTGGACCAGGGTTTAGAGCCGGGACGGGCGCGCTTCTTCGGCATGATCGCGAACCTGGACGAGAACGTGGGGCGGCTGCGCGGCCGGCTGGAGGCGCTGGGCGTGGCCCGAGACACGGTGCTGATCTACATGGGCGACAACGGCACCGCCGGCGGGGCGGAGGTGGACGGCGAGGGGTTCTTGGCCGGCGGTTTCAACGCGGGCATGCGGGGCAAGAAGTGCTGGGCCACCGACGGGGGCCACCGCAACCTGTGCCTGGTGCGCTGGCCCGGCGGAGGCTGGGAGGGCGGGCGTGACGTGGAGGGGTTGACGGCCCACCTGGATCTTCTGCCGACGCTGCGCTCGGTCTGCGGTCTGGGCCGGGCCGAGACGGACGGGCGGGACCTGGGCCCGGTGCTGGCCGGCGGGTCCGACACGCTGCTGGGCGACCGCACGCTGGTGATTCACAACCAGCAGCGCGACAACCCCGAGAAGTTCAAGGATTACGAGGTGTTGACCCGCGACTGGCGGCTAGTGCACACCCGCGAGTGGGGGCCAGGCCGCCGCGAGCTGACCGACGCGCGGGCCGACCCGGGGCAGCAGCACGACCGGTCGGCGGACCGCCCGGAGGTGGTGGCGGAATTGGCGGCGGTGTACGAGCGCTGGTGGGCGGGTTTGGCGCCGGGCTTCGATCAGGTGTGGCCCTTTTATCTGGATCGCGGGGTGGACCGGGCCGACGCGCCGCTGGAGATGACCGCCCACGCCTGGCACGGCACCACTTCGGGGCCGGGAATTTACGACCAGAACCACTGCCGCGAGGCGGTGGTGCAGAACGGCTACTTCTTGGTGGAGGTGCAAGCCCCCGGAGACTATTTCGTGGAGCTGCGTCGCTGGCCGCGGGCGTGTGGCGCGGGGCTGCGGGCCGGACTGCCGCCACGTACCGGGGTGCCGCACGTGGCCGACCGGCCCGCGGGGGTGGCGCTGGCGATTAAAACGGCCCGGCTAACGATCACGCCCGACGATGGGCCGTCCGAAGGCGGCAGGAAACCGGTATTCGATGCGACGGTGGTGGTGGACGACGCGATGGCCGCGGTGACCCATCGGGTGCGGCTGGACACCGGGCGCGTCCGCATGAAGACCTGGCTGACCGACGAAACCGCCGTGGAACGGGGGGCGTATTACGTTTACGTGTGGGGCGCGGAGGAGGGCCGTTAGAGCACCACATTGAATATTTGGCGATCGTCCGCCGCCCGCGGGACGCGGGGGCTACGTCCCGCAAGACACGGCCATGGAATCATTTGATGCGGGGCCTCTAATCGCGGGTGGCCCACAGCATCCCCCGCCGCACGATCTCGCGGGCGGTTGGCTCGTCGAAGTCTCTATAGGTATGCCCCCAGGCGGCGCAGAACACCCGGCCCTTGCCCCAGGTCTTGGTCCAGGCGTAGGGCATGACCACGTTCTGGTGGTACAGGCTCGGGTCGCCGGCGGCCTGGTCGAACACGGTGCTGCACAGCACGGTGTTGCCCGGGTCGACGTGGCAGTAGTACTGCTCGGTGGCGGTCATTTCGAAGTCGCCCAGCCCGCGGGTGATGGGGTGGTCGTCGTCTTCGAGGTAGACGGTGTACTGCATCTGGTCGTTACCCGGGTGGGCGACCCACTGGCCTCCGGTCATCCACTGGTAGTCGGGGTTGTTGCGGAAGGCATCGATCATGGCGCCGTGGAAGCCCGCGAAGCCGCAGCCGCCCTGCACGGCGCGGTTCAGGCTGTTCCAGGCGTCGTCGCTGATGTCGGTCATCGTGTGCATGGGCACGATGAGGTGCTGCCGGGCCAGCAGCGCGGCGTCGGCGTAGGTCTCGGTGCCGTCGCGCACGGTGACGGCGTAGCCGCTTGCTTCAAGGATGGTTTTGAAGAGGGCCGCAGACTCTTGGGGCGTGTGGCCGTCCCAGCCGCCGGTGACGATGAGGGCGTTCTTCTCGTTGGGGGCGGTGCTCATGGCGGGGAGTTTACCCCGCGGGGTGCGGTGCAGAGCAGGGGCGGAGTAGGCGTTAGGTCCTAGGGGTTAGGAAGAGCGCTGACGCGGTGGGGCGGATTGGATGGGAGGCGAGGCTCCGACGGAGCCTCGCCTCCCCCTTTTCGCGCGGGCTGCCGCTTGCGTGTCTTTGCTAACGCCTAGGAGCTAACGCCTCACGCCTTCCAGAACCGCTCTAAGACGAAACCGCCCCGCGGCGCCGCAACTACTACTCCTGGTCCCCCTCCAGCGTGCCTTCCCACACCGGGGTCTTGGCCTTGAGCGCGGCCTTGGCCAGCAGGTGGCTGCCCACCGGGTTGGCGACGAACAGAAAGACCATGACCATCAACGCCTTCACGCCCACCTCGGTGGTGCCCAGGTGGCAGGTGGCGGCCAGCAAAAGGCCCATCATGCCCACGGTGCTGGACTTGCTCGCGGCGTGCAGGCGGTGGTAGACGTCGGGCAGGCGGACCACGCCCAGGGCCCCGACCACGAAGCTGAACAGCCCGCCGAGCAGGAAGAGTGCTGCGAGGGTGTCGAAGAAGGTGTTCATGCCGGGGCTCCCGGGGCGGCTTGCTGAGGGGCGTGGCCCACGGGGCGCACGTGGTCCGGGTCGGCCGCGTTGCCGTGGGGGTGGTGGGGCTGGCCGGCGGTGGCGTGGATGTACTGGGCAAAGCCCACGGTGCTGACAAAGCCCAGGATGCCCACGGCCAAGGCGGCTTCGAAAAAGACGGTGTCGTGGAGGTAGATGGTCAGCACCACGACGATGGCCACCACATGCAGGGCCAGAAGGTCGGCCGCGAGCACGCGGTCGGGCAGAGAGGGGCCGCGGACCAGCCGCCACAGGCAGAGCACCATGCCCAGGCCCAGCCCCGCCAGTGCGGTGTAGCAGGCCAAGAGCAAGACCGTGGTGGCCGAGCTTTGGTGGCCGGCGTCGGCGGCGTGGCCGGCCGCCGGGGCGGCGTCGGCGCCCGCGGCCAGCAGCAGCGGAAGAAGGTCAGCAGTCATGGTTAAAGACCTCGCGCAGCAGCCAGTGGCGGAGTTGGTCGATCGCGGCCAGGGCCTGGTCGCGGTCGCGTGCGTACATGGCGTGAATGAAAAGCGTCTCGCCGTCGTCGCTCAGGTCGGCGCTCAGCGTGCCGGGCGTGAGGGTGATGGCGCTGGACAGGGTGGTGACTTCGACGTCGGTGAGCCCCGCCACGCGGTAGCGCAGAATGCGCGGCTGCATCGTGAAGCCCGGGGTGATGATCTCCCAGGCCACTTCCAGGTTCGACTTGACCAAGATGACCAGGAAGTACCCGGCGAACTTGACCAGGCCCCAGAGGCGCCGCAAGTAGTTTTCGTCGCCCGCGGCGGCCGAGAGCATCGACACCACGCCCAGGCCGATGACAAAGCCCAGGACGAAGTCGAAGGCGGTGACGTCGCCGATCAACGCCACGAACACGGTGGCCAGGGCCAGGTTCAGAAGAAACTTCTGGATCACGGTCGGTGCTCCGCGGGGTGGGGGGCGGCGGCCAGCGGAGTGGCGGGGAGGCGCACGTGGAACTCTTCGGCGGCCGGCGACGCGGGGACGGTGGGTGCAGCGGGATCGGCGGCGGGCGCGGGCGTTGGCGCGGTCCGGGCCGGGCGCTTGGGGTGCGTTTCGAGGTGCGCTTTGGGTGGCTGGGGTGCGTCGTGTGAAGCGTCAGCCGGGGCAGCGTGTGTGCCGGTTGCTTTCGCTGGTTTGACGGGCACCGCGGGCACCGCGGGCGCCACGGGCCCCATGACCGCGGCGACGTAGGCCCCGGGCGTGGTGGCCTGCCGGCCTGCGGACTGGGCCAAGGACACCATGCCCTGGGGCAGGAAGCCCAGCCCCAGCGAGGCGGTGATGAGCAGCACCAGCGCGGCGTAGCCCGAGGCCGAGGGCACGCGGGCCAACGCCGCGGCACGTGCGTCGGCGTCGCGCGGCAAGACGGCGGGTTCGGGGCCCCAGAAGGTGCTGCACCAGATCCGCAGCACCGCGAGGATCGACAGGGCCCCGGCGAGGATCGCCACGGTGGCGGTCCAGGTGAAGCCGGCGCCCAGGGCGTCGCGGATGATGGCGAACTTGCCGTAGAAACCGCTGGTGGGTGGCAGGCCCGCGATGCTTAGCAAGACCACCAAAAACAGCACGCCCAGCCAGGGGTGGGTTTTTTGCAGGGCCCCGCCGTCGCGCAGGTCGTCGGTGGTGAGGTGGGTTTCGATCAGTCCGCAGGCCAGGAAGGCCGCGGCCATGACCACCATGGACTGGGCCATATAAAACACGCTGCCGGCGATGGCCCCGGGCTGGGCCACGGCCACGCCGAAGAGCGCGTAGCCCACGCCGATGATGATGAACATGGCCAGGCTGCGCCGTAGCGTGCGAAAGGCCAGAGCGCCAAACACCCCCACGGCCATGGTGAGCACGGCGCCCACCAGGATGATCTGCTGCAGCACCGGCCCCGCGTCGCCCACTAGAAAGACCAAGGGGAAAAGCCGGGCCACGGCGTAGCCGCCGACTTTGGTGAGCACGCCGCCGAAGAGGGCGGTGATGGCGATCGGGCAGGTGGGGTAGGTGTCGGGCAGCCAGAACCACAGGGGGAACACCCCGGCCTTGAGGGTGAAGACAAACAGCAGCAGCACGGCCACGGCGGTGAACCCGGCGGGCAGCGCGTCGCGGGCCGCCAGCTCGGCGGTGATGCGGGCCATGTCGGCCAGGTTCAGCGTGCCCAAAAGGCCGTAGACCATGCCCGCGGCGATGACGAACACCGCCGAGGCCACCAGGTTGAGCAGAACGTACTTGTAGGCCTGCGCCAGCTGCGCCTTGCCGCGGCCCAGCACCAGCAGGCCGTAGCTGGCCATGAGCATGACCTCGAAGGCCACAAAGAGGTTGAACAGGTCGCCGGTGAGGAAGCTGAGGTTTACCCCGGCCATCATGAAGTTGACCAGCGGGTGGAAGTAGCGCCGCTCGGCCGGGTCGGGCAGGCTGCCCGCGGCGTGTACCAGGCAGGCCAAGGCGACCAGCGACGCGGCGGCCACCATGACCCCGCTCATGGCATCGAAGACCAGCGAGATGCCGTAGGGCGCCGCCCACCCGCCCAGTTGCGTGACCAGGGCTCGGTCGGGCGACAGCAGGCTTAGGGCCAGCACCAGGTTCAAGGCAAAGCCCAGGGCGCCAATGATGCGGCACACGCCCAGGCGGTTGACCAGCGGCACGCAGGCCAGCCCCGCCAGCGCGGGGATGATGACCAACAGGATGACGAACGAGGGATTCAAGAGAGCGCTCCCGCGGGCTGGAAGGGCTCGGACCGCGTGTCGGTCCGCGTGGTGCAGACCGGTTCGTCCGCCAGGCGGTCCACGACCAGGGTGCCGGTGGAGCGGTTGGTGATGATCAGCAGCGTGAGCAAGAAGCCCATGACCGCGAAGCCGATGACGATGGCGGTGAGCACGAGGGCCTGGGGCAGCGGATCGACCATGCCGGCCAACGCCGGGTCGGGCACGTGCTTGCCCAGCACCGGGGCGGCTTTCAGGTTGCTGGGGCTTAGCCCCTTGTCGTGGGGCAGCACGGGCGATCCGCTCATGGCCATGATCGACAGGTTGGCGCCGTGGCCCAGGAGGAACACGCCCATGGCCACGCCCTTGAGGTCGCGGCCCAGCAGCAGGTAAACGCTGACACCGACACAGGCGGCGACGCAGACGGCCATCACAAAGGTCATTTGAAGTCGCCTCCGGCGGGGGCAGGTGCAGCGGCAGGTGAAGAGGCAGATTCATCGGCCAGCGCGGCCGAGGCCCCGGTCTTGCGGCCGCGCAGCGCCTGGGCGTCCACCTCTTCGCTGAGGCGCTGGATCATGCCCACGGTCACGCCCACGACCACCAGCAGCACGCCCACGTCGAAGAACAGCGCCGAGGCGAAGTGGACCCGCTGGCCCAGGCCGATGTAGAAGCCGTCGATCACCAGCGAGGTAAGCAGCGGGCGGCCAAACAGCAGCGGGATCAGGGCCGTGGCGTAGGCGATGCCCAGCCCCAGGGCGACGAGCACCCGCGGGTGGAAGGGCAGCAGCCGCAGAATCGCGTGGCGCCCGTGCGCCAGGCGGTAGAGGATGAGCGCCACCGAGACCATGAGGCCGCCGATGAAGCCCCCGCCGGGGCTGTTGTGCCCGCGCAGCGCGATGTAGGCGGCGAACAGCAGGGTGAGCGGGACGATGAGCCGCGCGGCGGTTTTGAACAGGGGGCTGGTCATGACAAAGTGGCCTCGGTGGCGGTGTCGCGGCTCAGCTCGCGCCGGCGGCCGGGCAGCATCGACCAGACCCCGAGGGCCGCCAGGCCCAGCACCGAGATCTCGCCCAGGGTGTCGAAGCCGCGGAAGTCCACCAGGATGACGTTGACCACGTTCTTCCCGCCGCCGCCGCGGGCGTAGCCGACTTTTTCACCTGCCGCGTCGTACAACGCCGGGCCGTGATAGCTGTACTGGCTGAACCACTCGCCCAGGAGCGCGGCCGGCTCGGCGTGGGCGCACACCAGGGTGATCCAGCCCAGGGCCAGGCCCACCGCCGCGCCCACCGCCGCCCGCCACACCCGGCCGACCGGGCGGCCGCGTTCGCTTGCCGGCGGTTCGGGCAGCAGCCGCAGCACCAGCACAAACAGCAGCACGCCGATGATCTCGACCATCAGCTGCGTGAGCGCGAGGTCCGGGGCGCGGTAGACCACGTACATCGCCACCACCGTGAACCCGCACGAGCCCAGGATCAGCACCCGGACGATGCGCGAGCTGAACACCGGCAGCAGCAGGGCGGTGACCACGACCAGCGCCCCCACCATGGCGCCCAGCGGAAGCTCAAAGGCCCGCGCGGCCTCCGCGGCGACCGGGGCCACCATGCCCGGGTCTTGCCACGCGGCCACGCCCAGGCAGGCGGTGAGGGTGAGCAAGACCACCGTGAGGTAGACCCGCAGGCTGCCGTTTTGCAACAGCTCGAACAGGCCGCGGCCCAGCCCCACGGTGCCCGATTCAACCGCGGGGTAGATCACGTCATGGACATCGGTGTGCTGGCCGCGGAGCAGGCCGCTGAGCCCCAGCAGCACGCCCAGCACGATCGCGAGGCCCGAGGCATACAGCGGCACACCCGGGTGGGTGAGCGCATAAAGCAGGCTGGGCACGCCGTGGTCGAAGTAGTAGCCGAAGCGTTCGAACCCGCCAAAGAGCCGGTCCCACACGCCCGGAGCCAATCCGCCGACGTACTGCAGCGCGACCAGCGGCACCGCGGGCAGCCAGATGAGCGCCCCGCCCAGGCCCGGCTCGGGCTCGTGGGCGTGGTGGTGGTCGTCGGCGTCGGCGTGATGATCCTGGTGCCCGTCGTCGGCCTTGCCCTTGCCCATCGAGCCGGGCAGGCCCAGCAGGGTGGTGAGCAAGCGCACGAAGATCGCGACGTTGCACGCCGCGGTGGCCACGGTCATCGCGAGGATGATCCACAGCCACGGGTGCCCGTCGGCCGCGTGGTAGACGGCGTAGAGAAACAGCTCTTTGGCCTGGAAGCTGACGGTGCCCGGCCCGGCGGCCAGCGCGTAACCCGCCAGCAGCATCGTCGCGCAGATGGCCGGGAACTTGTAAAAAGCGCCGTGCAGGTCGGGCAGTGAGCGCGAGAGGTAGTGGCCGATCGCGCCGGCGGTGATGAACAGCGGGGCCTTGTAGAACGCGTGGTTGGCGATCTGGGTGATGTCCAGGTCGATCGCGGCGGCGTAGGCCTTGCCGCCGTAGACGAAGCCAAACCCCGCCAGCCCGTACATGGTCATCAGCAAACCGAGCTGGCTGACGGTGGTGTACGCGAAGATGCGTTTGAGGTCGTGCTGGTTCACCGCGGTCACGCCGCCGTAGAGCATGGTGACGGCGCCCAACCAGGTGATGAGCCCGGGCCAGATGGTCAGGCCCACGCCCTCGCCGGGCAGCACGAACAACGGCAGCATGCGGCCGACCAGAAACACGCCGGCTTTCACCATGGTGGCCGAGTGCAGGTAAGCCGACACCGGGGTGGGCGCGGCCATGGCCCCGGGCAGCCAGAAGTGCAGCGGCCACTGGGCGCTCTTGCTCGCGGCGCCCACGAACATCAGCAAGAACGCGCACCGCAGCGTGCCCGCCGCCCAGTCCAGCTCCGCGGCGTGGTGCAAAAGCTCGCTCCACCGCCAGTGGCCGGTGTGGTGGCCCAGCAGACCGATGCCGCCCAGCAAGAACATGCCGCCCAGGCCGGTGGTGAAGAACGCCTGCTTGGCCAGCTTCAGCGCCGGCTTGTCGTAGCGGTTCCAGCCGATCAGCAGGAAGCTGCTGATGCTGGTGAGCTCCCAGAACACCAGGGTGAGCAGCGTGTAGTCGGCCAGCACCACGCCCAGCATCGCCGAGGCGAAGAACCCCAGCGTGGGATAAAAGCGGTAGAGGTCGGCCCGGGCCTGGTCGGTGGCGCCGCCGAAGTAGCCCCGGGCGTAGAGCACGATGAGCACGCCGATGCCCGCGACCAAGAGCGCGAAGAAGCCGCCCAGCCCGTCGGCGAGAAAGGCCAGGTTCAGATCCAGGTCCGGCACCCAGGCGATGCTGTCGGTGCCCGCGGGGGGGGAGGCCAGCCGGACCGGTGCGGGGTGGTGCGCATCCAAACCCTCGGCGGCTGCGGTGGGTGATGCGGCGGTGTGGTGGATCCTCGCACCGTGCGTGTCGGGTTCGCCATGGCCGGCCACCCCGTAAGCACCGAGATGCGACAGGACTAGCACGAACGCGAAGGCGGGGCCCGCAGCGGCCAGCAGCACGCGCGGGGTGACCGCGACGCGGGGCAAGAACAGCGTGGCCAGTCCGGTCAGCGCCGGAGCGACGACGGCGAGTAGCAAGAGTCCGGGGGGGGCCATAAGCGGGCGCGTCCTGGGGGGCCGCCGGTCGGTCGGCAGCGTCAGAAAAGGCCCTATCGGCCGCGTGCCCTTCGTTTCTGGATCCGAAGAAACCCGCACGCACCTGAACGAGGCTCGTTAGAGCGCCACATTAAAGTGATTTGCCCGGTGGCCGTCGGCGCGATGCGGGGGGCACGTCTCGCAAGGCACGGCGGGCCGATCATTTGGTGTAAGCCCTCAGGCGCTCGCGCGGCGCCGATTTGTTCGAGCGCTGCGCCGCGGCGGTCGATACGCTGCGGGCATGAGCGCAACGCCTCCGGATCCTCCAACGCAGACACCACGCTCGGGCCCGGGCGGAGCGCCGCCTCGCAAGAACCTGTGGGCACCCTGGAGGATGAGCTATCTGCAGCAGCTGGGGGTGGACCAGGCGCCCGCCGCGGGCGCCTGCTTCCTGTGTGCTGCCGGGCAAGACGCCGAACAAGACGCCGTAGAGGACCAAGCGACAAGCATCGCCGGCAACCGCGGCCCGGCCCGCGACCCGGGCGTGCTGCACCGTACCCGCCACGGCGTGCTGATGATGAATCGCTATCCGTACACCAACGGCCACCTGCTTGTGGCGCCGCGCGTTCACGTACCGGACCTGAGCGACCTGGACTCTGCCCAGCGTGCCGAGCTGATGGAGCTGGCAGACCTGGGCTGCCGGGCGTTGCGGCGCAGCCTGAACTGCCAGGGCTTTAACGTGGGGGCTAACCTTGGTGCCGCGGCGGGCGCGGGCGTCCCGGGGCACCTGCACCTGCACGTGGTGCCGCGCTGGCTGGGGGACACGAACTTTATGGACGTGGTGGGCGAGGTCCGGGTGATCCCGCAGGCCCTGGAGCAGGCGACCGAGATGATCGCCGCGGCGGTGCGGGCTGAGCGGTCCGAAGTATGAGGCCAGCGCCGTACGGGGTCAGGCCGCAGCCTGGCCCACTTGCAGGCTGATCCCGATCGACCAGCGGTCGCCTTCTTTCACGCAGCGCACTACCTCGCCGTAGGCGTCGTAGCCCGCCTTGCTGCCATGGGCAGGGAAGTACAGGGCGATTCTTGACCCCATGGGGATGGCGTGGTCGCTCCAGCCCCCGAAGCCCGTGGCCGATTGGTCGAAGAGTTCCAGCGATCCGATGCTGCCGGTGCTGCCGGGGTGGTCGCCCCGGTTGACGGCCACGGCCGTCACTCGCGAATGCAGGCTGTGTCGGGGGGCTTGGCGGCGCTCGAACTTGAAGCTGTCGGGCACGTCGGTTTCGCTGACCAGTCGCAGAGGGATGGGTTTCATGGTTTTGCTTCGGGTCAAATACAAATCGGTCGGACGGCAGATTTCACTGACCCATCGGCGAAAAATCCGCTACGGTTCACCGGTTGTGACCCCTCAGGCCCCCACGAACCTCGTTTCTAAGCCCGGAACCGTTTATCTGGTCGGTGCCGGCCCCGGCGACCCGGGCCTGATCACCGTTACCGGACGAGACCTGCTGTGCCGGGCTGACGCGGTGGTCTACGACGCCTTGGCCAACCCGGCCTTGCTGGCCCACGCTCCCGCCACGGCTCGGCGGCTGGACGTGGGTAAGCGGGCCCGGCACCATAAACTGACCCAAGACCAAACCAACCAACTGCTGCTGGACCTGGCCCGCGAAGGCCTGATGGTCGTGCGTTTAAAAGGTGGCGACCCGTACCTTTTCGGACGGGGGGCCGAGGAATGTGCGTTTTTGGCTGCGCACGGTGTTCGCTGTGAAGTCGTACCGGGCGTGACCGCGGGCATCGCCGGGCCCGCCACCGCCGGCATCCCGGTGACTCACCGCAAGACCGCCAGCACCGTGACCATCGTGACCGGTCATGAAGACCCGACCAAGGGCCACACCTCGGTCGATTACGCGGGGCTGGCGGCGTTAATCGGCACCGGCGGAACCGCCTGCTTCTACATGGGGGTGGGGCGGCTGCCCGCCATCGCCGCGGCGCTCACCGCCCAGGGGCTGAGCGCCGACACCCCCGCGGCCGCCGTGCAGTGGGGCACCCTGCCCCGCCAGCGCAGCGTGCGCGGCACCCTGGCCACCTTGTCCGGGGCGGTGATCGCCCAAGGCCTGGGGGCGCCGGCCATCATCGTGGTGGGCGCGGTGGCGGCGCTCACCGATCCGGGGCTGGATTTTTTTACCGACCGCCCGCTGTTCGGCGTACGGGTGCTGGTCACCCGCACCCGCCACCAGGCCAGCGAACTGTCCGCGCAGCTTCAGGCCGCCGGCGCCCAAGTGATCGAAGCGCCCACGCTGGAACTGGTTCCGCCCGCAGACTGGGACGTGGTCGACGCGGCGTTGGACCGCCTGGCCCACCCGCCGGCCGACGGCGGCTACCGCTGGCTGGTGCTCACCAGCGTGAACGCCGTAGACACCCTGGCCGATCGCCTACACGCCACCGGGCACGACGCGCGGGCCCTGGCCGGCGTTCGCCTGGCGGTGGTGGGGCAGGCCACCGCCGACGCGCTGCACGCCCGGCTGGCGGTGCGGGCTGACCTTCAGCCCCCGCGTTTCACCGCCGCGGCCCTGGCCCAGGCCATGGCCGACGCCGGCGGGCTGAGTGGCGCCCGGTGCCTACTGCTACGGGCCGACATCGCCCGCCCGGGCCTGCCCGCAGCGCTCACCCGGGCCGGCGCCCGGGTGGACGAGGTGGTGGCCTACGAAACCCGCCCGCCCGCCGCGATGGAC
Organism: uncultured Algisphaera sp.; assembly: GCA_938015655.1. Taxonomy (GTDB): domain Bacteria; phylum Planctomycetota; class Phycisphaerae; order Phycisphaerales; family Phycisphaeraceae; genus Algisphaera. The sequence continues at coordinate 15,300 of CALLPP010000007.1, forward strand.
CCCGACGCTCTAGACGCCCTGCGGGCGGGCGCGGTGGATTGGGTGACGTTCACTAGTTCCTCCACCGCTCGCAACCTGTACCGGCTGCTGGGCGCGGACGCAGCCCTGTTGTCGGGTGTCAAAACCGCCTCGATCGGCCCGGCGACCACCGAAACGGTCCGTACCTTGGGGCTGGGACCCACGGTGCAGGCCGCGGCGTCCACCCTCGATGCGCTCGTGGCCTCCCTGGTCCAGGCCCATGGCCCCGCGCCTGGGTAGCGCCCGGCCACCGTAGGGCCGGGTTTGCCGGTGTTTCAGCCCCCGGGTACGCTTCTGGCCGATTCTGGCCCCGGGGCAAACGGCTTACAGACCCCCGTAAGTCACTTTCGAAACGTTCGAACCCAACGCACACCCTCTCATTCAAGGAGAACCCATGCTCGAAACCTACGAATCGCTCAAAAACGCCGTCGCCGCCGTCGAAGACGACCTTAAGAAAGCCGCCGGAGGCAACCGCGCCGCGGGCACCCGCGTCCGTAAGCAGATGCAAGACATTAAGAACATCGCCCAAGACCTGCGTAAGAAGGTGCTGGAAGGTCGCGAAGGCGACGCGTCCTAACCACTGCTGGTGATCGTGCAGGACTGCGGCCCCGGTTCGGGACGCGGTTTGTTGCGGGGTCGACACCGCCGCCGGCGTGTCGGCCCCGCCTTTGTTTACATCGCACCGCATCCAAGCCGCCCCCATCCCCGAAAGCCCCTTCATGGCCCCCACGCTGCTTTTTTCCCTCGACAGCCTCGACCTCGACACCCCGCTGTACGACACCGCGGCTATCGAAGCGGTCAACCCCCACCGCGGCGACATGCGGCTGTTGGACGCGGTCGTGTACGAATCAGACTGCCGCACCCGCTACGCCGCCTACTTCGACGCCAAGGCCGACCAGTTCTGGGTGCCCGGCCACATCCCCGGCCGGCCCCTGTTCCCCGGCGTGCTCATGATCGAAGCCGCCGCCCAGCTGGCCAGCTTCATGACCCTCCAGAAGCTCGAAGGCGAAGCCTTCATGGGCTTTGTCGGCGTCGACGCCGTCAAGTTCCGCGGCCAGGTCACCCCCGGCGACCGGCTGCTCATCCTGCTCGAAGAAACCAAACACTCCAGACGCCGCTGCACCAGCAACGTGCAGGGCTGGGTGGACGGCAACCTCGCCTTCGAAGCCATCATCCACGGCATGCCGTTCTAAAACCCCACCGAATCCACGCCCCTCGGCCCGCCGCGTTCACGCCCTCGGGTCCCAACCCCATCCGTCACGATGCCCAAACCCCTCCACATCGGACTCATCGGTTCCAAGTTCATGGGCCGCACCCACAGCAACGCCTACCTGAACGTGGCCAAGTTCTTCGACCTGCCTCGTCACCCGGTCATGCACACCCTGGCCGCCCGCAACCTCGAAGAGACCCAGGCCTTCGCCCAACGCTGGGGCTGGCAGCACGCCACCGACAACTGGAAGGAGATGGTGCAGAACCCCGACATTGACCTGGTCGACATCGGCACCCCCAACCACGTACACCGCGACCAGGCCCTCGCCGCCCTGGACGCCGGTAAGCACGTCGCCTGTGAAAAGCCCCTGGCCAACACCCTCGACGCCGCCCGCGAGATGGTCCAGGCGGCCAAAAAAGCCAAGCAAAGCAAAACCTTCGTCTGGTTCAACTACCGCCGCTGCCCCGCGCTCGCGCTCGCCCACCAGCTGGTGAAAGAAGGGCGGCTGGGCCGCATCTACCACGTCCGCGGGTTTTACCTCCAAGACTGGGCCGGCCCCGACACCCCCATGCTCTGGCGCTTCCAGGGTGCCAAGGCCGGCTCGGGCTCCCTGGGCGACCTCTGCGCCCACTCCATCGACGCCGCCCGCTTCGTCACCGGCGACGAGTTTTCCGTGGTCCACGGCAGCGTGCTCAAAACATTCATCAAAGAACGCACCGTCCTGGACGGCAGCGCCGGCGGCGAGATCAGCGGCCGCGGTGCCCGGGCGAAGAAAAGCAAGAAAGCCCGCAGCACCGTCGACGACGCCGTGGTCTTCACCGCCGAAATGAAAAGCGGTGCCCTGGCCACCTTCGAAGCCACCCGCCTCAGCACCGGCGACAAAAACGGCAACAAGCTTGAAATCCACGGCGAGCACGGCGCCGTCAAGTTCGACTTTGAACGCATGACCGAGCTGGAGTGGTACGACAACACCCTGCCCGAGAAGCTGCAGGGCTGGAGCACCATCAACGTCAGCAACGGCGGCGCCGGCCACCCCTACGCCGAAGCCTGGTGGCCCACCGCCCACGCCATCGGCTACGAACACGGCTTCATCAACCAGGCCGCGGACATGGTCAAAGCCATCGCCGGCAAAAAACCGCTCGTGCCCCTGCCCGACTTTGCCGACGCCTACATCACCCAGCGCGTGCTCGAAGCCGTCACCCAGTCCGCCAAAAACCGCAGCTCCGTCAAGCTTTCCGAAATCAAATAAGCCCGGCCGCGCACCCCGCATCACACCACCACCGCCGCCGCCGGCGCGACTGGCGCCGCAGCCCCTCCGCACCCCCGCCTCCGAGCCGCCTCATGCCTAAGCCCCCCGTCCGCTACGGATTCGTCGGTGCCGGAGCCATCGCCCAACGCCGTCACCTGCCCGAGTGCGCCGCCAACCCCGCCTCGGTCGTCGCCGCCATCGCCGACCCGGTCAAAGGCCGCGCCGCCGAACAGGCCCAGCGCTTCGGCGGCGCCGCCTGGCGCAACTGGCAAACCATGCTCGATGAAGCCGACCTCGACGCCGTCGTCGTCGCCACCCCCAACGCCCTGCACGCCCCGCAGACCCTCGCCGCCCTGCGGCGCGGCCTGCACGTGCTGGTCGAAAAGCCCATGGCCACCACCCGGGACCAAGCCAAGCAGATGATTGCCGCGGCCAAGAAAGCCCAGCGCTACCTCATGGTCGGCATGAACCAGCGCCTCATGCCCGCCCACGTCAAAGCCCGCGAGGTGCTCCAGCGCGGCACCCTGGGCCGCGTTCTCGCCTTCGAAACCAGCTTCAAACACGGCGGCCCTGACGGCTGGTCGGTCGACGGCGCCGCCAGCTGGTTCTTCAAAAAGAAACTCGCCGTCCTGGGCGTCAACGGCGACCTGGGCATCCACAAAGCCGACCTCATGCGCTACCTTCTGGGCGAAGAGTTCACTCACGTCGGCGGCCAGGTCACCACCCGCGACAAAAAACGCCCCGACGGCCGCCCCATCCCCGTCGACGACAACGCCTGGCTCACCCTCAAAACCGAGTCGGGCGTCGTGGGGTCCATCAACATCTCCTGGACCCACTACGGCCGCCACGAAGCCAACGGCACCACCCTCTTCGGCGAACACGGCGTCATGCGCATCGGCGAAGACCCCCGTTTCGGCGTCGTGATTGACCTTAAAAACGGCGACCAAGAATGCCACGCCGTCGGCGCCATGGCCAGCAACACCCACCAAGTCGCCTCGGGCGTCATCGACGGCTTTACCGACAACATCCAAAGACGCCGCCCCCCATCCATCAACGGCATCGAAGGCTACCGCGCCCTCAACGTCATCCTCACCGCCGTCGAAGCGGCCAAGGAAGGCAAGACCAAGCGCATTCCACGGTAGGGGGGCAGCCTCAAGTCCTCCTGGTCGCTTTGCCCCGTCTGAAAAACCAAAGTGGCGCATCCCAAACACCGTGCGTTTTCTCGCTAAAAATTTGCCGTTTGCTCCCGTCATGTGAGCATTGCAGTGTTGAGGATGGGAGGAATGAACTCCGATAGGAGCCGATGCATTAAACGTTGATTAAGATGCGACACCAAGTGACCCCGACAAACTGGAAGCTGGCCGCGGCGCTGTGCCGGCATGGCCTTCGGTATTCGGCGACGGAGGTGGCCGGTGCCCGGGGTATCGTGGGCCGTCAAGCGGTAAGCGTGCCACACGCGACCTCCCCCGCTTACAGCCGCCCGGCGTAGAGATCAATCCGCGTCGGGACGGTCGCGAGATGCGCCGGGTAACGTCGGCAGCGGCGCGTTGGATGCCGTGTCAGCCGGTCCCGCCGGCGCGGCCGGGGCTTGCCAGTGGTCCGGCAGGAACCGCTCCAGTTGGGTGTCGGTCGGATTCTCGCCCAACCCACGCATCTTGCAGATCAGGTCTTCCAGGTACACCTGCGGGTTTAGGCCGTGGCGATCGGCAGAGCAGATGAGGCTGAACAGAACCGCGGCGGACACGCCGGCTTCTTTGCTGCCGGTGAACAGCCAGTGCGCGGAAAGGGTTTGGCGCAAATCTGGGGCAGGAGTGTTTGATGCGTCAGCCCTGTCACGCTCCCGGAATTGGGGTCGGATCTTGCACAGCGATCAAGCTTTGCGGCGGTAGGGCATAGTCAGCACGATCTATTTGGGGCTGAACGACCCGCAAGGGACTAGCAGAATACTAACCTAAACAAAATGCGTCCTGTTTCTGCGATTGAGTTCACCGATCCAGCTCCTCGATATCCGCAAGATCCTTTGCCCGCCCCGTCGCCCGCTTGTTCTGCAGCAGAGCCCGTAGCCCCAAGTACTGCGTAGGCGTGTCCCCGTAAACCCCCAGCGAGAGATCTCTCGCAGCCTCCTCCCACGTCAGCCCCGTGACCCGATTTAGCAAGTCGATCTGCGCCGGCGGGTTACCTAGTTGGATCAGCGTGCCGGGCTTGCCTAGATCGTCCGTGGTTAACCCCAGTGATCCGAAGCCAAAGGCGTTTAAAGCCTCAATCACCCGCCCGATATTCTCCGGCGTCACCCGGTAGAACACGTCGAGGTCGTGGGTGTAGCGCGGATGCCCGTGGTGGGCCACGGCGTAGCCGCCGATGACCACGTACTCAGCGTTGGCCGAGTTCAAGCACACGAGCCACTCTTCGAAGTCGGGGAAGACTTCCATGCTGGTGCCTCCGGAGGCGTTCGACGGCGGCGATGCGCTCGGCGGGGGGGCGGGACCGCCACCAGGCGCGTTGGTCGCGGGCCTGCTGGCCGTCACCGATGCGGTAGATGCAGGCGGTCTTTTCCATGGTTGCTAGGGCCGGGCGTAGCCGAGGGCGGGGAGCGAGGTAGACGCGATTGCTTAGAGGGTGACGTATTCCACGTCGCTCACTTTAACTTCGCCTTCTTCCGGTAGGTGGAGGCGGTCGGTGTAGTCGGCGTCGAGGGCTTCGCGCTCCCGCACCACGTCATACATCCGCCGCTCAGCCAACCTCGCCACGGCCATTAGATCCAACGCGATCTGGCCTTCGGGTTTGGCCATCTCGATCACGGGGATGGCTTGTTCGAAGTGCTGGGCTCGGCCGTTGGCGTTGGTGAAGCTGCCGGATTTTTCGACCCAGGTGGCGCCGGCGAGCACGAGGTCGGCGGCGGCGGTGGCTTTGCCGGGGAGGGTGTCGATGACGACGCTGAAGGTGTCGCGTTGGGTGAGGGTGTCGATCAGTTCCGGGGTGGCCCAGTCGCTGGGGTAGTTACCGGTGGCCAGGAAGGCGGCGTAGGCGGCGAGCTCGTTTTCTAGCTGGTTCCAGTTCAGGACGCCGTCGGGGCCGTTGTTGACGTGTTCGAGGGCGGCGCGGACGCCGCGGGCGTTGGGGGCTTTTTCGGCGTAGACGGTGTAGCCGCCGGGGAAGGTTTTGTCTTGGCCGACGAGGGGCACGGGGCCGACGGCGAGGGTGGCGTGTTCGTCGAGCCCGCGGGCGAGCTTGGCGAGCAGGTAGGCTTCTTCGGTGGCGAGCATGGGGCTGACGATGAGCAGCAGGCCTTTGTTCTTTTTTTGCTCGATGGCTTGCTTGAGGCCGTCGACGGCGGCGGTGTAGGCCTGGTTCCAATCGCGCTCTTCGTGCGCGCCTTGGACCTTTAAGATCGGCGTGCGCAGGCGGTCAGTGTGGTGGACGTGTTTCCAGCCGTAGCGGATCTCGTCGCTGGTCCACCACTGGTTGACGTCAGCATTGGTACGGGGCTTGACGCGGTAGACTTTGCCGTCGTTGTGTTCGATGCTCAGGTTGTCGCCGCTGGCGGTGATGCCGTCGATGCTGGGGGTCTTGGTGAGGTTCCAGACGCGCATGGACATGAGGAAGTCTTTGTCTAACAGCGCGCCGACGGGACAGATGTCGATGACGTTGCCCGAGAGCTCGTTGTCGAGGGGCTTGCCGGGGAAGACGTCGATCTGTTCGTTGGAGCCGCGGCCGAAGATGCCCAGCTCGCCGGTGCCGGTGACCTCGCGGGTGAAGCGCACGCAGCGGCTGCACATGATGCAGCGGTCGCTGTAGAGCAGGACGTTGGGCCCCAGGTCTTTCTTGGGCTGTTTGATCTTGGTTTCTTCGAAGCGGCTGTTGCTGCGGCCGTAGGCGTAGCTGTAGTCTTGCAGGCTGCACTCGCCGGCTTGGTCGCAGACGGGGCAGTCGAGCGGATGGTTGATAAGCAGCATCTCCATGACCGCTTTTTGGTTTTGCACGGTCTTGGGGCTGTTGGCCAGGTGGACCTCCATGCCGTCGGCGGCGGGGGTCTGGCAGGTGGGCACGAGCTTGGGGATGAGCTCGACTTTGTTGTCGTTGCGGGGGTTGGGGGCGCCGACTTCGGCGAGGCAGATGCGGCACGAGGCGA
>CALLPP010000008.1 GCA_938015655.1 uncultured Algisphaera sp.
GTTAATGGCTCCCAGCAGCGGCTTGAACGAAGTACTATAAATGGCTCCTTCCACTAGCAATAGAATAGTAAGTAAATACAGTATACCTGTGTTAACATGTCACATGTATTTCTAGCTATGAACACGTGCTAACAATTAAATCATTGTTCTCGTTATAGATACAGTGCTACAGTTATTATAATTGTTTCAAAGTACGACGCTACCTTTTAATGCCGTTGGTGCCGGTGACGCCCACCAACTTCAAACCTCGTGCCGGATCCCCAAAGAAGCGGGCCGCAATCCGCCCCGCCAACGGCTGATCAACCACCGGAGCCACCGCGAGCCCAACCCCCGCGGGCACTTCAATCGTCCCCGGCGCCACCACCGCGGCCGCCCCCGCGGCGCACGCGGCCGTCACCCACCCGCGCCAGGGCCCGTCGGGCGCCGTGCCCCGGGCCACAAACAAACACCCCGGCCCCACCCGCCGCGAGTCGTCGGTGATTTCGGTGATCGATCCGGTGGCGGGAGACAGCCGCTCGGGCCCTAGGCCGGCGGTCAGTTCGTCGAAGGCGGCAACACGCATGCCCCGCAGTTTCGGGGCAAGCGGAGATCCGGGCAACACGCCGGCACGAAAAAACGCCCGCCACCCAGAGGCGGCAGACGTCGGGATGGGGAACAAATCAAAGGTCGCGGCTTACGCCCGCGGACGGGCTCCCAGGCCACCGGGATTCCTACGCCGCCAGGTCCGCGGCGCTGGTGATGGCCGGGGTGGCGCCTTCTCGGACCCAACCGCTGTCCGGACCCCGATGCCCCGCCACCGTGTTCAGGCGGCGCAGGTAGCGATCCAGTGTCGGCTCATCGAACATTTCCAAAAACACCTTGGCCGCGGTGGGGTTCTTCGCGTGAATGGCGTCGATCAGCTCTTGCTTGTGCATCGCGGGCGTCCGGAGGGGAATTCGATAAACGGGCAGCCGGGTCGCTATCGACCGCACGCCCCGAGTTCGCGTCGAGGATGTAACCCCGATGGACCTTTAGGCACGAGTCACCCTGCCCCACCTTGATTTTTTTGCCCAAACCCCGTCAAGCGAATGGTGGCCGCCCCCAAGGCCCAACCGGCCCCGAAGTAGACTGCCCACGAACCCGCTTTCCGCAATGCGCCACCCCCGCCCTACGACCCAATCATGCCCCTCACCATCCACAGCCCCCACTCGGGCCGGCCCGTGAAGATCCGCGACGAAGACGTTGGCCGCGCCGTGCGCGACCAAGACAACCGAGTTTTCTACGTGGTGCCGCGGGCCAGCGGTGAGGGCTACTACGGCGCGGTCACCCGCAAGGGCTCGGCCAAAGACGAAGAACGCTACGACCGGCTGGCCGCGAACCCGGCTGAAGTTGCCACGGCCAGCCCCACGGCCGCACCGGTCCACGACGCAACGGGCGGCCGCCGACAGCGTCGCCCACTCCGCCGAGCGGCGCTCACCCTCGTCGTGTTGGGCGGACTAGCGATCGGCGGCGCTCTGGGTCTCGATCAGCTAGACCTACTACCCGAAGCGATCGACCGCTGGCTGCCCGAGCTCGGGGCCGCCACGCCCCCGGCTCCTTAGTATGGCGCTATGTCATCTTTCTTCCATCGGACCCGGCACGGTCTCACCCGCGGGCTGACCGCCGGCCTGTTGTGCCTGACTCCCGGCTGCGGCTTCGAAGCCCCCGCCCCCGAAACCGCCGACGGCGCCACCCTCCGCTTCATCAGCGAAGGGGCCATCGACACCCTCGATCCTCAAGGCACCAGCTGGCTGGTGGACTTCCGCATCATCGAGTGCGTGTTCGAACCGCTGCTGCGCGCCGACCCCGCCGGCGGCCCCCTGCAACCCGCCGCCGCCACCGCCCTGCCCCGGGTCAGCCCCGACGGCCGCACCTACACCTTCACCCTGCGCTCCGACGCGAAGTGGTCCAACGGCGACCCGCTGCGCTCAACCGACTTCGTCTACGCGTGGCGCCGCGCCATCATGCCCGACCTGGGCGCAGACTACAGCGGCCTGTTCATGGAGATCACCGGGGCCCACGATTTCGCCACGTGGCGGGCCCAACAACTGGGGCGCGTGGCCGCGGGTGAGCTCAACGCCGACACCGCCTGGGCCGACGCCCGGCAGCGCTTCGCCGACACCGTGGGCCTGCGTACCCCCGACGATCAGACCCTCGTGGTGGAGCTGCGACGCCCCGTGGCCTATTTCAACGAACTAGCCGCCTTCGCCGCGTTCATGCCCCTGCACGAGGTGAGCGCCCGGGCCTCGGCCACCGTAGACGTGGGTTCGGGCACCGTGTCCCTGGGCTCAGGCTACTTCACCGACCCCGCATCCCTCGTGGGCAACGGCCCCTACCGCCTTACCCGCTGGGCCTTTAAACAAGAACTGGTGGTCGACGCCAATCCCCACTACTGGGCTCGCGAGCGCGTGACCAACACCCGCGTCATCGCGCAGGTCGTCGTCGACCCCGCCACGGCGCTGCTGCGTTACCACAACGGCGAGGCCGACTGGTATCCCGGTGTGCCCACCGCCGCGCCCCAGTCTGCCGAGCTTGTCGCCGCAGGCCGAGCCGGCGAGCGTCACGACGTACACGACGGACCGGCCGCCGGCACCTACTTCTACTTGTTCAACTGCAACCCGCAGGTCAGCGGCCAGCCCAATCCACTGGCCGACCCACAGGTGCGCCGCGCGCTGTCCATGGCGGTGGACCGCCGGTTGCTGGTGGAAAACGTCACCCGCCTGAACCAGCCGGTGGCCAAAACCTTCGTACCCCCGGACATTTTGCCCGGCTACACCCCGCCGGTTGAAGCGGGCATGGAGTTCAACCCCGACGCCGCCCGGGCCCTGCTGGCCGAAGCGGGTTTCCCCAACGGCGAGGGCCTCACGGGCCTGAGCGTGCTGGTGAACAGCGGCGGCGGGCACGACGTGCCGGCTCTGGCCATCGCCAACATGTGGCGCACCCACCTGGGCCTCTCGGTGTCGGTCGAAGAAGTCGAAAAGACCGCCTTCCGCGAGCGGCGCCGCAGCCAGGACTTCACGATCGCGCGTGGTGGCTGGTACGGCGACTACCGCGACCCCACCACCTTCCTGGACATGCTGCGCACCGCCGACGGCAACAACGACATGAAGTACACCAACCCCGAGTACGACGCGCTGCTACAAAAAGCCGCCGACCAACTGGACCCCGCCGCCCGCTTCACCACCCTGGCCCGCGCCGAAGCGCTCATGCTCCGCGACCAGCCCCTGATGCCGCTCTACGGCTACACCAACCTGGAGCTGTTCGACCCGGCCCGGCTCCAAGGCCTGTACCCCAACCCGTGGAACGTGCGCCGTCTCGACGCGGTGGAGGTAGTGGCGGCGGACGGTGAGTAAGGGTTTGACGCCAAGGCGCTAGACAAGGCAACAAGGCACAAGGCGTTTTTACGCAGAGTTCGCAGAAGGTCGACGCAAGCGGGATCGTGGTTTGCTGCGGTGCGCCCCGCAGCTTCGCGTGAGATTGATTCGTAGTTGAACCACCTCGGCCCGCGCGCACGTGGCCGGCATTTCAAAAACACTTTCACCCGGAGTCGTCAAACCGCACTACTTGTCTTTCTTCTTGCCCAGCCCGTCCAGGAAGCCGCCAAGCTTCTTCTCGACGCCGCCCAGCACCTCGTCCAGCTTCTTTTCAGCGCCCCCGGTCACGCCGTCAAGCTGCGCCCCGACTTCTTTCAGCTTGGCATCGGTCAAGCCCTCAAGGTTCCCGACCAGGCCATCCAGGTTCGGCACCACGCCGCCCAGGCCTTTAGCTGCGTTGAGCATCACCGTTTCCACCACCAGGCTGATCACGTCCTTCATCTCCGCGCCGCGTACGTCGGTCTTCTGAATGTCGGCAATCGTCAGGTCGATCTGCTGCGCTCCCAGCCCAGGCAGGGTGATCTCGCCCAGCACCTTGGTGTTGGTGATCGACAGGCTATTCACCACAAAGCCCTTGCCCGCCGCCCCGTCGCCATCCGCGGGCTCCTCCGCCGGTTCGTCGGCGGGCGCGTCGCCGCCTTCGCCCTGCAACAGCTTCACCAGCTCCATCACGTTCAGCTTGCCGTCTTTCAGCGCCACCCGCACCGTCGCACCGTCGATGGCGACCTTGGGCACCACAACCTCGTCGCTGAGCACGGAAAACGCGTTGACCTTCACGTCCGCTTCCCCGAGCTTGAAGATCTCGCCCTCAAACCCTTCGGGGTTGGCCAGGGCCAACCCGCTCAGGGTGGCCGCGCCGCGGAACGGGCGCAGGTTCACGCCCTCAAGCGTCGTCGCCACCCCGGTGCCGGCACTGCCCTGCGACTCCACCAGGTTTTTCACAATCGGGTTCAGGGCAAAAAAGACGGCGCCCACGACCAGAACCAGCAAGAGCAACACAACAATACCGCCGCGGAAGATGAGCTTTTTCATGACGAACCTCGAATCTCAGGGGATGGGCGGCTTACCAACCGTGGAAGCCGCGGGGGTTCCAGATAGTATGGCAACTCTTCGGCCACTCCCCCCGAGAAATCCCCGTGAACGAATCCCAGGCCATGCAGCGCGCCCTGCAACGCGCCGCCCGCGCCCGTGGCCTCGCCGAGCCCAACCCCCTGGTAGGATGCGTGCTGCTACGCGGCGGAAAAGGCCCCGCCACGGGGGAAATCCTTGGCCAAGGCCACCACGAACGCTTCGGCGCCGACCACGCCGAGGTCAACGCGCTGGACGATGCCCGTTCGCGCGGACACGACCCGGCGGGCTGCACCGCCGTGGTCACCCTTGAGCCCTGCGCCCACACCGGCAAGACCCCCCCGTGCGCCGACGCCCTGATCGCCGCCGGGGTCCGCCGCGTGGTCGCCGCCATGACCGACCCCGACCCGCGGGTGAGCGGCCGCGGCCTGGACCGCCTGCGCGCCGCGGGCGTCGATGTGGCGGTGGGCGAAGGGCAAGCCCCCGCCCGCGAACTCAACGCGCCCTTCATCAAAAAAGTCACCACCGGCCTGCCCTTTGTCACCCTCAAGTGGGCCCAGACCCTCGACGGCGCCACCGCCACCTCCACCGGCCACAGCCAGTGGATCAGCGGCCCCGCCTCGCGCCGCCGCGTGCACGAACTGCGGGCGTGCGCCGACGTGGTGATGGTGGGCAGCGGCACCTTCTTAACCGACGCCCCGCGCCTGACGGCGCGCGACGTCGAAGTGCGCCGCGTCGCCCGCCGGGTCGTGGTCAGCCGCCGCGGCGCGATCACGCCCGAGCAGGCCGGCGACATCGAGGTGATGGCCGAGCCGTTGGAGCAGGGCCTGCGCCGGCTGGCGAGCGAAGGCGCCACGCACGTGCTGGTCGAAGGCGGCGCCCGCCTCAACGGCGAACTACTGAGCGCCGGCTTGGCCGACCGCGTGCTGACGTTCCTGGCCCCGTCGTTGTGCGGTGACCCCGCCGCCTTGGGCCCGGCGGTGCTGGGGCCGTGTGCAACGATGGACGGGGTTAAGAAGCTGTGGCTACGCCATGTCGAGCGCGTGGGGAACGACGTGATGCTGGACTACTCGGTGGGCGACCCACGTTAAGCGGGCTTTGCGTTTCCACGCAGGCGCCACCAGCACACCAGCAGCAGGACCGCGAAGACCGCGTCCACAATCACGAACGGTTTCCAGATAAAGGGCAGATCCCCGTCGGCGATCCAGTGCCCGCCCGCCACGCCGATGTAGGCGAGTTTCAGCAGCAGCCCGTAGCCCACCAGGTTGCGGTGCCGGGCGGGAGACAGCACGGCATGGGCAAACATGAAGGCAAAAATCAGCAGCATGGCCGCGGGAAACTGCAGGTAGCCGACGTGGTTGATGGGCGGTACGTCGATCCACCCAAGGGCCTGCTGCGGAGAAGCGAGAAACACCCCGCCCAGCACGCCGTCGTACAAGGCCGTGGCGATCAGGACAGCCCGAGTCAGAGCGGTGACTTTCATGGACTCTCCAATGGACTCTCCAATGGCTTAGGTGAAACGCGGCGGGCGGCGGCGCGGAACGCGGCCCGGCGACGGGCGGTCGCCTCCCGACCATACAAGCGCCGGGCCAATCGGTGAAATCCGCCGACCAGTTGCTCGGCCGACATGGGGTCGGGCTCGTAGGTCAGATCAAACAACGTGCAGCGGTGCCACGCGTCGGGTTCAAGCAGCCGGCCCGCGGCCGCCAGGCGGTCGTAGAGCGGAGTCCCGGGGAACGGGGTCTGCAGCGTGATCTGCACATCGAACAGATTCAGGGATTCGGCGTAGTCCGCAACCTCGTCGAAAATCGTGGGGGTCTGGCCGTCGAGCCCGAGGATGAAGCACCCGTTGACCCGAATCCCGTGCCGCTGAATGTTGGCCACCGCCGCGGGCACCCGTGGCGCACTGCGGCGCTTGAAATCGGTTTTCAACTCCAAGCCGCGGACACCCCGCGCGGTGGGCGCTTCGAGCCCCAACAGCACCTGCTTGCAGCCGGCCGCCCGCATCAGGCTCAGCAGCTCGTCGTCGTCGCCCACCCGCACGTCGGTCTCGGTGAACCAGCGGGTCTCGCGCTTTGCCAGCTCGGGGAGCAATCGACACCAGTAGTCGCGATTGACAAAGCTGTTGTCGTCGGCGAATTCAATGAACGGCCGGGGCCACAGCTCGCAGATGCGGTCGATCTCGGCCAACACCCGCTCGACGGGCTTGTGCTTGTAGCGCGACGTCAGCAAGATCGAGCTGGCGCAGAACTCACAACACCACGGGCAGCCGCGAGTGGTCTGCACCGTGATGCGGTTGTACCGATCCATATCCAACAAGTCGTAGCGCGGCATCGGGGCCGCGGCCAGATCCCATTCTCGGCCACGGCCGTCGTAGCGCCGACGCAGCCGGCCGGCCTCCGCATCGGCTAGCACGTCGGGCCAGACCGGCTCGCCCTCGCCTACCACCACCGCATCGGCGTGCTGCAAGGCCTCGTCGGGCCGGGTGGTCACATGCAGCCCGCCCATGACCACCGGCACCCCGGCGGCACGGAAGCGGTCTGCAATCACATAGCTCTCGCGGGCCTGCGCGGTGAAGGTGCTGATCGCCACCAGGTCGACCGCGTCGTAGAGCCCCTCGCTGCTCTGGGCCTCGTCGAGGTCGCGCACCTCGTGGTACCGCACGTCGTGGTGGGCGTGGGTGAGACCGGCCAGGGTCAGCAGCCCCAACGAAGGCAACGACGCGATCTGCCGGCTGCGCTCAACAAAGCCCGGCAGCGTAAGGCCCAGCCGCAGCAGCTCGGCGTCGCAAGCACGGACCCCAGACATAGCCACAAAAGCAATACGCATCAGATCAACGGCACTCCACCGGCGGCCAACACCCAGCAGGTCAGCACCCCGCCCACCAGCAGACCGAGCACGGGAATGAAAAACAGGTTGCGTAGCGGCTTGCGCCAGGCCGCAGCGAAACAAACAATGGGCATGGCGACCGCGCCCACCATCCAGGCCACCGCCTGCTCCACGTTGCCGCCGTAGATTGCCACCAACGAACGGTACATCCGCAGCAGTAGCAGCGCAAGCTCGCCGTTTTTGCCTCGCAGATTGGTCTGACCTTTGAGCCGTCAATGGAAGATGGCTCTTTGGTGGGCG
>CALLPP010000009.1 GCA_938015655.1 uncultured Algisphaera sp.
CCGGAAACGCCTCCAGCACCTCCGCCAACCCACCAATGTGGTCCACGTGCGCGTGCGTCAGCACCACCGCCTTCGGCGTGTAGCCCTGCGCCCGCACAAACCCAATCATCTCCCCGGGCCCCATGCCCGCGTCCACCAGCCAGCAGTCCTTCGTCTGCTCATCCGCCACCACGTAGCAGTTGGTTTGGTAGTCGCCGAGGGTAAACGTTTCTATCTGGAGATTGGCCATGGCGGGGATGGTACGCCAAAGCGCTGCGGACGTTGCGTGAATCTCACCAGGAGAGAAACGTATGGGAAATCACGAAGACCACGAGGATTCACGAAGCACACGAAGGCCCATGACCTCACCCGCTCAATCGGGTGAGCAACCTTCCGTGCCCACGGTCGAAAACCCACCGCAACCCCGATCACCCCTGCTTCGTGCTCTTGGTACCCTTCGTGATTCGGCCTTGGCGTTGTCAGACCCCGCCCACCCTTGGGCTCACGGATTGAACCGGGTAGTCTCAACGGATCAACGCTCGATGGCGGGACGGGCGTTGAACCGACATTCGAATTACGTGGACCGTGATGCCCGGACGGTCCATTACAGTGTTTGGCTATCCCGCCCGCCGCTACACGCCGGCAAGAACCTCCCAAAACGTCGTGACATCGAAGTCGGATTCGGCATCGAATGACTCCGACGCCGAGAACTCTACTTCTTCGCCGCTCATCATCACGAGCTTTCCCGTTACAGTGACGCGCGTATCCTTGTGGCGCGTCACAACCCCGGGCACCGTGTCGCTGAGCATCATCATTTCGGTCTTGATGATTCCAGACGAACTGCTGTTGTGCTGCGTGTACGGCTGCAGTTGACGAATCCACGGCTGCACATGCCGTTCGGTCTCCGCGTCTGCATACGCGACGACGATCTCGGTGATGCTGATCGACGCATATGTTTTCGTCGCGTCCCAGATCTGAAGCCGTAAGCCGCACGGGACGTCGGCCCCGTAGTAGTGTCCCAGGAAAGGTATGCTCACCTTACTGACGTCAGGCTGTAGCCACACGTCGGACTTGAGACCGCCGACCAACCGAATGTCGCGCTGGCCCCCGAAGTCGGCCCGGCTCTGGCACGCCAATCCGCCGGTCAGGAGGGCGTACGCGATCGATCCGACCGCCACTATCGCGAGGATGAGGCCTTTCTTTCGCTGCATACGTCTAAGGCGAGATAACGTATCACGGGTCAGTTACCGGATCGACACACAACGGGCCAAGGCGCAGGCAGCCACATTCTACTCGCGAGGGGTGCCGATCAAATGCACTTGCTGCTTAGGCGGCCGCCGCGTCGCTTCCCAAGCACCGCAAGAATACCGATCGGCAGCAGGACAGAGTTGATCAACACGATACGAAGGCCCACGCCGATTTGGAAGACAATGTCCATGTCGGGCAACCCGTCCCATCCGGGCCGACGAATCTCCGTGAGAATCCATTTGATATCAAGCACGACGATGACAACCGCGACCAGCACCTGGCCCAGAACGAGGCCCCACAGTCCAAGCCAGCGAGGCACCAACAAGGTAATTCCGACGAAGGTGAGCCACGTCATGAGACCGTACGAGAGGAGTTGCGACAAAGACCAGTAAACAATCGTCATTGCCGAATACCCTCGCCGTCTAACAGTTGATCGAACGGTTCTGGCGTTCCGCCCATCCGGAGTGCTCACGAATCCAGCGCTCTGGCACTTCACCCGCTGGTGAAGTGCCCCCATTTTAGGTACCAGCTTCAATGAGAATCGGGGGGTGATGGTTCAAGGTTAGGCGTCGTGCGGCTGTCCGTAGGGAGGGTCGCTGCAACCTCTGGTTAGGTCGTCTTATTCACGCCGGTTCACGACTGGTGGCAGAGATCTCATCCGGTCGACCCAAGCAGCCACGGCCGATTCACCTGCATCAATTGCGACAAAAAGATCGTTGATAAGCAAGAGCTTCTCCGGGCGGACATACCTCTGTAGATCATCGCGGCTCACGTAATCGCAGCCATGACCGTGTAGATGCCACCAAAACCGCATCAGAAATCGGCACTCTTCTTGATCGTGATCGTCAGCTAACCGCGATTCAACGAGATCACACACGGTGTCGCGTTGAACGTCTGAGGTGAACCAGTATTCGCTGTCCCAAGTTGGCACGGATGTGATCTAACCGTTGATTGAAGATTTCAGTTGCACACGGCGATTGGGGAATCCACAAGTAAGTGCAGTTAATGTAAAACACCCAGCATTTCGCCCACAATTGATCCTATCAGGATCCAAAGGCAAGAGGATGCACGCGAGCAAGCTGCGTCTTCGAATAACCGTAGAAGCAACCCCAAACACTCCTTCTTCGTGAACCTTCGTGCCCTTCGTGATTCGGCCTTGGCGTTGTCAGACCCCGTCCACGGCCCCTCACAAAAACGACTTGACCTTCTTCCCCGTCAGATACGACTCCATCACCGTCGAGCTCAGATCCTCGCTCGTGCAGTAATACGCCATCCCCCGCGTCAGCCGGGTCATCTGGTCCACAAAGCCCACCCAGTCCATGCCCCAGTAGTCTTCGATCATCGCAAACGTCGCGATGCGGATGCCCTGCTGCTGGCAACGCATCGCCTCGCGCAGCGTGATGTCACGGGTTTCTTCGGTCGGCGGGTACAGCAGATAAAGCATTTCTTCGCCACCGGCCTTGTCCACCGGCGCCACGTGCGCCGTGGGCTGGCCGTCGGTGATCACGAAGATCTGCTTGTTGGCCGCCCCGCTCTTGCTCAGCATCTGCCGCGCCGTGCGCAGGCCCAACTGCAAATTGGTGAAATGCAGCGGCAAGCGATCCTGGCTGGCCCGGGCCTGATCCAGCGGTACGCGGATTTTCACCTCGTAGTCGCGGATGCTCACCGGCTTGGGCATCACCAGCGGCACGTCCTGCTCGGTCAGCTTGTCGGCCAGCGAATAAAAGCCCACGTACTCCAGCGTGTCCTGCGGGAAGCGGGCCCGGATCATCTCCTGCATGCCCATCGCGATGCGCTTGGCTTGAATAAACCGCCCGTAGCGCATCATCGACCCCGACAGGTCGATCAGCATCACCGTCGCGCAGTCCGCCGACGATTCGGTCTGGTACAGCTCAAAATCCTGCGACCCGATCTTGATCGGCAGCCGCGTGCCGCCGCCCGCCGCCGCCCCGCCCGCGCCCCGCCGCGCCTCCCCCTGCGCCCGCGCGATCGCGTTGCGCAGCGTCGCGCTCAGTTCCAGCTCGCTGATCGGGTCGCCAAACTGGTACGGCTTGGTCCCGTCCGCCCGCTCGGCCGTCCGCCCGTTGGCCCGCGTTTCGTGCCCGTCGCGCGCGCCCTTCTTCATGTCCGCAAAAATCTCCAGCAGCGCCCGGTGCTGCAAGCCCTTGAGCATCCGCGGGGTGATCCGCAGCTTCGTGTTCCCGTCCTCGTCCTCGTATTCTTCCAGCAGCCCCGCGTCGATCATCGCCTGCACAAAGGCCTGCTCGTCGGGGTCCTCCAGCTTCTGCATCGCGTCCAGCGCCTGGTCGCCGTACTGCAAGATGAACTCCATCACCTGCGGCTGCGGAAACAGCTGGTCCGGCGACAAAAAGCCCTCACCGTCGAACTCGGAGTAGTCGTACCTCATGCCCGATGGTAGGCGTCACGGTCACGGGCGATGCCCCCGCGGCCACCCGGTCAACCCTGCCCTCGGCCCCAGGTTGCCGGCCTTGGTTTTCCCTGCCTTGCTCCGCGCTCTCCGCGGCTCCGCGTGAAACCGGCTTGGGGTTGCACGACGTCACCCGGTGCAAGGAATTGGGGCGGTCTTCCTCTGTGATCTCCGTGCCAAACCCCTAGCATCTCGGCACGCCCGCCCCACCGTCTGCCGCCGAGCGCTCGGTTGACTCAACTCGGTGGCCTCTGTGGTCCGCGAAGCGGCGTCTTGGCGACCACCAGCGTACTCACAGCGGCTCTTTCTTCGGCGTCCCCGACGGCCGCGGATACTCCTTGGGCGTCGCGTCTTCTTTGGTCACCATCACGATGACCAGTTCGTTGTCGAAGCTCTCGGGATACGCATCCACCACGGTCACCTCGCCCGCCCCCAGCGCCACCATCGCGTCGCCGCTTTCGCGCAGCTCCTGCTCGGCCTTGGGGCCCTTCATGGCCAGCATCGTGCCGCCGCGCTTCAGCAGCGGCAGCGAATACTCCAGCACCACGGGCAGCGGACCGACGGCGCGGCTCACCGCAAGGTCGTAGGTCGCGCGGTGGGCAGGGTCTTGGCCCACGTCTTCCACCCGGGCGTTGAGCGGGGTCACGTTGTCCAGCCCCAGCTCGGCCACCACGCTTTCGAGGAAGCGGATCTTCTTGCCCGTCCCGTCGATCAGCGTCACCTGCACATCCGGCCGGGCGATGGCCAGCGGGATGCCGGGCAGGCCGGCGCCGGTGCCGATGTCCACCAGCCTAAGCGGCGGGGCGCCGTCCTCGCGGTCGTCGTCCGGCAGCCCGGGCAGCGGCGTCAGGCTGTCCACGATCAGCCGGCTCCACGCCAGTTCGCGGTGCTTGATCGCGGTGAGGTTGGTGGTCTCGTTGGCCTTGAGCACCAGGTCGAGGTAGCGTTCGAGCTTCTGCAAGAGCTTGTTGGGCAGCTCAAAGCCCAGCGCGTCGAGGTCAGTGGCGACAAAGTCGGGGATGGGCATAGAGGGATCTTAGCCGCTGGCCGCTTGCCGCTGGCCGTTAGCAAGACCTTCGGCAGGCGATACGTTTCGAAGAACGAGCGGGCGGAGTACTCAACCGGCGTAAAGACACGGCGGAAACCCGCGGCCTCTTGCTAACGGCCAACGGCTAGTACCTAACGGCTAGCGGCGGCGCCGCCGCCTCAAAACTCAAACGACTCGCGCTCCATCATCCCCCGCGGGCGGCTGGCGAAGTTCAGCACCAACCCCAGCATGATGAAGGTAAACAGCAGGCTGGACCCGCCGTAGCTGATGAAGGGCAGCGTGATGCCGGTGATGGGCAAGATGCCCAACGTCATGCCCACGTTGACCACCACCTGGGTCAAGATCATGGCCCCAAACCCCACGCCGGTCAGCCGGCCCAGCGGATCGCGCGTGGTCGCGCTCACCCCCAAGAATCCCGCGATCAGCGCGCCATACAGGCCGATGACCCCCACCCCGCCGGCCATGCCCCAGCGGTTGACGATCACCGCGAAGATCATGTCGTTGTGAGCCTCGGGCAGGCGGAAGTTCTTGAACACATCGCGGCTGCGCTGGTCGCCCAGCCCCCACACCCCACCGGCACCGCACAGGGTCATGGCCTTGTACTGCTGGTAGGCATCCGCCTGAATATCGCTGGTGTCACCGCTGGCCAGCTTGATCATCGAGCGCACGCGGCGCTGCTGATGGTCTTTGAGCAGCTGCATGTTGGCCGGCGCCCACAAGATGATCGCCACGTTGGCCCCCACCACCAAAATGCCCAGCCCCACGATGGCAAACAGATGCCGCAGCTTGGCCCCGGCCGCCACCAGCACCGCAAAAAGCGCGGGCGCAAACACCAGCGCCGTGCCCAGGTCCGGCTGCATCATGATGAGCATGACCGGCACCAGCGTAAGGATGAACGGGAACACCAGCCCCAGCAGCGAACGGTGGCTCTTGCGGAAGCGGAAGTACCACGCCAGCGACAACACGAAGAAGACCTTGGTCATCTCGCTGGGCTGAAAGTTCATGCCCGGGGTGTCGATCCACGAGCGGGCGCCGTTGATCACCGGCACGATGCTGCGCGGCACAAAAGGCAGCAGCAGGAAAACCAACAGCCCCAGCGAGGCCCCAAAGAACGGGTAGGCCGCGCGGCCCATGACTCGGGGGTGGGGCATCATGGCCAGCAGCATGCACAGCAGGGCGATGGGTAGGTTCAACGTCTGCTGGGTATGGGCCTGCGCCGGGCGCACCGTGTCAATCGCCAGCACCCCCACCCCCGCCAGGGCCAGCCCCGCGGGCAGCGCAATCCACGCGAAGTTGGGCGTCAGCAACGCCCGCAGTTGGCGGCCCACGTCACCCACCGGGCCGCTCCCGTTCCGCTGCGGCCGTCTCGGCGCCGTCGGGCATTGGCGACACCGGTGCTGGGGGCAGATCACCCAGGTAGCCCTCGTCACGCAAAGCGTGAATGATCTGGTTCACCACCGGGCCTGCCACCGATCCGCCCGAGCCGCCAAACTCGACCACCACCGCCACCACGTGGGTGGGGGTGGGCTGGTCGTCGGGCCCCACCAGGGCCACCACCCAGGCGTGGTTGCCCTCGCGCACCACGGCCCCTCGTGTAGCGCCCGTCACCGGGTGCGGGCGGGCCTCGCTGATCGGATAACCGTTGAAC
>CALLPP010000010.1 GCA_938015655.1 uncultured Algisphaera sp.
ATCATGCTCCAGCTTCTCCCCCTGCCCTCCGCCCTTGTTCGCCCCCTGCTGCTCACCGGATGCCTGGTGTGCATCCTCGGGGTTCATCGGACCGCCCAAGCTCAGCAAGGCGGCGAGGGGTTCTTCGACCGTGTCGCCAAGCAGACCATCAAGTCCAGCCCCCGAGTGCAGTGGAAAAACTTCGGCCCTGGCATGTCCGGCTACTGCGAAGAGTTCTGGACCCACCCCACCGACCCCGACGCCATGTTCATGGGCCCGGATATGTACGTGAGCTACGGCACCTGGGACCGCGGCCAGTCGTGGCAAAGCCTGAAAGACCACGACGCCCTGGGCCTGGACATGAAGCGGGTGCTGGACATCGAGTTCTCCCGCCAAAACCCGGACCTGGGCCTGGCCATCGACTGGAACGGCTGGGCCTTCCGCACCACCGACCGCGGGCGCAACTGGGACAAGGTCACCGAGCTGGGCGCCGCGCTCGTGAAACCGGGTGCCGACACGAAGCAGCGCCCCGGCGGCATGCACCAGGGCGTCTGGCAGTCGCGCATGAGCGAGCTGGCTGTCGACCCGACCGACCACAACGTCTGGTACGTGGGCGCCGGCGACTTCTGGAACGTCAAAGAAAACCACCGCTCGGCTCAGAAGCCCCACGGCAACCGCCTGTCCTTCGCCGCCTACGGATTCATCCTCAAGAGCACCAACCAGGGACGCACCTGGCAAAAGATCACCCGCGGCCTCCCGGACGATCTTGAAGTCGGCAAAATCGTCGTGAACCCCACCGACAACCAGCGCGTGGTGATGGCGACCAGCCACGGCCTGATGCTCAGCCGCGACGGCGGCCTGTCCTGGGAAAACAACGCCCGGGGCCTGCCCAACAACCTGCCCCGCGACTTGGACGCGTTCTACGACGCCGAGTCCGGGCTCTTCGTGCTCTACCTCGTTGAACAAACGGTGTACACGCCCCGCAAAAAGTCGGTCGCCTCCCAAGGCGGCGTGTTCCGCAGCACCGACGGCGGCGAGACCTGGATCGACATCAGCGGCAACCTAGGCCTGGACCTGCAGGCGATCACCTGGGAGGCCACCGCCGACCGCTTCCACCGCACCCTGGGGCACTGGTTCGGGATCTCGGCCAAAGAATCCCGCCAGCGTTTCACCCAAAAACCCACCGACGTCCTTCCCGTGTTCAACCGCATCGCGGTGAACCCGATGAACCCCAAAGAGATCTACCTGGCCCTGAACAAGAAGCACGACCGCACCTTCGGTCCCGGCGACCTTTGGCGCACCCTCGACGGCGGCAAACACTGGACCGTCGCCGCCCGCCACGGCATCTATTGGGAGCAAGACACCGACCAGGCCTACTGGAAGAAACGCCGCAACCCCACCGGGGTCAACACCCATTTCGCCCACCTGCAGCGCTACATGAGCGTTTCGGACGAGCGCTCGGGCAACCGCATGCTCGCGATCAACGCCTCGGGCGAGGTGCTCATCGGCCTGGACCAGCAGACCCTGCGCTCGACCGACCGCGGCACGTCCTGGCACCAAATCGACCACGACGAAACCGCCCCGGGCAGCAACCACTGGATCGGCCGCGGGGCCAGCAACCTGCCGGGCCGCTTCATGCTCCTTGAGACCGGCATCAAAGACCGCCGCCTGCTGTGCAGCGGCGAGCACGGGCTGTGGCAGACCGTGCCCCTGGGCGACTGGCCCGACAAAAACGCGGTCGCGGTCGAACAAATCGAAGGACAGGTCCACGAAGAGGGCGCTGAATCGATCGCGACCGTGGCCGTCCACCCCGACGACCCGGACACGATTTTCGTGCTGGCCTGGCGCCAGACCCACCGCGGCAAGCTGCGCCGCACCACCGACGGCGGCAAGACCTGGAAGAACATCGCCACGCTCTTCGACACCGACAACAACCCCTGGGAAAACACCGCCACGCAGAACTCGCTGACCATCGACCCGGTCCAGCCCGACAACATGTACTTCTGCACCACCTTCGTCCGCAACGGCGAGATCATCGGCGGCAGCGGCCCGGAGCTCAGCCTCGGCCAGCACGGCTTCCACCGCTCGTCCGACGGCGGCCACACCTGGGAGGTGGCCAACAACGGCTTTCACGAAGGGTTTAGCATCCGGCGCATCGCCATGCACCCGGACAACCCCAAGGTGCTGCTGGCCGCGGCCAACGACCGCCAGGGCGGGCTCTACCGCACCACCAACCGCGGCAAACGCTGGAAGCGCGTCGCCACGCCCCCTTCCGTCGGCGCGGTGCAGCACGTGCACATCGACCGGCACACCAAGCACCTGCTGGTGTCCGCCTCCGCCCGCGGCGGCAAGAAGCACCGCGGCGGCGGCGGCGTGTGGCGCAGCACCGACGACGGCAAGACCTGGGAGCAGATCTTCCGGGCCCACGAGGCCTGGCAGGCCGAGACCTCGCCGGTCAACCCCGAGCTGGTGGTGATCAGCGTGCCGGGCCTCTTCGGCCCGCGGGCCCACGCGTTCATGAACCCGGGCCTGTACCTGTCGCAAGACAGCGGCCGGCGCTGGCTGAAGATCAACCGCGGCCTGGGCCAGCCCGACCGCATCGTCGACGTAAAGCCCGACCCCTACGACGAAAGCGTCCTGTGGTGCGCCGCCTGGGGCGGGGGCTGGTTCAAGGCCGTCATCGCCGAGAAGTAGGCGCCGGCGTAAAACGAAACACCAGGTCGTAAAGCGTGGCCCCCAGCAGCGGGCCGGCGAAGAGCGTGTCTTTAATCATCGCCACCCGCAGGCAGTCGCACACGAACGCGGCGTCAAAGTTGCTCTCCAGGCTGCGGCCCATGCCTTCGAGCACCACCAGGTCCGCGTCGGCCGCCACCGCGGCCAGCTCGGGCGACACGCGCGACAGGTCGATCAGCGGCGCGCCGCAGCCGCTGGGCACACAGGCCAGCCGCCCGTCGGCCAGCGCGTCGCGCACCACCGCGTCGAAGCCCGCCACGGCCTTGACTTGTTCAACCAGCTCGTCGTGGGTCACGTCGTTCAGGCTCGGCGTGGTGTTGGCCGCCAGCGTCACCCGCGTGCCGCGCTGCAACAAAAATCGCCCCAGCGGCAGCATGCCCAGCAGCGCGTCGGGCCCCGCGTTGTCCACAAACAGCACCGCGTGGCGGTGGTCCGGGCCGCCCAGCCGTTCCAGCCAGCGGTCCAGCTCGTCCACCCGCCACGGCCGCGGCTTCAGGCCGGCCACCACCTGGGCAAAGTCCACCGCCTTGCCGGCGAAACGCTCGACCGTCGCCGCGGCGCCCAGGTCAAACACGTTGCCCGCGAACACGCCGCGGACCACCTCCGTCGCCCGCGCGTCGCCGGCCAGCGCATCGAGCGCCGCCAGCCGCGCCGGCAGCAGGCGCAGCGCGCCGTCCACCGCCTCGCGCTTGGCCAGCCGGTAGGGGTCCGCGATGCCCGCCTCGCGCAGAAACGCCTCGCGCACGGCGCACACCGCCAGCACGTCGCCGCTGCGCGGCAGGGTCATGTCGGCCGCGGCGGCGTCTAGCCAGAGGCCAAAGGCCACACCCACGCCCCGGGCCGCCGCGTCGGTCAGCGCCGCGTCGGCCCCGCGGTCGGCCGCCTCACGCCGGTACTCGGTCAGCAGCGACACGAAGTGCCCGCGGAACACGTCAAGCCACGCGGCCCGCACGCCGGGGTCGGCTCGCAGGTCCAGGAGTACCGGCCGGTAGGCCCCCGCGTTGGCCAACGCGGGGAAAGAAACGGCGGGGGCGGGGGCATCGGTCGGCGAAGCAGACGGCACAGGCATGGCGTCAAGCGTAGGGCAGGGCTTGCCCCCCTACCGATCGGGCAAAGCCTATACAGACCGAACCTCGCCCTCCGCCACGCCCCCCCTCGCCGCGGCCCGTCCCGTCCCCACATCGAATACCGGCCCAGATCGCGGCGACATCCGGCCGGCGGCAGGGCAAGCCCTGCCCTACACCCGCGACCGGTTCCGGCGCCCCCCCCCGTCACCCGGCAAGCGACGCAAAGTTGTCCAAAATCTTCAGCCCCACCGCCTGCGACTTCTCGGGGTGGAACTGGCAGGCGTGCACGTTACCCACCGAAAACGCCGCGCAAAACGTCCCGCCGTAATCCGCATGGGCCGCCACCACCGCCGCGTCGTCAGGGGTGCAGTAATACCCGTGTACGAAGTAAGCGTGCGCCCCGGTATCCACCCCGGCAAACAGCCGCGTGTCCCGCGGGAAGCTCAAAGCGTTCCAGCCCATCTGCGGCACCTTGAGCCGGGGTGTGCCGCCCTCTCCCGCCCCGCCGCGGGTGGGCGAGAAGGCCCGCACCCGCCCGGGCACCACGCCCAGCCCCGCGATCGGCGCGTCGTCCGCGGGCGCGTCCTCGGTCGAGCTACTCAGCAGCAGTTGCATGCCCATGCACACGCCCAGCACCGGCTTGCCGCTGGCCACAAAGTCCAGCACCGGCCCCCGCAAGCCCCGCTGGTCGAGCATGCGCATGCCGTCGGCAAAGTTGCC
Source organism: uncultured Algisphaera sp. (assembly GCA_938015655.1). GTDB lineage: Bacteria > Planctomycetota > Phycisphaerae > Phycisphaerales > Phycisphaeraceae > Algisphaera. Next base: position 4,500 of record CALLPP010000010.1, read on the forward strand.
CACCCCCGGCAGCACCAGACGCTCGCACGCGGCGGCCGCAGCGCCATCGGTCACCACACCCGTGTCATGCCCCAGGTGCTCCAGAGCCTTCTCCACCGAGCGGAGGTTGCCCATGCCGTAATCCAGGACACCGATCATCGAAGTGCGAAGCTCGAAGTAGGAAGTGTGAAGGAGGGGAGGTTTAACGTGCGAAGTGAGGAAACCGGGAAGTAACAGATGAGAGCCGAAAGTGAAAGCGGACGCCCGCTCGGCTCTACGCCGCCGCTTGCGTCCGCACTTCGCGCTTCGAACTTCGAACTTCCGATCAGTCGTCGGCCAGCAGCACCACGATTTCCACACGGCGGCTGAGCTTCTTGGTTTCTTTGGGGTTCTGCGCCCCAAAGCCCGAGGCGTACATCAGCTCCGCCGCCACCTCTTGGCTCTCCAGGTGGCGGTACACCGCGGCGGCCCGCTCCATGCTCAGCTGCAAATTGTCGGCCCATTTGCTTTTGGTGATCGGGTCGGTGTCGGTGTAGCCCTCAACCCGTACCCGGCGGCCCGCATAATCGCTGTTGATGATCGACGCGATTTGCGACAGGGTTTTCTTGCTGGCCTGGGTCAGGGTTACTTTGCCCGAAGAAAACAGCAGATCGCCCGGCACGTTCAGGGTGATCTTGCCGGCGCTCTGGAAGACCTCCACGCCCCCGCCCACGTCTTCAAAGCCGGTGGTGTCCAAGACCGGGGCCCCGCCCGCCAGGTCCGAACGCAGCGTGGCGTTCTCGGTGTTCAGCGCGTCGATCGACCGGCGCAGGTCTTCGATCGTCTGCTGGGCTTCTAAGTTCTGGGAAAACAGCGCGTCGCGCTCGTCACGCAGGCGGCGCTTTTCGGGGCCGCAGCCCACCGTCATCAGCGCGACCGACGCGAGAACCAGGGCCAGAACCGATCGTTGAAACGTGAGGGACATCGCTTTCCTTCCGCCCCGCAAAACCGGGGAGAGAGTGGGTGAGGGAATGAGGTTCAGCCCGAGCGCAAAACCTCACGGCCAGTCTACACAACTCCTGACCCCGCAACCCGGCGGGCGCGACTCCCCCACCACCTCCCCCCAGCCCCGCTCAGGCTCCGCCGGCAAAAAGCACCCGGTAGATCGGCACCCGCAGCAGCATCACAATCACCGTGCCCGCACACAAGTAAGGCCCGTAGGGGATCGGCCGCATACCGCCCTTCTTAAACGCCCCCACCCCGGCGATCAGGGCCGTGCCCAGCAGCCCCAGGAACGGCGCGACAAAGAAGGCCAGCGTCACGTCGCGCCACCCGATCACCGCGCCCACCGCCGCCATCAGATGTACGTCGCCCAGCCCCATGGCCTCTTTGCCGAACATCAGCGTGCCCAGGATGCGGGTGAACCAGACCACCGCCGCGCCGACGAGAAAGCCCAGGAGCACGCCGCCGAAGGCCAGCAGCCAGCCCGGCACGCGATCCGTGCCGCTCAGCCACGCCCTCACCGAAGCCTCGTCCGCCCCGCCGGGCCCCGGCAGCGGGCCCGCCACCAGGGCCTGAACCGCCGCGTACCCCGCGCCCGCCCCCACCACCGGCAGGGCCAAAAACAACAGCTCCTTGCTGATCTCACGCCGCGGATGCGGATGCAGAAAAAAGTGCTCCGGATCATTCGGGTCCGCCCCTTCGGGCAGCTCCGGCTCGTCGGCAAAGCTCTGGGGAATCACGCCCAGGTTCAACAGCAGCACCGCCAACACCAGGCCCAGCCCCGCCCCCAGCGGCACCCCCAGCCACTCGGGCGACACCCACGGCGCCAGCTCTTCCCACTGGGTCGATGTGTCCGACACGCTGTCCGGTACCCACCCCGCGCCCGCCGCCAGCGGCATTACGATGAAGGCGACCAGCGCCGCGATCCACGTGACACCCAGCGGGATGATGAACAGCTTCGCGTCGATCACCGTCGCCGCAATCATCGCGCTCAGCAGCACCAGATGCACCGCCAGCGCCGGCCACGAACCCGCCACCCCCAGAGTCGCGAAGGCCGGCCGCAGGTCGGTGAAGTAGTACGCCGCGGTCAGCCCCAGAAAACACAGGGCGGTGAACGCCTCGATCAGCGGGTACTGCGGGCTGATCTTCATCTTGCAGGTGCGGCACTTGCCCCGCAGCCACAGCCAGCCCAGCACCGGCACGTTGTCGTACAGCGCCAGCTTCTGCTCGCAGCCCGGGCAGCGCGACGGCGGGTGAATCACACTCAATCCCGCGGGCACGCGGTAGATCACCACGTTCAGGAAGCTGCCCACGCATGCGCCCCACAGGGTCAGGAAGATCAGGGCCAGCAGTTCGGGTGAGAGCATGGGCAATTAAAGAGGGCGATCGAATCCAGGCAACCCACGACGCCGCGGCCGCAGAAACCGGTCTATCGGATGCCTACGCGTCCGGCATCCGCATTCGCTCGGTCCAACCCGAGCACGCCCCACCCCGGGGTGCCACTGGCGGCTTGCCCGCCAGTGCGCGTGCCGACGGCTTACAAGCACTGGCGGACAAGCCGCCAGCGATACCCATACGTCGTTCAGGCATCTGCATCCTCCACCGGGTCCGCCCCCGTCAGCTCCGCGATCTTCGTCTCCGCCGCATCCAAAATCCCACGGCAGTGCGCGATCAGCTTCGTGCCCTTCTCGTAGTGCTTCAAGGCGTCTTCTAGCCCGATTTCACCGGTCTCGATCTGCTCGATCAACGTCTCGATACCCTCGATCGACTCTTCAAACGTTTTCTTCTTGGCCATGGTGGTCTCGCGCGCCGAATTGGCTGGGAACAGGCTAACCGCCGCGGGTCAGGCAAACAGCGTCGGCTCATCGGTCCCGGGCTTCTTCAGCGTCTTCATCCGCCGCTTCGGTGCCGGCGCCCCGCCCTCACCCACCACCGACACCACCTCGCCCTTGGCCAGCACCGTCGTCAGCACGTCGCCCGCCCGCACGTCGCCCGCCGCCCGCACCACCGCACCGCCCGGCCCGCGGGTGATCGAATAGCCCCGGGCCAGCACGTTCGCCGGTCCCACCGCGTCCAGCGTGCGGGCCAGGCCGTCCAGCCGGCGCCGCGCGTCGTCCGCCCGCCGCCGCGGGGCCGCGTCCAGCCGCGCCGCCAGGGCATCAAGCCGGCGGCGGGCGTCGTCCACCAGCACCGCCGGCCGCCGAAACAGCGGGTGACTCGCAGCGGCTTCCACCCGGGCCCGGGCCACCTCGCTACGCCGCCGCAGGGCCAACGCCAGCCGCCCGGCCAGCTGGTCCACCTGCTGGGCCAGCACCGCCCCGTCGGGGATCAGCGTCATCGCCGCCTGCGTGGGCGTCGCGCAACGCCGGTCGGCCACCAGCTCGGCAATCGTCGTGTCCGTCTCGTGCCCGATCGCCGCCACCACCGGCAGCGTGCAGTCGCGCAGCGCGTCGGCCACCACCCGCTCGTTAAACGCCCACAGGTCTTCGATGCTGCCCCCGCCGCGGGTCAAGATCACCGCCTCGATCCCGCGGCCCGCCCCGCTCTGCGACAGCTCGCGCAGGGCCGCCGCGATCTGCGGCGCCGCCGCCTCGCCCTGCACGCGAACGTCCACCAGCACCAGCTCACAACCCTTCCAGCGCCGCGCCGCGGTGTCGATCACGTCCTGCAGCGCCGCGGCGCTCTTGCTGGTCACCACCGCCACCTTCCGCGGCACCGCCGGCAGCGGCCGCTTCTGCTCGGGGTCAAAATAGCCCGCCGCCCGCAGCTGCTCCATCAGCGCCCGCAGCGCCAGCTCGCGGGCGCCCTGGCCCACCGGCTCCAGGCGATCCACGTACAGCTGCACGCTGCCCTGGGCCGGATAGAAATCCACCCGCCCGGTCGCCACCACCTCCATGCCCGAGGCCACCGGAAAGCCCACCTTCCGCGCCGCCGACGCAAACATCACCGCCCGGATCGCCGCGTCGTCGTCCTTCAGGCTGAAGTACCAGTGGTTGCGGTCCGACAGGTTGCTGACCTCACCCACCACCCGCACCCGCGCCGGCAAGCCCGCGTGTAACGCGCGTTTCACGTGCCCCGTCAGCGTGCTCACCGACCACGGCGCATCGTCCTTTCGCCCCGCATCGGCCCGGGCCACGCGGCGGCCGGGCATCGGCGGATCCGGCTCAGAACTAAACGGCAGCAGCGGCATCGCAGCATGCTAACGCCCCCGCCACCGCACCCCGCCCGCGGTTTGATGGGCAAGCGTTGGGACACTAAACTGCGGGGCTGGCCCGAACCCGGGTCAGCCCCCCCGCCCCC
>CALLPP010000011.1 GCA_938015655.1 uncultured Algisphaera sp.
CTCCGCCTGGTCGCGGCACCTGACCGACGGGGCACGGGTGATTTTGGCCGGCCCGGTGAACACCGTGGCGGCGCGGCTTCACTGGGGCGTTTCGCTCGAACCGCTTTTTGGGCTCGGAAGCCTGCGGGTGTGCATGCACCACGTGCCGCTGACTGAAGGCGTGGCTTACCGCCGTGCGGCGTAAGCACTGTTGGACGGGCGCGAGCGCCGCGTATACTCGCGGCCCGATGGCGTCTGCCGGTGCTTCCCCCCTGTCTACGGTGTCCCTGCCCGATCGCTCGCCGCGGTGGCGCGGTGCGTTGGGCCCGCGGCTGGGGGCGGTGCTGCTGCTGCTCATCGCCTTGCCGTGTTTTGCCACCCTGCCGTGGTCGCTCAGCCGGTACGACGTGCAGCGCAGCGCTCAGCCGGGCAAGCTGCTGGCCCCGCCGAGCCTCAGCGAGCCGCTGGGCACCGACGAACTGGGCCGCTCGCTGATGTGGCGTTGCCTCTTGGGTGGCGCGATCAGTTTGGGCATCGGGCTCGCGGCCGCGGGCCTGGCCGTGGGCATCGGCACCTTGTTCGGCGCGGTCTCGGGCCTGATGGGCGGGCGGCTGGATGCGGTCATGATGCGCTTTGTCGATGTGATGTACGGCCTGCCCTACGTGCTCTTGGTGGTCATGATCTCGCTCTCGCTTTACCCGACGTTAACCCGCTTGCTCTCAGGTCCGATGGGCTTGCCACAAACCCCCGCGTCCAACGCCGCGGGCGTGGTCACCCTCCTGATCGCCATCGGCGGCGTGAGCTGGTTGACCATGGCACGGGTCATCCGCGGGCAGGTGCTGAGCCTGCGCGAGCAGCCGTTCATCGAAGCCACCCGCGCCGTGGGCGTGCGGATGCCGGCGGTGCTCTGGCGGCACCTCTTACCCAACCTCACCGGGGTGATCGTGGTTTACGCCACGCTCGCGGTGCCGGTGGCCATCTTGCAAGAGTCGTTCCTGAGCTTTTTGGGCATCGGCGTGCGAGCCCCGCTGCCCAGCTGGGGCAACCTGGCGAGCGCCGGCGTGCAAGAGCTGCCCGCGCTGGCCAGCCCGTCGCTGTCGATGCACTGGTGGCGGCTGCTGTTTCCCTGCCTGCTGCTGGGCCTCACGCTGCTGGCCCTTAACCTGCTGGGCGACGGGCTGCGCGAGCGGCTGGACCCCCAACGCACCGCCCGCTGACCCGTTCCGCGGTTTATCGCCGCTTGACCGACCGATTCCCGCGAGTTCTCGACCATGGACAACCGCTTTGGCTTCAAAGACCTGCTGATTTTTGTGCTGCTGATCGCGATTTTGGGCAGCCTCTGGCTGGCGATGGTGCAGTACGACCGCCAGTGGCGGGTGATGCAGCGGATCGACCAGAACCTGGTGCAGCAGAACGAGACGCTGCGCGGGCTGAACGCGACGCTGCGCAGCGGGGTGGCCGTGGCGGCGCCCGGCGGGGCGGCGCCACGCGGCGACAGCCACCCGCGTTGGCAGGCTGCGCGCAGCACCCCGGGCTACGCCGAGGGCGACTGCGCGTTGGCAGGCTGCGCGCAGCACCCCGGGCTACGCCGAGGGCGACTGGTTCGTCGACGCGTTTTCGCAGAGCGTGGGCAAGCTGACGCCGGTGATTCCCACCGATGCGTACCAGAGCCAGGTGGCCAGCTACGTGCTGGAGTCGCTGCTGACCCGCGACGCGGAAACCCTGGAGTGGAAGCCCTGGCTGGCCGAGGCCTGGCAGGTGTCCGACGACGGGCTGACCATCAGCTTCGACCTGCGCAAAGACCTGACGTTTTCTGACGGCGCGCCGCTGACCTCGGCGGACGTGGTCTTCACGCTTGACCTCATCCGCAACCCGCAGATCAACGCCCCGCAGCTGGCGCCGTACTACGAGCCGCTGGACGGGGTCGTGGCCGACGGGCCGCACCGGGTGGTGTTCACGCTCAACACGCCTTATTTCTTGGCGCTGCAGATCACCGCGGGCATGGAGATCCTGCCTAAGCACTTTTACGAGAAGTTCACGCCCGACGAGTTCAACGCCTCCACCGGGCTGCTGTTTGGGTCCGGGCCCTACCGGCTGGCGGGGGACCCGGAAGACTGGCGGCCTGGCGCCGGGCAGATCGAGCTGGTGCGCAACGAGAACTACTGGGGCCCGCGGCCCACGTTTGAACGCCTGCGCTGGCAGGAGATCACCGAGGAAGCCGCGCTCGAGGTGTCGATGCGCAACCGCGACATCGACCGCCTGGGCGTGCGGTCCGACCAGTACGTGCGGCTGAAGGACGACGCGGGCCTCAACGCCCAGGCCACGCTGCACGAGTACCGCTCGGTGGCCGCAGGTTACCGCTACATCGGCTGGAACCAGCAGAAAAACGGCGAGCCCACGCCCTTCGCCGACGTGCGGGTGCGGCGGGCGATGACCATGCTGCTGAACCGCGAAGAGATGTGCGCCCAGCTGATGGCGGGCCTGGCGACCGTGGCCACCGGGCCCTTCAACCCGCTGAGCCCGCAGTACGACCCGGAGGTCAGCCCCATCGCCTACGACCCGGAAGGCGCCAAAGCGCTGCTGGCCGAGGCGGGCTACCGCGACGGCGACGGCGACGGCGTGCTCGAAGACGCCCGGGGCACGCCGTTTCGCTTCTCGCTGATCTACCCCAGCGGCATCAACAGCTATCAGCAGATGGCCCAGTACCTGCGCGACGCCTACGCCCGTGCGGGGGTGGTGATGGAGCTGGACCCCACCGAGTTCAACACCATGCTGGGCCGCATCGACGACCGCAGCTTCGAGGCCATCACCCTGGGCTGGAGCTCGGGGGTGGAGTCGGATCCCAAGCAGATCTTCCACTCCGACTCGATCGCCGGCGGGGGCAACAACTACGTTACCTATCGCAACACCGAGCTGGACGGCCTGATCGACCAGGCCCGGCTGACCGTGGACTTCGACGAACGCACCGCGCTGTGGCACCGGGTGCACCGCGTCTTGCAAGAAGACCAGCCCTACACCTTTCTTTTCAACAGCAAGTCGGTGGTATTTTTGGACAAGCGTTTCCGCAACGTGAAGCTGACGCGGGTGGGGCTCAACGACCGCACAGAGTATTTCGTGCCGCGTGCCGAGCAGCGCTGGACCGCTGAATGACCCCGCCGCGTTTGGGCTTTCGCCCCGCTCCGCCCGCCGCTTGCCGCCCCCATGCTCAGCTACATCGCCCGCCGCCTCCTGCTCCTGATTCCCACGCTGCTCGGCGTGCTGGCGGTGGTGTTTTTTGTCATGGCCTTCTCGCCCGGGGGCTTTGGCGGCACGACGCTGACCCAAGACGGTGACCAGTCGCAGGGCGAGGACGCCAAGCGGGCCCGCAAGGCTCTGGAGCGGCGCTACGGGCTGGACCTGCCCAAAATCGCTCAGTTCGGCCGGTGGATCAATCAGGTGTCGCCGGTGGGCTTTCGCATGTCGGGCGACCTGACCTTCACCGGCGCGGAGCGGGCAGAGGTGGAGGCCGCGCTGGCCGCCCCGCCGTTTAACACCCGGCCCGCGCGGTTGCAGCAGGCGGTGGCCACGGCCCGCACCCTGGCGGGCTAC
>CALLPP010000012.1 GCA_938015655.1 uncultured Algisphaera sp.
CTTGGCGATTTTGGGATAGCGGTTGGCCTCGATGTCTTTGAGGTGCTCGCGCACCAGGGTGCGGGCGATCTTCAGGCCATCGTCGAGCGGCGCCGGCGGCGGGTCGAAATATAGCTTGTGGTCGATCTGCAGCAGCAGGCATTCGCGGAAGTCTCTCGCGGCCAGGCCGGTGGGCTCGAGCGCTTCTTGCAGCAGTTCCACGCACTCGTCGATCTGCTCGGTGGTGACCCCGGGCGGGGCGCTTTCCAGCATCGCCTGGGTGTCTTGCCTCAGGTAGCCGTCCTGATCCAGCAGGCCGATGAGGTACTCGCCCACGGCCAGGGTGGGGGTGTCGACCTCCACCAGGTGCCACTGGTCGATGAGCTGGTCGTACAGCGAGGCCCCGCGGGCGGCGGTGTTGGCCATCGCGTCCATCTTGGCGTCGCGTTCGCCGTCGCCGCGGTTGACCGCGCGGCGGAACTCCGTCGCCCCGCCCTCGGAGGTGTTGCTGGCCCAGGCGTCGCCGTACTGCTCGCTGAGGTTGTTCAGCCGTTCGAAATCGTCGGCCGAGTGCTGGCCGTCGCGGCCTTCGCCGTCCACGACCATCTCACGCTCGCCCTCGCGGTCGTCGCGCCGGGCCTGCTCGCGTTCTTCTTGGACTTTGCGCAGGTCGTCGCCCGCCTCGACCTGTTCGAGCGTGGGGTTGCTCGCCAGTTCTTGCTCAATGCGTTCTTCCAGCGCTTGCTGGGGCATTTGCAAGATTTCCATCGACTGGATCATCCGCGGAGCCAGCTTCATTTGCTGGCCCATACGCATGTGTTGTCCGGTGTCGAAACGCATAAGGGGGCTCGGGGCGGGGCACGGGGCAGGTGCAGGCCGACCTACTTTACCGCGGTCCGGGACAGTCCATCTGCCACAGACACGGCGGGATTGTGCGCGGCGGCGGCGCACGGAAATCAGAACGAAGCAGAAGGATGAGTAAGAAAGCGCGGCGGCTCAGAACTCGCGCACGCGCCCTTTGACCGCATCGCTCAGCACGGCTTTGCTAACCGTTTGTAGGTTGGCGCCCGTGGGCAGGCCGCGGGCGAGCCGGGTGACCCTGACCGCGCGGTCTTCGAGTTCGCGGGCGAGAAACAGGGCTGTGCCGTCGCCTTCCAATGTGGGGTTCATGCCCAGGATCACTTCGGCGATGGGCGGATCGCCGCGATCGACGCGGTCGAGCAGGCCCCGGACGTTGAGGTCGCCCGGGCCGACGGCTTCGAGAGGCGCCATCCGCCCCATGAGCACGTGGTAGCTGCCGTTGAATGCGCCGGTTTGCTCCATGGCGATCACGTCGGTGGGTTGTTCGACCACGAGTACCGTGCCGTGGTCGCGCCGCTCGTCCAGGACGATCGCGCAGGGGTCTGACTCGGACACGTGGCCTGTGATCGAGCAGACCTTCAGGTTTTCGCGGAAGGCTCGCAGCGCAGCGGCGAGGCCGGTGACCGACTCTTCAGGCTGTTTGAGCAGGTGAAAGGCGATGCGCTCGGCCGAGCGCTTGCCGATACCCGGCAGGGCTTGGAGGTGTTTGAGCAGCTGGTCGTAGGCGCTGGGCAGGGGCACGCCCAGATCATATCCGTGGGCCGGTCACGGCCGCAGGAAACCCAGCAGGGTTTTCTGCAGCGGGTCGGCCCGCGGGTCGTCGCGGGGGTGGACCTTGAGCGCGAACGCTTCGAGTTCGAAGTGGTGTTGCACCGTCGTCAGCTTCCAGTACAGCAGGCCGTGAAGCGGCCCGCCACGCCGGCGGTTGACTTCTTGCAGGGCCGCCATGGCCAGGGCGCGTTCTTCCGGGGCTTCGGGCTGGGTTTCCCAGACCATCAGTGCCTGCTCTTTGCCGATCAGGTCGAAGCCCTCCCACGCCCAGGGGGCCACGGTGCAGTTGGCGCGGCGGTTGTAGCCCAGCTCGGTGAAGACGACCGGCATGCTGGGCACGCCCAGCTTGGACTGCACGCCCTGAATCTCGTCCCAGACTTTTTCCCAGCCCCGGACCAGGGTGCGTTGGTCGGCCGGCTCGGAGGCCTCACGCAGCGGGAAGTAGGCGTTGATGCCCATGACGTCCAGCTCGGGCCAGAACGCCACGTCTAGGTAGCTGTCGAAGTTGGCGGCGTAGGTGAGGTGGCCTTCATAGACCCCCCGCACGTCGCGGATCAGCCGGCGCCAGTGTTCAAGCTGCAGGGCGCGGCGGGCGTTGATCCGTTTCACCCGGTCGCGCTTGGATCCGGCGTCCAGGAAACTCGTGGCGGCGGCCCACCGGGCCAGGTGGTCGGCCTTCTGGCCCGCGAAGGCCCGCAGGTTGTCCGACGGGCTGGCGTCGCCGGGCGCCCGGACAAACTCGGCGGGGATGCGGCGCGACGCTTCAACGATGTCGTCGGTGGCCTTGGACTGCTGTTTGTGATCCAGGTAATAGTTCTCCAGACCGGGGATCTTCTTCACCGGCACCGTGGCGACCAGGGCGTTGAGCTCGCTGCCGATGCCCAGCAGGGTGACGCCCTCGGCCTGGGCGACCTCGGCCCACTGCAAGATGTATGCGCGGTACTTGGCGAACCAGGCGTCGAGGGTCGCTTCGTTGCGCGGCCACACCAGGCCGTGCCACAAGAAGCGGTTGCGTTCGTAGCCGTGGTCGGTGTGCAGGCGCAGGATCAGGGCGACGTTGAGGCCGGCCGCGCGCGCCGCGCGGATCTTGTGCAGGGTCCCCTCGTCGACTGGGTCCACGTGCAGGTCGTCGCTGTCCCAGTCGCCCTGGATGGCGTAGGTCGTGACGTGCAGCGTGTTGTAGCCCGCGGCGACCAGCGATTCGCACCAGGCGGCCTGGTCGGCCTCGTTGATCTGGATGCCGCCCAGGAGGAAAGTTTTGTCGTCGGCGGCCGCAGACGGGCTGGTGAATGCGGCGGTCACGGCCAGCAGCGCGATCAGCGGGGCGGTGAGCAGGGCGACGAAGCGGGCGGCGGAGTGGTGCATGGTCGAACAAAAACCGGGGGAGAGGCGAACGGGGTCCGCGGATTATCCCAGAACCGGCGGGCCGAGGGGCGAGCGGTCCAGGGGCGGCGGATATTCCCGCGTAAACTGCCCCGATGGACCCCGACGACCACGTCTGCCTCTGCTTCCACGTCAGCCAGCGGAAGATCGTGAACTACTGCAAACGCGAGCGGCCGCCGGTCGCCAGCCTCATCAGCGAGTGCCTGAGCGCCGGCACCGGCTGCGGCTGGTGCGTGCCGTTTTTGAAGGACCTGCACCGCCAGGCCCTGGACGGCGTGGAGCAGCCCGACCTGCCGCTGAGCCCCGAGGAGTACGCGGGGCGGCGCAAGGCGTTTCGCAAGACGGGGGAGCGGGGGTAACCGCTTTTTGAACCGCGTAGACGCAGAGAGCGCAGAAGAAGAGAAGAAAAACCACTAGGTGGGGCGATTTTTGGGGGATTTGTAGCTGGCCTGACCGCGAAGTTAGGTTATCCACGGCTGCTTCTCTGCGTGCTCTGCGCCTCTGCGGTTCATCTGATTCAGCGTTCGGTGAGCCACAGCGGTGCAAGCGGTATCATTTTGGAATGACTCCCTCGACCCTGATCATCCGCACCGCTGGCACCAACTGCGACCTGGAGCTGGCCCGGGCATTCGAGCTTGCGGGCGCCACCACCACCACCCTGCACCTCAACGAGCTGGTCGTCGCCCCGCAGAAACTGGAGGCCTTCGACCTGATCGGCCTGCCCGGCGGGTTCAGCTACGGCGACGACATCGCCGCGGGGCGGATCTTCGCCAACCGGCTGAAACACCGTCTGTACGAGCCGCTGCTGGCCGCGATCGACCGCGGGGTGCCGATGATCGGCCCGTGCAACGGCTTTCAGGTACTGGTCAAGCTCGGCCTGCTGCCCGACCCCCACGCCGGCGCCCAGCAGGCCACGCTGGCCCACAACACCAGCGGGCGTTTCATCGACCGCTGGACCCCGATGACCGTCGAGGCTCAGAGCAAGTGCGTGTGGACCAAGGGCCTGAGCGACCACGACCTGCCCATGGCCCACGGCGAGGGTCGCTTTGAAGCGCCCGACGACGTGCTGGACGCGCTGGAAGCCAGCGGCCAAGTGGCGGTGCGCTACGCCGACAACCCCAACGGCTCGAAGCGTGACATCGCCGGTGTGTGCGACCCGACGGGCTTGGTCTTCGGCCTGATGCCCCACCCCGAGCGGCACCTGCACTACACCAACCACCCCCAGTGGACGCGGATGACCGACGCCCAGCGCGCCCAAACGCCGGTGGGGCTGCGGTACTTCGAGAACGCGGTGGCGTATGTGAAAGAGCGGCAGGCCGCGGCGGTGTGATCCATAGGATTTCTACGCCAAGACGCCAAGACGCCAAGACGCCAAGACGCCAAGACGCCAAGACGCCAAGACGCCAAGACGCCAAGACGCCAAGACGCCAAGACGCCAAGACGCCAAGACGCCAAGACGCCAAGACG
>CALLPP010000013.1 GCA_938015655.1 uncultured Algisphaera sp.
ATACCAGAACGCGGTTTCTTTTCTGATCATGAAAACTGTGAAGTCAGAGACCTTAACTCAGACAAGTACCTGTCTAAGGTCACTGTCAGGCATGCCCAAACTCACCCCCCCCAAAGGCACCCGCGACTTCTACCCCGCCCAGATGGCCTGGCACCAGCACCTGCTGGACACTTGGCGCCGGGTCAGCGTGCGCAACGGTTTCGAGCAGATCCAGGGCCCGATTTTCGAAACCCTCGAGCTGTACAAAGTGAAGTCGGGCGAAGGCATCGTGAACGAGCTGTTCAGCTTCCGCCGGGCCAACGGCAAAACCGACTTTGCCCTGCGCCCCGAGTTCACGCCCACCCTCGCACGCATGGTGGCGGCTAAGGCCAACAGCCTGCAAAAACCCATCAAATGGTTCTGCACCCCCAACGCTTGCCGCGCCGAGCGCCCCCAACGCGGGCGGCTTCGCGAGTTCTGGCAGTGGAACGTCGACCTGCTGGGCCTGGACGGCCCCGCGGCGGATGCCGAGGTGGTCTTCACCCTGCTGGACCTCTTGCAAGAGCTGGGGCTGACCCCGCAACACGCCCGGGTCAAACTTAGCCACCGCGACGTGGTCGCCCAGGTGTTGACCGGGCTGGGTCTGGCCCCCGAGCGCACCGACGACGCCTTCCGCTTGCTTGACGCCCGCGACAAGATGGAAGCCGACGCCTTCGCCCAGCAAGCCGGTGCTCTGGGGCTAGACACCGCCGCGGTCGCGCGCTTCACCCAGGTCAGCGGCCAGACCTACCGCCTCGGTGATCTCGCGCAGCTCACCGCCGACCTGAACCTGGATGCCCCCCCGACCGGCCTGGTTGCGCTGGTTCAGCAGCTCACCGCCTTTGGCATCGCTGATTGGTGCGAGATCGACCTGGGCATCGTCCGCGGGCTGGCCTACTACACCGGCACGGTTTTTGAAGTCCACGAAACCGGCGGCAAAAGCCGGGCCCTGGCCGGCGGCGGGCGCTACGACAAACTCATCGAACTTTTCGGCGGGCCGCCCATGCCTGCGGTGGGCTTCGGCATGGGCGACGTGGTGCTCACCAACCTGCTTGAAGCCCGAGGCCTGCTACCCGTAGAGCTGGGCGACCGCCCCGACGCGGTGGTCTTCGCCACCGACGACGCGGGCGCGCTGCGCGTTGCGCCCCTGGTTGCCCGGCTGCGGCGTGCCGGCCTGCACGCCCGTATGAGCTACAAAACCACACGCAACCTTGGCAAGCTGCTGAAAGACGCCGAAAAAGCCCGGTCCCGATTTGCCCTGCTCGTCGGGGCCGACGGAATTGAAATCAAAGACCTCACCACCGGCGAGCAGCAGCCCGCCACCGCTGACAGCCTGGTTACGCAGCTGCGCGCCGTCACGTGGGCCGGTTAGAGCACCGCATCGAATTATCTGACTTATCCCGCCCGTGGGAACCACGTCGCGCAAGGCACGGAAGACAAAACATTTGCTGCGGGGCTCTAAACCTGCTCCCTGGCCCTCTCAAGCCGGGGCTTCTGTGTAACGTCCGCGTGGATCTGCCCCATCAAGTGATCTAGGTGTCCCACCGATACTCCCATCAGGGGGAGACGGGACGTGTCACCCGGTCCGCCCGCCCGCTTTTACGGCGCGACGGATCCAGGACATGGCTCGACTCCGAACCTTCTTTTTCACTTTTCTCCTCCCCGGACGCCTCCTCCTCGCCGCGGCTGGTGTGGTGCTCGCCGGCGGGGTCGCGTCGGCTCAGTCCACCACCCTGCTGACCCTCGACACGCTGGGCGAACCCCCTCTCACATCCGCCACACCGACGGATTCCGCGCCACCCTCCAACGCGTGGACCAACCCCCAGCGGTTGGCCCCTTCAACCTCAGACCTGCGCGTGACCCTGGACCTCAGCACCCGGTTTATCTGGGACGACGCCCGCGGCGAGGCCGCGAACCTCTCGTCGGTCGGCTTGGACCTGCTGCACGTTTTCTCGGGCCCGGCGGGCGACCGGGCCACCCTCACCGTGCAGGGCTACTTCACCCATGACGACACCCCCACCGGTGCCTCGGGGACTGGCCTCCAGCGCGGCGAGATTTTTTTCGAACACCGCATCCTTAATCTGAACCTCACCCTCCTGAGCCGCGGTCGCCTGAACCTCCGCGTGGGCCACTTCGAGATCCCCCATGGCCTCGAACAAGACCTCAACACCAATGGCACCCTCCGCCAGTTCACCCACTCCCAAAACCTGGGACTGAAAGCCGACTGGGGCGCATCGCTCAACGGCGTGCTGCACGGCGTGGACTACGAGGCCGCCCTTACCCGCGGCAGCGGCAACGAGTGGCTCGACCGCGGCGACCCGTGGATCGCCTCGGCTCGGGTCGGCGTGCAGCCGCGCGCCGGAACCACCCTGGGCCTCTCGGTGCTCAGTGGCGAAATCCTGCTGGACACCGCCACCGTGCGCCGCGAGCGGGTCGCCGTCGATGCCGCGCAGAACCTCGGGCCCCTCACCCTCCTGGCCGAGGCGTCGGTGGGCCGCGACGAAAACCGCGACGGGCAAGCCCTGCTCGGTGAGCTGAACTGGCGCACGCCCCCCGAAGACCTGCTGGCCTACCTGCAATACCGCGTGTTCAACCGCACCCTCACCGCCGGCAGCGACCCCCTGACCACCGCGGTCGTCGGCGCCCGCTGGGCCCCCGACGCCCACTGGGCCCTCAGCGCCGCGGTGGAAATCGACACCGACGCTCCCGCGGGCTTGGCCCGCGGCCGGCGGCTCGTTACCCAGGTGCGCTACCGCTTTTAACTCGCCGCGGATCCTTCCCAACCATGAGAACCATCTGCCTTATCGTGTTGTGGTCCGCCGCCGTGCTTGGCGCCGCCACCCCCGCCCCCCCGGCCGCGGCCCAGGCCTACTGCGCCCTGCGGGACCCGGTCCATCAGGTCTACGAGCTCTTCCCCAAAGCTACGTCTTATCGCTCGATCATCCGCAGCGTCGACGACACCCACCGCGCCGCCACCGCCCAGCGGCTGCCCTTCACCCTGCACTTCAACGAGTTGGGTCGTCACACACTCTACGTCGCGCTCCAAGAAGGCCGGCCCCTGGGCCTGGTCCACGTCCGCTCCGAAGCCGGGCGGTGGGGGCTGGTCGAAATTGCCTGGGGCCTCACCCTCGACCTGCAGGTCACCGGTTACCGTTTTCAACGCTGCCGCGACGCCGGCCGCGACCAAGTCGAATCCCGCACTATCACCCAGGCCATCGTCGGCCGCCGCTTCGAAGACCTGCGTGAACTGCTCGACGCCCCGGGCCAGGACCTGGCCCCCCAAGCTCAGGCATTGGCCCTAGGCCCGGCCGCCGAGGGCCGGCGCCTGCTGGTCACCACCCTGCGTTCAGCCCTGAAAACCATCGCCGTCACGGATCTGGTCTGGGCGGCAGACCTGCGGCAGCTCCGCATGATCCAGCAAGGCCTGAGCGCCTTCCCCAACGCCGCGTCTGTCGAATTGGTCCACGCCCCCTACGGGCACAACCCGCACACCGCCGCGCTAAAAATGACCGCCACCCCCTCCTCAGGCATCGACCGCGCCGGCGTCACGGCCCTGCTAATCCGTAACGCCGCGGGCGACCTGCTGGGCCTGCGGTTCGAAACCCCTTGGAGCGCCGGAGGCCAGCACGCGCGGATCTGGTGGACCGTCGCGTCTTCGTCCCGGGCGCTGATCGCCGTACACGCCGACGCCTCCGTGCAAACGGCTTTCGAAGCCCTGCGCGGCCGTCGCCAAGAAGACTTTGGTCACTGCGCCACCGCCGCTGAACTCGCGGGCAAAGAAGCCCTCAGCCTCGCCAACGCCTGCCTCAACGCCGCCACGCTTCCGCAGGAAGACGCCCGCCCGTGAAGATTAGCCGCTCCATCCTGCTGCTCCTGCTGGTCTGCACCGGCGGCGGCCTCACCCTCGCCGCGGGGCTCTACCGCGCCCACCACCACCTCGGCCAGACGGTGGGCGAGGGCAACGCCCTGGAGCTTTCGCTGCAGCGCGCCGATCGGCTGGGCGAAAGCTTGCAGCAGTGGCTGCTGTGGAGCGACCTCATCATGGGCAACGGCAGCACCTACCTGACCGGCGGCGCCCTGGAACACGCGGAGGTGCTCAACCGCATTCTGAGCGCCCTGGAACACGGACCCGCAGGCGCCCTGGCCCACGCCGAACTCAACGGACTCCGGGCCTTCGTCACCCAGCACACCCAGCGCCTGCAGACCGTCGCTCGGGGCGCCGATCCCGCCACGCTCTACCCCATGCTCGACGCGCTGGACCGCGAATCGTCTATCACCATCGTCAACCAGCAAACGGTTCTGCAAGCGCTGCGGCAAGCAAGCGCCCGGCACGCCGACGTCCTCGAACAAGCCCACGTCAACACCCGCTGGCTCACGGCGGGCATGGTGGCTGCCTACGTCTTGCTGGTTTCGCTGGCTTACCGCCACACCGCGGTACGTCTCATCGGGCCGGTCCGCGCCCTGACCCACGCCGCCGCCGCGCCGCACCCCAGCGCCGAACTCTTTTTGCGTTCCAAGCGCGGGCCGCAAGAAATCCGACGCCTGGCCGACAAACTCGCCGCGTTCGCCCAAGAGATCCAGACGCGGATCTCGCAGCTGCACGAGACCAACCACTCGCTCAACGCCGAGGTGCAAGAGCGCCAGCGGGTCGAAAACTCGCTGCGCGACAGCGAAGCGGCCCTGCGCTTAAACGAAGAACGTTTCCGTACCATCTTCGCCCAGTCCAATGACGGCATCTTCGTGGTCGATATGGAAGGCGACCGTTACCTCGACGTGAACCCCCAAGCCTGCACCATGATGGGCTACGACCGGGACCAGCTGCTCACCCTGGGCCCCACCCACTTCCATGGCCACGAACTCGAACGCCTCCAGGCTTTCAAAGACCAGATCTACGCCCACCAGCGCGGGCGTTCCGGCGAGCTGAGCTGCGCCACCGCCAGCGGCGAGCTGCTGCCGGTGGAAATCTCCGCGTCCACCTTCGTCACCGCCGACGGGCAGACCTGCCTGCTGGCCATGGTGCGCGACATCAGCGAACGCAAGCGGGTTGAAACCGAGCGCGAGGCCATGCACCAGCGCCTGCACGAACACGCGGCCGAGCTCGAAACCCAGCGCAAACAGCTGGTCGACGAGATGACCCAGCGCCGAAAAATCCAGCTGCAGCTTGAGCACGACGCCAGCCACGACGCCCTCACCGGCTTGCCCAACCGTCGGTGGTTCAAGCAGCGGCTCGCGGACCGCGGTGACCGGCCGGCCAACGTGCTCTTCATCGACCTGGACGATTTTAAACTGGTCAACGATAGCCTGGGCCACGACGCCGGGGACCTGCTGTTGGTCGAGACCGCCCGCCGGTTACGCGCTTGCCTGACGCAGATCCGCGGCGGCGTGGCCGCCCGCCTGGGCGGCGACGAATTTGTGGTACTCATCGAGGGGCAAGAATCTACCGCCCGCACCGAAGACACCGCGCGCCTGCTCCAGCAGCGCCTCGCCGAGCCCATGGAGATCTTCGGCCAAGAAGTTTCGGTGGGCATCAGCATCGGGGTGGCGGGCAGCGGCCACGCGCAGGGTGACAGCGAGGACCTGCTCCGCGACGCCGACACCGCGATGTACCGCGCCAAGCTCTCGGGCAAGGCCCGCCACGCCGTGTTTGATCAGAGCATGCACGAGGAAAACGCCGCTCGCCTGGCTCTGGAAATAGATCTGCGTCACGCCGTGGAGAACCACCAACTGGAACTGGCCTTTCAACCCCTGGTCAACCTGGAAGATGCCGACGTCGCCTCGTTCGAGGCCCTGGTCCGATGGAACCGCCCGGGTCACGGCCCGGTCTCGCCGGGGGTTTTTGTTCCCCTCGCCGAAGAGCTCAACCTCATCATTCCGCTGGGGGCCTTCGTGCTCACCCGAGCGTGCGAAGAGCTCGCACGCCTCAACGCCCTGCGCCCCGCAGACCGCCCGGTCACCATGGCGGTCAACGTGTCGCGCAAACAACTTATTAAGCCCGGCTTTGTCGACGACGTAAAACGGACCCTTGAGCAGACCCAGACACCCGCCAAGATGCTCACTGTCGAGGTCACTGAATCCATGGTCATGTCCGACCTCGACGCGGCCCGGAGCACCCTGCTGGGCCTGGGCCAGCTGGGGGTCCGCATCGCCATGGACGACTTTGGCACCGGCCACTCTTCACTGGGCTGCCTGCACGAAATACCCCTGGACATCCTCAAAATCGACCAGGCGTTTGTTTCGAACCTCGACGGCCATGTCGAACACACCGCGATTCTCAACGCCATCATCACGCTGGCCGACCAATTAAACCTCAACGTCGTGGCCGAGGGCATCGAAACCCTCGATCAGATGGCCCAGGTCCTCACCCTCGGCTGCGATTACGGTCAGGGCTATTTGTTTGCCAAACCTTTGGCTCCCGGCGAAGCCCGGGCGATGGTCAACCAGCAATTTCGGGCCCGCAAAACGGCCTGAAACCACGCTTTCAGTCTAGTGGCTCCACCACCGAAGCCGCTTTACCGACACCCCTCGGGCACAGGGCCGCAACGACGGTTCATTTTCATCGACGTGATCAACGCGATCTCCGCAACACCTCGCCCCCGCTTCCAGCCGGGGCCCATCGTTGCTCGGCAGACCCTGTGGTACCGTGATCCTGATCATTGCGACGACGGAGGGAAAGCCTCATCCGCTACCGCAACCCAGTCCCCCTTCCGCAAGTCCATGATGCGCCAACTTTCTTTATTTCCCCTCGTCGTTGCCTGGGCCGGGTTAACGGCATCGCAAGCGTATTCCGTTCCCGTCGATCCACGCCCCAATATTCTCTACGTCATCACCGACGACCAGCGCTACGACTCCATCCGCGCGTTTAATCACATTGTCCGTTCAGAAGATGCCAGCGCCCTGGGACCGGTCAAGTCACCTCATGTCGATCGCCTCGTGTCGCGCGGCACCACCTTCATCAACACCTACGTCCACGCAACCGGCTGCGCCCCCTCCCGAGCGTCGATCCACTACGGCCGCTACCCCCATCACAGCGGGGTGTACCAGTTCGAGTATCACCACAACCAAGCCTCGCACTTTGCGTCCACGCTTCCCGAGGCGATGCGTGATCTGGGCTACCAAACGTTTCACGTCGGCAAGCTCGGGGTCCGGCTACGCACTTTCGCCAACGGACAGATGCGTAGCCACGCGATGTACGACCAAGACGTCAAGTTCCAGGCCATGCGGGCCGACGGTCTGACCGACTGGTCCAAGGGCGAGGTCTCCGAGATCAACGGCCAGCCTCTCCCCACGAAGGTCCACGGCGACTGGTTTTATACGCCCGGCTCGGGGAGTTCGTTTGATGTCACCAGCGGCGAGCTCAACGAGCTCGCCGGGTTCGAAACGCACAGTCAGGCCATCGACCAAAAATACGACCTGCTGCGGATGTACAACAGCAAAAAACCCAAGGGCTACGGCCGCGGCGAGATCATCGGTGGAGTCAGCCCCAAGCCCGCGGGCCAGACCCGCGACGGGCACTACGTCACCGAACTCGACCGCTTTTTAAGCCACCCCAACGCCCCGCTCACCGTCGGCCGCCAGACCTACCGGGGCGTCGATCCGTCACGCCCGCTGTTCGCCCACCTGGGCTTCGACTTCCCCCACACCCCGGTGCTACCGCCCAAAAGCTTCCGCGATCAGTTTGCCGGATACACCTATCGCGTGCCCGAAGTGGATCCCGCCGAGCGGGACAAGCTCCCGCCTCAGTTGAAGAAACTCGTCACCCAAAACGCTTCGGATCACTATACCGACAAAGAAAAACAGCAGATGGTGCGCGACTACTTCGCCTTCTGTGCCTACGGCGACCAGCTGGTGGGCGAGGCCGCCGATCGTTTCATCGCGTTTAGCGAAGCCCAGAAACGTCCCTGGACCATTGTTTACGTATGCGGCGATCACGGGTGGAAGCTCAACGAGCACGGAGCCATCTCTAAATTCACCCCGTGGAACATTGACAGCCAAAACCCCATCGTCATCGTGTCTTCCGACACGGATCGGTTCCCCGCCGGAAAAGTGGTGACCGATTTCACCGAGTTCGTCGATATCATGCCCACCGTGCTCGCCGCGGGCGGGGCAGATCTCCGTGACCCGCGTTTTGGTTTTCTCGATGGTTACGACCTGGCTCAGGTCGCCGCAGGCCACCGGGCTCCGCGCGACTACGTCCTGGGCGAAAGCCACCACGTCACCGGCCCGCGCGCGTCCATCCGTACACAAGCTTTTATGTATAGCCTGAAGGTCCGGCCTCACACCCGACGTGGTCAAGACCAAGACTGGACGCTTAAGGCGACCGACCTAGAACTGGAACCGGTGCTATACGACTTGGCAAACGACCCCGATGAACTCAATAATGTGGCTCACGAACCGGCGTACGCCGAGGTGGCGCGCATCATGAAAACAAAGTTGATTGACATCGTGATCGGTGACGGCCGGGTCGAAGTGGACTGGACAAAACCCGACACCGTTTATCGTTTTGAAAGCTTCGCACCCGGAGCAGACGACAAAAAAATCTCTCTCCCTTGAGGCCTCGGGCTTCGGCCCGTTGACTCCACCACCCCGCTAAAAATATGCCAAAACGTATTGTTGCCGCTCTGCTGATCCTGAGTGTTTTCACCACGGTCGTTCCCGCACAGGGATCCGATGGCCGCCCGAACATCCTTTACATTCTCACCGACGATCAGCGATACGACTCGATCCGCGCATTTAATCAGATCACCCACCAGCGTGACGAAAGTGCCCTGGGCTACGTCGAATCTCCCAATGTCGACTGGCTGGTCTCCCAGGGCACCACCTTCATCAACACCTACGTCCACGCGACGGGCTGCGCACCCTCGCGGGCGTCGATTCACCTTGGACGCTACCCCCACCGCAGCGGGATCTACGAGTTCGAGTACTTCAATCAGACCGCGTCGCATTTTGAAACAACGCTGCCCGAAGAGATGTCCCGCTTGGGCTACCAAACTTTTCATGTCGGCAAGCTGGGCGTGCGCATCCGCACCACCATCGACGGCAAAGTACGCCCGTACGGCATGTACGAGCAGGACATCAACTTTAAGCAGATGTGGCGCGACGGCTTCACCGACTGGTCGAAAGGCGATATCGAAGAAGCCGCTGGGCAGAAGCTTCCCGAAAAAATCCACGCCGACTGGCTCTACACCCCCGGCTCGGGCGACCGCTTCGAGGTAACCGGCAGCGGGTTAAACGATATTCCGGGGTTGGAAGACCACAGCCGCGCGGTGGACGAGAAGTACAACCTGATCCGCATGAACACCCCGAAGAACCCGCACGCCTACGGGCTGGGGCCGATCATCGGCGGGGTAAGCCCCAAGCCCGCGGGCCAGACGCGCGACGGACACTACGTCACACAGCTGGGCAAGTTCTTGGGGCACCCCGGAGACGAACTCAAAGTTGGCAGCCAGACCTACACCGGGGTGGATCCCCAACGCCCGGTCTTTGCGCACATCGGCTTCGATTTCCCGCACACGCCGGTGCTGCCTCCCAAGAGCTTCCGCAACCGGTTCGCCGATCGGGTCTACACGATCCCACAGGTGGATCCAGACGAGCAGGGGAAACTCCCTCCTCAGCTGACGAAGCTTAAAAACACTAAGGCTTCGAATCACTTCAGCGATGCCGACCAGCAGCAGATGGTGCGCGACTACTACGCCTTCTGCGCCTACGGCGACCAGCTGGTCGGTGAGGCTGCGGACCGCTTTATTGGTTTTAGTGAAGCGCAAGGACGGCCGTGGATGGTGGTGTATATCTGCGGCGACCACGGCTGGAAGCTTAACGAGCACGGGCTCATCTCAAAGTTCACGCCTTGGAACATCGACAGCCAAAACCCCATCGTGGTGGTGTCTTCGGACAAGCGGCGTTTTCCCGCCGGAAAGGTGGTCACCGACTTCACCGAGTTTGTCGATGTCATGCCCACCGTGCTGGCCGCCGGCGGCGCCGATCTTGCTGACCCCCGGCTCGGCTTTCTTGACGGCTACGACCTCCAAGCGGTGGCGGCGGGCGAGATCCCTGCACGCGACTACGTGCTGGGCGAGAGTCACGCCGTCACCGGTCCCCGTGCGACACTGCGCACTAAGAACTTCATGTTCACCATGAAGACCCGCCCGGACAAAAAACGCGGCCAGAACCAAGCGTGGGTCCAGCAGGCCGAGATCAAAGACTTAGAACCGGTGCTCTATGACCTTCAACGCGACCCCGACGAGTTAAACAACGTGGCGTTCGACACTGCCTACACCCGGGTGCGAGACACCATGCAAAAGAAGCTCACCGACATCGTCCTAGGCGACGGGCGGGTGGAGGTTGATTGGCGTACGTCCACGCCGCAGGTGTACCACTTTCCCGTGTTTGCCCCCGGCGCTGATGACAAAGTTCTCACAATCAGCCAATAGCCGCCGGGAAGCCGAAATAACGTGTCCTTCTCTTTTGATTGGTCTTCACTCATGCTGAAAAAAACGCTTGCTTCCTGGATTACCGTCGCATTGGCCGCGGGGGGGCTGACCCCGGTCCTTGCGCCGGCGGCGCCCCCCCTCAACGTCATCGTGGTGTTCGCCGACGACATCAGTGCTCGGGAGCTGCCGCTTTACGGATCGACCAACTGGTCCCCCCCCGAAGCAGGCAACTCGTCGGACCCGGCCGTCCGGGCCCAGACCCCGGTGCTGAACCAACTTGCCCAAGAAGGCATGTGGGTGACTCAAGCCTGGGCCTCAACCGTGTGTTCGCCCAGCCGCGCCATGATGATGACCGGACGTTTTGCCCACCGGCATAAGTGGTGGACCAACCGCGACATCGGCGTGGTCCAGCGGCCCAACGGCCGGCGCGAGAACTGGCCGCTCTACGAGAGCTCACCGCTTCATCTCGGGCACCTGATGCAGAACGCCGGCTACCAGACCTTCTGGGCCGGCAAGACCCAGATGCCCGGCGATCTCACCCGGTACGGGTTCCACGAAGGCTGCTTCACGCCCGCCGGGCCGCGAGATCACCCCAACCCGTACACCGACTTCCGCCACGAGATGCGACGTGACGCCAGCGGCAAACGCCAGCTCTACAACGTGGACACCGGCAAACCGGCCGACACCTACCTGCAGCTGGGCTGGAATTTTTATCCGCACGTGGGGCTGATGAACCACCCCAGCAACCAGGGCGAGACCTTCAACTGGTGGCCCAACACCCCCGAGAGCCGAGCCTCTTTTGGCCCCGCGACCTACGGGCCCGACGTCGAGCTGGCCTTTGCGTTCGATTTCATGGAACGCCAACACGCCGACGGCAAGCCCTTCTTCGTCTACCACACCAGCCACCTCGGCCACGACGCGTTTAACTGGCTAAACCCCGAGGCCACCAGCCGCTGGCCCGGCACGCCGGTGATTACTTGGGACGGCACCAGCTACGTTCGCACCGAAACCAAGATCACCGGCGACGACGGCGTGTACGACACCCACGGCACGGTCACCGAAGACGGCATCCACACCCACGTCAACTACCTCGACTATCAGATGTGGCTCTACCGCCAGAAGCTGACGTCGATGGGCATCGCGGACAACACGGTGATCGTCTTCACCGCCGACAACGGCACCAGCGGCTACGGCAAGCACAGCTCCGACCGGCAGAGGGGCACGCACGTGCCGCTGATCATCTACGCGCCGGGCATGACCAAGCAAGGTCGGCAAGACATCCTGGTCAGTCTCGCAGACTTCCTGCCCACCCTGGCGGACCTGACTGGTCAGGCGTTGCCCGCGGACTACGACGTCGATGGCGAGAGCCTCTGGCCTTACCTGATGAGCGACAAAACTACCCACCGTGCGTGGGTCTACGGCTACAAGGGCGCCCACCAGATTGTCCGGGGCGAGCACGTGATGAAAGACGGCCCGGGCAAGTGGTACGACGTCTCGAACGAGCCTGGAGACCTCATCAGCTACCCGGTGATTCGCGATTGGTCGGCCGCCAGCGATGCGCAGCGGGCCGAGCGTGACCGACTCACCGCGGCCATCGCCCCCTTCGACCTGCACGCCACTGAACACGACGCACCAGGCACACCCTCCGCGAAGGCCAATCCCAAAAAACCTAAGAAAAGCAAGAACAAAAAGAAGTGAGCCCAGCGGGCCGCCGTTTCACCTCGGGCCTGCGCCGTGGCCCAGCGGCAGGGTGATCGGTTTCACCCCAACACACAAGCCCCCGGGGCGCCACAGGGCGCCCCGGGGGCTTGTCATTGATTTGCTCGCAGCTTTGAGCACGCCGCGGCGTCGCATTAGTCCAGCAAGTGCGTACCGTGGGTCACCGCAGCGCCGGCCCGCAGGGCCGCGGTCACGTGGATCACTTCGGCGATTTCTTCTTGGGTTGCGCCGGCCTTTACCGCGGCTTCTTTGTGGATTTCCAAGCAGTAGGCACACTGGGTGGTCAGAGCCACTCCCAGGGCGATCAGCTCTTTGTACTTGGCAGGGATCGCCCCGTCGGCCAGCGTCGCCTCGGCGTACGCAAAGAATTGGGTGGACTTGCCCCCGTCGAGTTTTCCGAGGGTGGCGAGCTTGCTGAGGTTGTCCATCGAATGCACGAGAAGAGGTCCTTTCTGAGGATAAGGCTGTGTGTAGACCACACGGTCTACATCACGGAAAAAGCACAGCCACGACACCCGTCAAGTAATTCCCCACGCTTCAAAATCACGGCCGAATGTCAGAATCGGGCCGGCCCCAAGCCCCTCCCGGGACCGGCTCAACCCAGTCAGGGCGTGGCCTGCGGAACGGTGGGCCGCCCGCTCTGCACGATGTCCAGGTACTCCTGCATCAGCAGCCGTCCGCGGTCTGCATGGTCCGGATCTTCCAGCCGGTCGTGCTTCTCCCGGGGGTCGTCATCGAGGTTGAACAGCGCCAGCGGCTCGAACTGGGTTCGTTTGCCGTTGCTCTGAATCACCAGCTTCCAAGCGCCCCGGCGGATCATCACCTGCTGCCGCGAGCCGGCCTGGTGCACCAGCACGTCGCGCGGGCGGAAGCCTTCGTCACCCAACAGCAGCGGCAGCAGGTTGAGCGAGTCTTGGGCCTGTCCCGCGGGCACCGGCGTGCCCACCAGGGCGGCAAACGTGGCCAGCATGTCCTGGTTCACCACCAGTTCGTCCGACACTCCGGGCCGAATGCGGCCGGGCCACACGGCAAACAGCGGTGTGCGGTGTCCGCCTTCGAAATATGAGCCCTTCGAACCGCTCCACCCGCCGCTGGGATGGTAGCCGTGCTTCGCGGCCACTTTGTCGCCCAGCCCCCCGTTGTCCGAACTCACCACAAACAGCGTGTTCTCGAACTGCCCGGACCGCTTGAGCGCGTCCACGATGCGCTTCACCTGCAAGTCGAGCTCCACAACCATGTCCAGGTGTGCGCTCACGGTCGTTCCGGCCACAGGCTGCCCGTCGAAGGTTTCGGGCGGGCAGTGGGGGGCATGCACCATGGGTGTGCAGTAGTAAAGAAAGAACGGTTCTTCACCCGCCGCTCCCGCCTCGATAAAGCCTACCGCCTTGGCCGACAAAAGATCGCCCAGCGAGCGAGCATTCCAGGCCGAATCCCCGGGCCCCGGGCCTTTGCTGGTCAGGTCTTTGGGGTGGATCGCGTTCTCGTCGTTCAAAAACACGATCTCTGAGTCGTCCGCCAGCGGATACCACACTTGGTTTTCGTAAGCGGTGTACACCGGGCCTTGGATCCCGCAGGGCACTGTGAAGTCGTAGTCAAACCCACAGTCTTTGGGCCCGCCGCCATGCATCCGGGTCACATCGACTTTCCCGGTGAGGTCGCCGCTTTTCGGGCCGCGGTAAAACGCCTCGCCCCCGGGAACCTTGAAGTCCCCGCCCAGGTGCCACTTGCCGATGAAACCGGTGCGGTAGCCCGCATCCTGCACCACCGACCCTAGGGTGGCCTCTTCGGGTTTGAACGCGGTTTTGCCAAACGTGCTCCACACCCCCACCGGCTGGTAGCTGCGGTAGTTGTTGTTCCCGCTCATCACCGCATAGCGGGTAGGAGCGCACAGCGCCGTTGCCGAGTGGCCGTCGGTGAACCACAGGCCCTGGCGCGCCAGCGCGTCGAGGGTAGGTGTTTCGACCACCGGCTCGCGCTCCTGGAACGTGCGGACGTGGTGGCTCACGTCTCCCAAACCCAGGTCGTCGGCCAGGATAAAAACAATGTTGGGCCGCGGGCCCGCCTGCCCCACACCAGGGGCGGCGCAGGCCAGCGGCGCCGCCAGGCACAAGAGCGCGGTCAGGGCCGGCAACAAACGCAATGGATGGTTTTTCATAAAGGAAACTGCCACAAATGGATGGACCGGGTATAGGGCTCGGAGCGTGGAAACCGCTCGGCGCAGAGCCTACGCCCCCATGTCAACGCCTGTCGAGTTGTTCCCAGCACCGGTATACGGCCAAACCTTAGTTGCCACGGGGTCCAAACATTGTTCATTTCGCCTGACCGATGCCCGGACAATTCTCGTTTGCGAGCCAGAACACGGCGCCCAGGGGCGGTTATCACCTAAACTGAGCGGAAGCTGAAGGACATTACCGCCCGTCGCCGGCGCCTCCGAAAATCCTGAAACAGAACCCGCCCCCCCCCGCGTTCACAAAGACTGGACGAACCCTGATCCGTGCCCGATAAACAGGCAATGGCCGAAATTTCCCCCCTCGCCGCCGTCGACCCACAAGCCACCCTCGCCGACGATGTGAAGATCGGACCCTTCTGTCACGTCGGACCCAAGGTCACCCTGGGCCCGGGCACCCGACTGATCTCCAACGCCTCGGTGCTGGGTCGCACCACGTTGGGCGAAAACAACATCGTGTGGCCGGGCGCGGTCATCGGCGGCGACCCACAAGACCTCAAGTTCCAGGGCGAAGACTCCCAGGTGCTCATCGGGTCGCATAACGAGTTTCGCGAGTGCGTGACTATTCATAAGGGCACCGCCAACGACCACGGCATCACCAAGGTCGGCGACCACAACCTGATCATGGCCTACGCCCACCTGGGCCACGACTGCATTGTGGGCAACCACTGCATCATCGCCAACACCGTGCAGCTGGCCGGGCACGTGTGCTTCGAAGACCACGTGGTGATCGGCGGCGGTTCGGCGGTTCATCACTTTGTGACCCTGGGTCAGCACGCCTTCATCGGCGGCTTCACCCGGGTGTTACAAGACCCCCCCCCGTTCATGATCACCGAGGGCTCGCCCTCGGCGGTGCGCGGCGTAAACAGCACCGGGCTACAACGCCGCGGCTTCAACCAAGAAACCATCCGCAACCTGAAAGACGCCTGGAAGCGGCTCTACCGCCGCAGCGCCGCGGGCAAAGCCGGCCGCACCACCACCGTGCTGGAAGACCTGGAAGACGCCTACCCCCACGACGCATGCGTGCTGGCCCTGGTGGCCCACATCCGCCGCAGCAACCAGGGCGTTTACGGCCGCTACCGCGAGGGCCTGCGCCGCGACGACCCCCGGGCCAAGCGCCCCCGGGTGGCGGGGCAGTAGCCCGTCCGTGGCGGGGGGGGCACCGCCCCGCTGGCGACGCCGGGGGCCGATGGCCGATGGTTCTCCCCATGGGGAAAACCTTCCTGGTGACCGGCTGCGCGGGCCTGATCGGCTCGCACCTGTGCGAACGGCTGCTGGCCGCCGGCGACCGCGTGGTGGGCATCGACAACTTCAACGACTACTACGACGTCCGCCAGAAGCAGGCCAACGCCGCGGTGCTGCGCTCGCTGGAAGGCTTCACCCTGATCGAGGCGGACATCCGCGACGCTGAGGGCGTCAACGAGGTGGTGGCCGCCCACCACCCCGTGGCCATCGCCCACCTGGCCGCCCTGGCCAACGTGCGCTACGCCGTGGGACGTACCCCGCTTTACAACCAGGTCAACGTCACCGGCACCATCAACGTGCTCGAAGCCGCCCGCACCCTGGGCTGCCCGCACGTGGTCTTCGCCAGCACCTCCAGCGTGTACGGGAACACCGACCGCCTGCCTTTTGTGGAAGACGACCCGTGCGACCGGCCCCTGAGCGCCTACCCCGCGACCAAGCGGGCCGGCGAGCTATTGGGCCACACCTACCACCACCTGCACGGCATGACTTTCACCGGCCTGCGCTTCTTCAGTGTCTACGGCCCGCGGGCCCGGCCGGACATGATGCCCTTCATGGTCACCGACCGCATCGCCCGGGGCGAACCCATCGCCCTGTTCAACGCCGGGCAGATGAAGCGCGACTGGACTTTCGTGGACGACATCGCCGCGGGCGTCGAGGCTGCACTCCGCGAGCCGCTGGGTTACGAGCTGATCAACCTGGGCCGCGGCGAACCGGTGCTGATGGCCGATTTCGTCAAGCTGCTCGAAGACCGCATCGGCCGCTCGGCCGTCATCGAAACCCCTCCGGCCCCCGCCAGCGAGCCGATCACCACCTACGCCAACACCGACAAGGCCCGGCGGCTGCTGGGCTATCAGCCCCAGACTTCCCTGGCCGAAGGCCTGGATGCGCTCTGGGCCTGGTACCAGAACCGGCCCGACTCAACGGCCTAGAGCACCCCGCCTTTCGCCTTGGCCAAACGCCGCTATCGTCGCCCCATGGCGATCACCACCCACCACCTAGGCTGGGACCGACCGGTCCTTCCGGCCGCGGCCGCGTGGCTGGCCCACCACCTGGGCGACGCGTTGCCGGGCGCGCTGCTGGTGCTGCCCGCCGCGCGGGCCGGCCGGCGGCTGACCGAGCTGCTGGCCCAGCGCTTCGACGGCGCCGCCTGGAGCCCGCCGGCGGTGACCACCCTCAGCGGGCTGCCCGCACGGCTAGTAGACGCTGAGCCCGAGCTCCACCTAACGCTGGACCCGCTGACCGCCCTGTGGCTCCGCGCCACGTGTTTAAAAAACGCCGACCGCGCGGTGCTGGAAGCCGTGGTGCCCCGCCCCCCCGGGCCCGACGACTGGCGGGGCTGGCTGGCCCTGGCCCGCCAGCTGGGACGCCTCAATGACGAGCTGGCCGCGGGGCTGATCAGCGCCCAAGAGGTCCCCGCGATCGCGGCCGCGGGCGGGGTGGACCTGGGCCTCACCGAGTCGCGCTGGGCCGCCATCGCCGCGGTGCAGCAAGACTACGACACCGCCCGCGGAACGTACCGCGACGAGGCTTCGGCCCTGCGCCACGCCGCCGACACCGCGCCCCTGGGCCCCGCGGCCACCCAGCCGGTGGTGCTGGTCGGCGTGGTCGAAGCCTTGGCAAAAATGGTAAATCCACCAGAGACTAATGCTGTATGCGTTCCGTGCGCTCGCATAACTGCCAAAGCCTCATGCGCGCCCTGATTGATGGTAATACGGTTGCTTAGAACCTTTGCAACCACAGCTTC
>CALLPP010000014.1 GCA_938015655.1 uncultured Algisphaera sp.
TGGCAGGCGGGGGTGGGCGGCCGAGACGACCGGTGGCCGGTGGGTGAGGGGGGACGCAAACGGCCCCGGGGTGAGCCCGGGCCGGTGGGAGGGGGCAGTTGTGGGGGCGGTTAGGCGGGGCGGCGCCGACGGATCAGCCAGGGGGCGGCGCCGGCGAGGGTGAGCAGGGTGGCGGGCTCGGGGACGAGGGTGAGGGTGATGGTGGCGGTGGTTGCGGCGCCGTCGGGGTCGGGGCCGGAGAAGCCGCCGAAGGCGGGGTTGAGGTCGGTTTCGAAAGATGAGCCGTCGGCGAGGGTGGCGGTGAGGGTGACGTTGCGGGTGTTGACGGTGAAGGCTTCGCCCAGGGTGAGGTTGTCGACCGG
The DNA here is from genome assembly GCA_938015655.1 of uncultured Algisphaera sp. Taxonomy (GTDB): domain Bacteria; phylum Planctomycetota; class Phycisphaerae; order Phycisphaerales; family Phycisphaeraceae; genus Algisphaera. Next base: position 363 of record CALLPP010000014.1, read on the forward strand.
GGTGCCGTCGAGGGCGAAGCCGGTGCCGAAGACGTTGAGGGTGGCGCCGCCGAAGACGCGGGCGGCGAAGACGTTGCCGCCCGAGAGGTTGACGGTGCCGTTGATGATGTCGGGGAAGCGGGTGACGGTGCCGCCGGTGATGCTGACGGTGCTGCCGGCAAAGAGGCCGAAGCTCTCGATGCTGCCGCCGCTGATGGTGAATTGCGAGTCGATGACTTGGAAAAAGCCGCCGACCTGGCCGCCGTTGAGGGCGATGGTGTTGTTGGTGTTGGTGAAGCCGGTGCCGATGCCGGTGGCTCCGAGGGCGACGGTGCCGCTGTTGATGTTGAGTGCGCCGTTGCTGAGATCGACCCCCAGGCCGATGCTGCCGCCGTTGACGTTGACGGTGGTGCCGTCGGTGATGACGGTGTTGCTGGCCACGGCGTCGCCGGGGCTCAGGGTGAGGGTGGGTTGCGCGGCGGCGAGCGGGGCGGCGGCCCCGAGCAGGGCGGTCAGGGCGGTGGCGGCGCGGGGCGGTGTGGTGGGCAGGGGCATGGGGTGGTCCTTTTCTCGTCCGGTTCTCGTCCGGGGATGGGCTTCTCTTTTATAGCTGGCGCGGGGCCTGGTGCGTTGGGATGTCCTGCGGCGGAGGGTCTGGCTTGGTCCGGACGGGACCGGTTGTAAAAACCGCGGGGGTTTGCGTGGTTTGTCGGGGGCGTTCGGGCTGGGGGGGTGCCCGACGCGCTGGCGGGGTGGTTTTGCGTCCGTTGGGGTCGGGGCTGGGGCGGAGACGGCCGATCGGGCGGCATGGCGGTGGGCTCTTGGATCAATCGTGGCGTGGGGTGGGCGTGTTTCTTGGCGGCGGGGGTGGCGCTGACGGGGGTGCGTGCGGGGGCGGCGGGGGTGGTGCTGCCGGTTCCGCCGCCGGGGGACCCGACCTGGGGCGATGTGGTGGCGTCGGCGGCGGGGGCGCGGTCGTTTCAGCTCAAGACCGAGACGTGTGTGTGGTTGTCGGGTCGGTTGCCGGAGGTGTCTTCTCGGGGCACGGTGACGACGCGCTGGCCCGACGCGGTTCGGACCGACGAGCGGCGGCTGGCGGGCGGGGTTGAGCCCGCCGAGCGGATCCGGGTGGTGGGGTCGCCCGGGCGGCTGACGACCTGGACCTGGGAGACCGCGGCGCGGCGCGAGCGGGTGGGCGACGGGGCGTTTCGCGCGTTGATGGATCAGCAGATGCGCTTTGCCACGCTGATGGGGGTGGCGTTGGGGCCGATGGCGGCGGGGCGGCTGGGGCCGTTGGAGGGCTTGGCGATCGGCGCGGACGTGGTGCTGCGGCCTTCGGAGGGGTTGCGGGCGCCGGGGGTGCGGGTGTTTGAGCTGCCCGAGCTGCCCGCGGGCGAGGTGGAGGGCGGGGGGCGGCGGTTTGCGCGCGAGACCACGCGGTGGTTGTTTGCCGAGCACAGCAACCGGCTGGTGGGCATCGTGTGGCGGCAGCCGCAGGGCGGGGTGGCGGTGGAGATGCGGGTGGTGTTTAACCCGCCGGTGGAGCCGGGGCATTTTGCGCCCGGCGACCCGCCGGGGATGGCGTGGGTCGAGGACCCCTCGTGGGGTGACGCGGTGTCAAAGCTGCGCGGGGCCGGGGTGTTGCGGGTGGTGGTGACGCGGCACGAGGCGGTGGGGGATGCGCCGCGGGTGGCGACGTTTCGTGAGGAGCTTGTGGTGCGCCGGGGGACCGAGGGCGGGCCGGCGTGGCGTTCGGACTGGCGGCGGGCCGAGGGCGCGGCGGGCCTGGCAACGCGGGGCCAGCGGGTGGTGAGGCCCGACGCGTCGGCGGCGTGGTGGCCGGACACCGGGCGGGTGGTGCGGTCCGAAGACGGGGCGGCGTGGCGGGCGCAGTGGCGGGAGCGCCGGGAGCTGCTGGGGCGTTTGGGGGTGGCGCACTGGGCGACGGCGAGCGGCGTGGCGGGCGCGGATGAGGCGCCAGCGCGGCCCGTGCCCGACGGGGTGCGGATGCTGCGCACCCGCGAGCGTTTCCCCGGCCGCCCGGCGTGGCGGGGCTACCGGTTGCCGCCCGAGGCGGTGTTGGGCCGGCCGGACTTGCGCGGGGTGACGTACTGGTTTGGGGCCGAGGGCGGTTTGGTGAGGGTGTCGGCCCGGGACGGGGGGGCGACCTGGACCGCGGCGCTGGAGGTGGACCCGGCGCTGTCGGCGGGGTTCTTCGCGTTGGACGACCCGCCGGGTTTTGTGGCGGTTGCCGCGCCGCGGTGGAGCGACGTGGTGGGGTTTACCGGGGGCGGCGGGACGCTGCGGTTTTCGTCCACGGGGTATGCGCGTGCGGCGCGCGGGCCGGGGGCGGCGTGGGCGGTGACGCACCGGCAGGCGTACACGGTGCGCTGGCCCGGGGTGTTGCGGCTGGATGACTTGCCGGTTGACCCGCCGCGCGACGCGTCGGCGCGGCGGATGGTGATCGGGCTGCCCAACCGGGGGCTGGTGCAGCGCGACGACGGCAAGGCGGGGGTGATCTACCCCGGCAGCGCGGTGTTCGAGCAGCTGGTCCCGGTGATGCAGAAGCTGACCCGCGCGGTGGGGCGCGACCTGCGCGAGGGGCTGCCCGACATGCCGAGGGTGCCGCTGGACCCGGCGACCGAGCTGGAGCCCGCGGGGCTGGAGGACCCGGGCGGACGTGGCTGGCGGGCGTTTCGTTTGCCGGCGAAGACCACGGGCGCGGTGGGCCGGGTGCTGGCCCGCGAGGTGGTTTACTGGTTCGGGGCCCAGGGGCTGGAGCTGAAAGGCTTTTCGTACGTGGGACGCGACACCGCGCAGATCGCGGTGGTGGTGCCCGAGGCCGACCCGGTGTTGCCCGACAGCTTTGGCTGGATTGACCGGCGGCGGTGCGGCGACTGGCGGTATTGAGCAGCGGGCTGCGGGGCGGGGGCCGACGGGGTTACCCCGGCCAGGTTTGCAGGGTTTCTACGACGCGGTCGACCATGTCGGCCAGCACGTCGTGCGGCGTGGCGGGGATGGGCATGAGCACCAGGATGTCGCCCAGGGGGCGGATGATGATGCCTTGCTCGCGCAGGGCGGCGCAGACCGCGGCGCCGGTGCGCTTGCTGAAGTCGAAGGGCTCGGGGGCTTCGGTTCCCCCCGGGCCGCCGTGGCGGTTCTGGCAAAGCTCGATACCGACCATGATGCCGCGTTGGCGGATGTCGCGGACCCGAGGGCAGGTGCGCAGGGGTTCGAGACGCTCGCGGATGAGCTGGGCGGAGGCCTGGATGTGCGCGGTGAGGGTGGGGGCATCGCCCACGGGTTGGTCGAAGAGGTCCAGCGACGCGAGCGCGGCGGCGCAGGCCAGGGGGTTGCCGGTGTAGGTGTGGCCGTGATAGAGGGTTTTTTTCTCGTCGGGTTCGCCGCAGAAGCTCTCGTAGATGACGTCGGTGGTCATGGTGACCGCCAGGGGCAGGTAGCCGGCGGTGATGCCTTTGGCCAGGCAGAGGATGTCGGGCACGACCGCGTCGTGTTCGCAGGCCAGCATGCGGCCGGTGCGGCCGAAGCCTACGGCGACCTCGTCGGCGATGAGCAGCACGTGGTGCTGTTTGGCCAGGGCGGCGACGCGACGCAAAAAGCCCGGGGGCTGGCAGACCATGCCCGCGGCGCCCTGCATGACCGGCTCGATGACGATCGCGGCGGTGTGCTGGGCTTGTTTGACGAGCAGCGCTTCCAAGTGGTTCAGGCAGTGATCGAGCAGGGCGTGGTTCAGCGCGGGGTCCTCGCTGGGCCAGGCCCGGGGGTCGGTGTCGCAAGCCCGGCCGGCGCGACGCAGGCCCGCGGGCGGGCGGCAGGGGTCCGGGGCGGGGAACCAGTCGACGTCGAAGGTCATCTTTTTGAACGCCCGGTGAAACAGGTCGCTGTAGCCCACACTCATCGCGGCGTTGGTGTCGCCGTGGTAGGCCCCTTCGAGGCCGATGAAGCGGGTTTTCTGGGGCTCGCCGGCGTGGTGCCAGTGGCCGACGGCCATCTTGAAGGCGGCTTCCAGGGCGGTAGCGCCCGCGTCGGAGTAGAAGACTTTGTTGAGGACCGGCCGGTTACCGCTGGGGGTTGCGGATAGTGGCAGGTGGGCCTGGGGTGCGTGGTCCAGCCGGCGTTGGGTGAGCTGGGCCAGGCGGGCGGCGAGTTGTATGGACGGCGGTGAAGCGAGGCCCAGCAGCGTGGTGTGGGCGATGCGATCGATCTGGTTGCGGATCGCTTGGTCGATGGCGGGCACGCGGTGGCCGTGGACGTTGCACCAGAGGCTGGAGACGCCGTCGAGGTAGCGCCGTCCTTCGGTGTCGATGAGGTGTACGCCTTCGCCTCGCTCGATGATCAGGGGGGCTTGCTCGCACCACTGACGCATGGCGGTGAAGGGGTGCCAGACGTGTTGATGGTCTTGTTGTGCGAGGCGCGCGCGTTGTTCGTGCGGCGTTGCCGGCGGCGGAGAGGCGTCGAGGTCGTGCGTGGGCATGGTGCGAAGAGGGGGTGACGGATGAAATGGTGGAAAAAACGGCGCCGCAGTAAAGTTTTTTCCGTTCGTTTTTTAGGTGGTGAGACGTGCGTGTGTGTGGTGCGCGACGCGCCGGCGGCGGCGTGGGGGTAGAGCAGTGGGTACAGCGCAGGATAGTGGTCCGCAGCGCGGTGATGTTGGGTGAGGGCGCTGCTGTTGACTGTGTTGCAGGTTCGTGATGGTGTTTTTTATCGATCACACAAGGGTTTTGAACCGAACGCGGCACGCTGGTGACGGCGGCGTGCCGCGTGGTGTGTTTGGTGTCCGTGGTTGAGCGCGCGCGCGGCGGGAGGCGCGAAGCATGAGGCGCGGAGGGCATGGTTTGCGCCGCGCTAACGCGTGTTGAAGTGAGGATGGTTCAAGATGTTTGCGTTGACCCGCCGATATCCCCGCCGTGACGTCGCGTTTTTGGTTGACTTGTTTTTACGACGACGGTTACATTAGGCATCAGCTCCGATGCGCGTTTTGAACTCTTATAAAGGAAACCCTGCCATGGCAAAGAAGCGAGCTACGAAGAAGAAGGCCACAAAGAAGAAGTCGGCCAAGAAGAAGGCCACGAAGAAGAAAGCCACCAAGAAGAAGGCGACCAAGAAGAAGGCCGCTAAGAAGAAGACGAAGAAGAAGGCCACCAAGAAAAAGGCTGCGAAGAAAAAAGCCAAGAAAAAGGTGAAGAAGAAGGCCGCCAAGAAGAAGACGAAGAAGAAAGCCACCAAGAAGAAGGCCAAGAAAAAGGTGAAGAAGAAGGCGGCGAAGAAGAAGGCGACCCGTCGGGTCACCAAGAAGAAGAAGTAAAACCCTTCTCACGCTCTCCCCGATGCGTTGCGTGACGCCGGGGATCAAGGAGGGACACGGGCCGCTCCGACGTTTTGGCCCCTTTCCCTTTCGCTTGAGACATTGCTGCGGTGACCCTCCCCGCAGCACCCACGCCACGGAGCTAAAGCGGGCGGCCCTCGGGGCCGCCCGCTTGTCTTTTAGCAGAACGCTGCGTTAAACCTCGGTGCGGTGCTCTAATGGCGGATGGAGGCTTTACATGCTCTTGGGGGCGGGGTCTACCCGAGCCGTCGCTCCCAGACGGGCAAGAAGCGCGTCCGTGGCGGCGGTGGCAAAGTCCACCGCGTCAAACACCCGGTGGATCGCGTCGTAGCCCGCGTGCTGGGCGGCACGCTCGGGGCTGTCGGCCAGCAGGGGGGTGACGGCCCTGACCAGGGGGTCGGGGTCGCCGAAGTGGGGCACGAATTCGGGGACCACGCGGGGTTGGTTGAGGCCTTCACGGATGACGTTGGGCAGGGCGAAGGTGCGGGTCTTCACCAGCCAGCGACCCAAAAGGTGCCATTTGACGCGGCCGCCACAGTACACCACGGCGCAGGGGGTGCGGCGGGCGGCGGCTTCGGGCGTGGCGGTGCCCGAGACGATCAGTGCGGCGTCGGACTGGGTGAGCACGTCGCCGGCGCGGCGGGTGACGACCTGGACGCCGCGGGGGGGGCGGCCCCCCGGGCAGAGGCCAGCGATCTGTTTGGCCCGTGCGGTGTCGGCGGCGGCGACGAGGGTGGCCAACTGGGGATGGCGGTGGCGCAGGGCGTTGAAAGCCGCGAGCATGACCGGCCAGTTTTGTGCGATCTCGGCGGGGCGCGAGCCGGGGAGCAGTGCGAGGGTGGGGGTGCCGGTGGCGATCGGGTCGCCGTGGTCGTCGGTGAGCGGGGGCGGCGGGGTGGCGGCGGCCTGGGCAGACTCGCGGAAGAGCGGGTGGCCCACGAAGGTGCCCGACACGCCGCGGGCGCCGAACCAGTCGGGCTCGAACGGCAGCAGGCACAGGACGTGGTCGGTGAGGTTGCGCAGCCGGCGGATGCGCCACGCTGCCCAGGCCCAGAGCTGGGGCGCAACGAGGTGAACGATGGTCGCATCGGGCCGGGCGGTGCGGGTGGCCCGGCACATGGACCAGTTGGCGGCGGGGCTGTCGACGGGGACGTGGCCGGCAATATCGTTTTGGTAAAGCCAGCGGGTGAGCTCGCGTTTGCGGCGCAGCAGGGTCTTGCCTTCGGCGGCGACGCTAAGCCCCACGCCCATTTTGGCGTGGCCGGTGGTGTCTTCGAGTAGTTCGCAGCCCGCGGCCTGCATCTGCGGGCCGCCGAAGCCCACGAAGGTTTGCTGCGGGTCGCGACGGCGTAGCTCGTCGATGAGGCGGGCGGCGAGCGCGTCGGCGCTGGGTTCGAAGGCGGTGAAGAGCAGGGGCAGGCGTGGGGGCGTGGGGTCCATGAGGCGGGGCGCGGTGGGGAGGGCGGGGCGGTGAAGCCTAGAGCTTAAAGCACCGCACCAACTATTTATCCGTCGTGCCTCGCGGGACGTGCCTTGCGGGACGTGGCTTCCGCGGCGTCGGTTGCCATTGGCAGCCCTTCGGGATTGGCGTCCTCAATTTTCTTGCGGGGACCACGTCCCGCGGGCGTCAGCTGGTCAAATCATTTATTGCGGTGTTCTGGTTGGGATTGGCCAGCTGTTTGGCCGTAGCCTGGGCGGGGCAAGGCTTTAAGCTTGATGTTCTTAGGCCTTGCTCTCCCCGCCCCCCGCCTGTGCCCCGCTTATGAATGATTCACCACTGATTGCCACCCGCCTGGACGCCGCGCGCCAGGATTTACTTGAACTCTCAACCCGCAACCGGCTGCTGAGCACCCCGCGCCGGGCGAAGCGGGCCCGTGCGCTGGAGGTGATCGACGAGAAGAGCGACGAGCTGTATCGCTTGCTGGTGGACGGCGGGGCGTCGCTGACGTTTTTGGAGGCCGACGCCGAAGCGCTGGCCCGGCAGGCGACCGAGGAGCGCGTGGCCCCGGATGCGGGCGCGGCAGACGCGGGGGCGCAGGCGGAGGGGGCGTCGGCGCCGTTGGTCGAACCGGGCAGCGCGGGCGAGGCGCTGCGCGGTCCGGACCCCGCGGACGGCCCGGGCCTGGAACAGCCGGAGGCCGACGCGGCGGACGCGGAACTGGTGGCCGACCCGGACCGGGTAGAGAAGCGGCACCGCGACCTGAAGCTGCAGACGATGCTGAACTCGGCGGACCTGCAGAAACGGCTGCTGCGGACCTACTACGACGCGCGTTCGTCGGAGCTGGAGCAGGGGGTGAACACCTTGTACCTGGCGCTGGGTTTTCTCAAGTGGTACGAGGACGACACCACTGAGAAGGCCCGCTACGCCCCGCTGGTGCTGGTGCCGGTGACGCTGTCGCGAAAAAACGCCCGCACGCAGTTTTCGGTGGCGTGGAATGAGGACGAGGTTTCGACGAACCTGTCGTTGCAGGCGAAGCTGAAGGCGGAATTCGGGCTTGAGCTTCCGGACCTGGTGACTGACCCGGTGACGGGCGCGGCGGCCGGGGCGGCGGTGAACACCGCGGACCGCGACGGGGAGGTGGGCGAAGCCCGGGCGTTCCGCCCGTCGGACTACTTCGCCCGCGTGCGTGACCTGCTGCGCGACGTGAAGCGGTGGGAGGTGTGCGCCGACGACGTGGTGCTGAGCTTCTTCTCGTTCAGCAAGTTTTTGATGTACCGCGACCTAGACCCGGGGCCGGCGGACCGGGCGGCGGCCTTGGATCAGCACCTGCTGCTGGGGGCGCTGATGGGGGACCGCGGCTTTGCATCCGCCGAGCCGGTGCTGGAGGACGGCCAGTCGCTGGACGAGGTGGTATCGGCGCGGGACGCGGTACACGTGACCCTGGCCGACACCTCGCAGGCCGCGGCGGTTGAAGCGGTGCGGCGTGGGCAGAACCTGGTGATTCAGGGCCCGCCGGGCACCGGCAAGAGCCAGACCATCACGAATTTGATTGCCGCGGCGGTGAAAGAAGGCAAGACGGTGCTTTTCGTGGCCGAGAAGATGGCGGCGCTGGAGGTGGTGAAACGCCGGCTGGCCAACGCGGGCCTGGGCGACATGTGCCTGGAGCTGCACAGCCACACGGCCCGGAAGAAGCGCGTGCTGGACGACCTGCAGCGCACCGCGGCCCTGGGGGCGGTAACCGGCACGCCCGACGAGGCCTGGTTTCAAAAACTGGCCGACGCGCGGGCCGCGTTGAGCGGGCATGCCGAGGCGTTGCACGCGCCGGTGGACGCGACGGGGGTGACGCCTTTTGACGCGGTGGGCGAGCTGGTGCGGCTGCGGGCCGCGGGGGTGAAGCCCGGGGATTTTACGCTGGACGACCCGCTGACCTGGACCCAAGACGAGGCGGTTCACGCGCGCAGTGTGCTGGCCGAGACCCTGGCGAGGCTGGCGGAGGTGGGACCGCCCGCCGAGCATGCGTGGCGGGGGGCGTCGGCCGCGGGGGTGACGCCGATGGACCTGGAGCGGCTGGCCACGCGGCTGCCCGACGCCGCGGCGGCGCTGCGGACTGCGGCGCAGCACACCGCGGCCCTGGCTGACGCGC
>CALLPP010000015.1 GCA_938015655.1 uncultured Algisphaera sp.
AGATAGGAGTGTCCGCATGGTTAGCCAAATCGCACATTACTTGAGATTGTTCTTGAAAGCTCATTGCTTTGACCATACCCCACAACCGCACCGCCAACGACATGTGCTCCCCCGCCTCGGGCCCCTCGCAAACCCCCGCCGCAAACGGATTCAGATCGATGTACGCCAGCGTGGTCAAAAGCTGCACCTCGTCCGGTGGGGCTCTGGGATCTCTTGCCCGACCGGTGGGCCGCGCCCGCCCAGACGACGCAGTCATCCCCCCCGGCGACGGCCGAGTCTTAAGCCGGCTTAGTGCAATCTAAAACGCCCGCCGCCGCCATAAGGGTGCCGCAGGTCAGTGGGAGGGCCTTGGCGGAATGCTTACCCCACAAGGCACCGGCCGAGTTTTATCACAGCCTGTAAGTATGAAACGCCGGCAACCACCACGGGGGTGCTGCCGGCAAGCGGGAGGGAGAGAGTTGATGGGATGCTTACGAACAATCGTCTGAGGAAAACACTCGGCTATCGCACACCCTTCGAAACGATCAACCGGGTGTTGCATTTCAGATCTGAATCCACCGCTTTACGTTGGCCCGGTGGGTCCCTACAGCCGGGACCCACCAAGCGAACAGGGGGTAGATGAAACGCGACACTAACACACCGTTACCAGAGACTTCGGGGTTACGATTAACACGATGAGGCTAATCGCGAACCTGCGGACCAGGTTTAGTTAGTTCGTGGTCGTCGGCCCAGGGTTCAAGGTGCGAAGGGTCCGGTTGCGCCCGTTGATGACCACGTTGCCCGTGGGGGTACTACGAAACGAGTTGGCACCACCGGGCCGATTGAAAAAATCAAAACGACGGTTCAGTGTATTCTGCAGCCGGTTGTTGGTTACTCGCACATCGGACCAGCCGTCGCTGCCGATTCCTGTGCCGCCGTTGCCATTGATACGGTTGCGATCGATAAGGATATTGCGGCAGCCATTTTCGAAGCGAGCGGCGTTTCCGTAGTCGGTGAACGTCACCATAATGATGCCACCGACGGTATTGCTGCTCCCATTGTTGATGTTGATGGTGTTGCCTCGCAGCCCGATCGCCCTAGTTCGGTTTTCGAGTTGGACCGCGTTGCGGAAGGGTTCGCCTCGGGTGGCCATGGTGATGGTGTTGTCGCTGACGTTGATGGATTGCGAGCGAGCCAAGGCGATGCCAAAGAGCTGAACGTCGCTGATGACGCAGTCCGCGATCACCGATCGACGACCATTAGCCGCATAGTCGGTGGTTTGATTTTGGGCATCGACACGTAACGAATTACCTTGAGAAGGCAAGTTTGGGTCGCCGCTGCTGTTGTTGGGTGTAGGGTTATTCACAGCCCGGGCGTCGTTTCCGGAATCTAGCAAGATACCGATCTCTGTTCTTGCCCCGGAGAAAAAACACCGCAGAATGTCGAACCGCCCGGGGGCAAACGCACGCTGACGGCGTTGGGCGTTATTGTTACCCGGCGCCCTTACCACATCACGGACAAATTGAATGCCCGCGCGGCAGTTGTTGAACACACAGTCGGCGATGAACAAGTCTCGGATGCCACCACCGATCCAGAGTATACCGGCGTCGCCGCCGTTGAAGATACATCCGGTGCAGCGGAATCCATTGCCCCGAGGATCGATCGCACCACGGAACCCCCCGGATTCAGAGGAGGTGAACTCAAGCCCGCTAAAGCGGATTTGGTTGCCTAGCGCGAGAAAAAAAGTAATCCCGGTGGTTTCCGTTAGCGTTCTACGGGCCCCTCGGCTTTGGATCATAAGATTATTGTTCCTGATGACCACACGGCTAGTAAACCTAAAACTACTAGCAATCTCGACCGTATCGCCGTCTTGAACCGTGTTGTCAAAAAATCGCTGTAATGCAGCGGAACTCGTGCCCCGGAAAATTTGCGTGGCTGCTAAAGACGGGGTGCTGGTTAGCAAAAGTAAGAACACACAAAAAAACAAACGTAGAGATGGAAAACGTAGAGATAGCATGATGGCTGACGCTCCTTGAAAAAAGGGAAGAAAAGGGACCGGTGACACGTTTTTTGACTTAATAAAGTTGTGAAGCGGTGGAGTGTGAAGGCTTGTTTGTAACAGGGCGATTTTGAATGATTCGTGTGCCCCTCTCCGTAACATCTGACGCTAAGAGCAGCATGATTTACAGACTTAATGTCCGGAACCGAAAAAGTCGAAGCGCGAGAGTACTTGCAGTACCGCTAAAATAAACGAGTACTTGTAATTTATTCGAACGAGGCAAATCACATAAGAAACGATTGAGTATGTCAGATCATTAGTTATTAAAACGCTGCGGTACTGAACTTGATGGGCAATCACGTGTCACATACAGACCATAAAGTTGCTTACGCAGATTATCAGGGGTGAGGCGGGTCCATGCAAGCTAAAAACCAGCGATTCCGAATATTTTTTCGGACCGGACTGAAATCGGGACTGCATCCGCTGGGTGTGAAGAGGGTAGGGAGATCGTATGTATCTATCGGCGCCCGCTTAGAACGTGTGTGAGAAGTCCCACGCTTACCACGGACGAGCGAAAACGTTCGCACCCAAGGCGGCAAACCGAGCCCCAGCCGTCGCTGCGGGGAGGTGAGCCAACACAGGGAGCGAGCGTTTTCGCCGCACGCAGGCGTGCGGGGCTTATCACACACGTTCTGACCACAGAAATCATAGTTGGCCACAAACGCCGAAACCATTAATGCACACTCGATTGCGGAAACCCATCGCCCCAGGATCCGCAAACTTGGATCCACTCCTAGCCCCCCGCTGCGGCAGGAAGCGGCGATTGGGCCGTGAGCCTTTACCCAACGTGCTGAACAGAGGGCTCGCGTTAAACTAATTAGATGGCCTTTCTTCACGACGACTACCTGCTGGGCTCACCCACGGCCCGGAGGCTGTACTACGAACACGCGGCCCCGCAGCCGATTTACGACTATCACTGCCACCTGGACCCGGCCCTGCTGGCAGGCAACCGGCTGCTGGGTTCGCTGGCGGACGTGTGGCTGGCCGAAGACCACTACAAGTGGCGAGCGATGCGGGCCCACGGGGTGGACGAGGCGTTGATCACCGGCGATGCGGACCCGTACGATAAGTTTCTCGCGTTTGCCGGCACGGTGCCGCACACGCTAAGGAACCCGCTATACGTGTGGACGCACCTGGAGCTGCGACGCTATTTCGGGATCGAGCTGCTGCTGAACGAGGACACTGCCCCGGAGATTTGGGACGAGGCGAATCGACAGCTGGCGACGACGAACGTGCGCGACGTATTCGATCGGATGGACGTGGCCCTGGTGGGGACGATCGACGACCCGTGTGACAGCCTGGAACACCACCTGGCGTTGCAGAAGGCGTCGCCGTACGCGACGGCGGTGATCCCGGCGTTTCGACCCGACCGGGCGTACAAACTGGATGACGTGAAAGTGTGGAACGCGTGGGTGGACCGGCTGGCGGGGCTGGGGCCGCAGCCGATCACAAAACTGAAGCATTTTAAGCAGGCCCTGGCCAACCGGCACGCTTATTTTCACGCGGCGGGCAGCCGGCTGAGCGACCACGGCTTCGAGGCGTTTGCGAAGGTGACGTGCAGCGACGCGGAAGCCAAGGTCATTTTTAAGCAAGCCCGCGCGGGAGAGGCCCTGCCGGTGATCGCGCAGCAGAAGCTGCTGGTGTACCTGATGCTGTTTTTCTGCGAGCTGGACCATGCGGCGGGGTGGACCAAGCAGATTCACTTGGGGGTGATCCGCAACGTGAACCGGCAGGCCCTGAACGAGTTGGGCCCGGACACGGGGTTCGACACCATCACCGACACACCCCAGGGCCCGGGGCTGGCGGCATTTCTGGGCGAGGCCGCGGGGCGCGGGCACCTGCCGCAGACGATTCTTTACAACCTGAACCCGGCGGACAACCACCTGTTCGCGACCATGTGCGGCAACTTCCAGGGGCTAAACAAGGCCGCAGGGCCCGGGCATGTGCAGTGGGGCAGCGCGTGGTGGTTCAACGACCAGCGCAACGGGATGCGGGAACAGATCGATGTGTTGAGCAACGTGGGCCTGCTGCGGCACTTCGTGGGCATGCTGACAGACAGCCGCTCGTTGTTGAGCTATCCGCGGCACGAGGTGTTTCGCCGGGTGCTGTGCGACGCGGTGGGGCGCGACGCGGACGCGGGCGAACTACCCGACGATCCGCAGTTGCTGGGTGGGCTGGTGGAGGCGGTATGCTTTGGCAACGCCAAGCGATACTTCGGAATGCCGCTGCCCGCGGGGGTCGGGCTCAGGGGCAAGGCCACCGGGGCTCGCACTTGACGCAATGGGCTATCATTCGGGTATGAAAGACGCTTCTGATTTGAACTCGAAGCCCGACCTGGGCGGGGTGTTTGGCTTCTGGGTGCTGCGGCTGTGGCTCGCGGTCCGGGCGGTGGTCACGGGCATTGAGAAATACAGCGGCTCGCGCAGCAGTTCGGAGGCCGTCACCATCGACGGCGCCCCCAACACCTACGGCCTGACGGCGTCGCAGAGCGACAAGGTGTACGGGCTGGAGCACTACCACGGTGTGCCCGAGACCCTAGCCCAGCGGTTCGCTGACGAGCCGCTGATCCCCGGGGCGATGCTCTCACTGTTCGACAAGGTGCTGGGCCCAGCGTTGATTGTGCTGGGGCTGATGCTCTTGGTCGGCCTGGCCACGCGGATTTCGCTGCTGGGCATGGGGCTGGTGTACGTGGCCTTGACGGTGGGGCTGATTCTGCTGAAGCAGGACGCGGGGGTGGCGTGGCTGGGCGTTCATGTGGGACTGGTAGCGCTGGCGCTGAACTACGTGCCTCACAACCGCCTGGCGATTTTGAAAAAGTGGTAACCGCGTCCCCCACCGGCCGCCTCGACGGAGCAACACCTTGAACCTCGCCCCCCCTGCCGCCGACAACACACCCCGTTCTTCTGCCTCCGAACTAACGCGGCGCTCGTTCCTTCGCTCGGGCAGCGCCGCGGGTGCGGGCCTGGTGCTGGGGGCGCCCGCGGTGCTGAGCGCCGCGGCCCAGGCCGCACCGTCCGACGAGATTCGTGTGGGGTTCATCGGCTGTGGCAAGCAGCAAGAGGTGCTCTTCAACGCGATGAAGAACATCCCGGGGATCCACTACGCGGCGGTGTGCGACATCATGAAAGACCGCGTGGGCGCGGCCTTCGGGCGGATCCGCGCGGCCTTTGGAAATAGCCCCCGCCGCTACTTTGACGTGGAGGACATGCTGGCCAAGGAGAAGGACCTGGACGCAGTCTTCGTGGCCACGCCGGACTTTTGGCACGCGCCCCACACAGTGATGGCCCTGGAGTCGGGCCTGCACGTCTACTGCGAAAAGATGATGTCCAACACCATCGAGGGGGCCCGCTCGATGGTGAAAGCCGCCGAGACGTCGGGCAAGGTGTGCCAGATCGGCCACCAGCGCCGGTCAAACCCACGCTACGTCTACACCCTGGACCAGCTGATCAACGGTAACCAGGTGTGCGGGCACATCACCAGCATCAACGGCCAGTGGAACCGCGGGGTGAAGTCGTCCCAAGACATAAAGGTGAAAGCCTCCACCCTGCCGGACTTGGCGGTGATGAACAGCTACGGCTTCAAAGACGCGCACCAGTTCCTGAACTGGCGTTGGTACCGCGATTTGTCGGGCGGGCCGATCTCGGACCTGGGGGCGCACCAGATCGATATCTTCAACTGGTTTTTGGGCACGGCGCCCACGTCGGTGATGGCCTCGGGCGACAAAAATCACTTTAAAAACCGCGAGCACTTCGACAACGTGATGTGCGTGTTCGAGTACGACACGCCCGCGGGCGGTGCGCGGGCGTTTTACCAGGTACTGACCACCACCAGCGCCGGGGGCGGTTATTACGAAGCCTTTATGGGCACCGAGGGCACGGTTCAGATCTCGGAGCGCGACGCATACACCAACATCTACCGGGAGTCCGACGCGCCCAGTTGGGACCCGCTGGTGCAGCGCGGCTTTTTGAAGCGGGGCAGCGCGCCCGCCCCTGCGGCAGCCGAGGGCAACGTGATCGCGGCCTACGCCTCGGCGGCGCCCGAGGCCTATGAGCTACCGGGCGCGCTGAGCAAACCGCCCCACCAGCCGCACATCGAAAACTTTTTCCAGGCGGTTCGCGGGCAGGCGACTTTAAACTGCGACGCCCGCCACGCCTTCGAATCCGAAGCGCCGATCTACTGGGTGAACCCCGCCGCCGAGGCCGGGCAGACCCTGCAACTTTCTGAGGAACACCTGAGCGTATGAACCCCTGCCCCCTTTTCAACCTGACCGCGCTGGCCCTGACCACGACTTTTCTGACCGCCTGCGGCGACTCCGCCGGCCCCACCACCGACGCGCCCGCCGGTGACGGCCCGGCGGTCACCGGCAACGTGCTGACCACCGAAATCCCGCAAGAGCGCATCGAGGGCACACCGCTGCCCATGAAGGTGCCAAACCTCGTGCAGGCGCCCGGGCAGGCTCCGAGCCTGGTGGTGCCCGAGGGCTCGACGCTGATCTCCGCCGGCAAGCCGGTCACCGCCAGCGACGACCTGCCGATCGTCGGCGAACTGGAGTACATCACCGACGGCGACAAGGACGCGGGCGAAGGCTTCTACGTGGAGCTGATCGACGGGCTGCAGTGGGTGCAGATCGACCTGGAGGCCGCGCACCAGGTCGATGCCATCTGGGTGTGGCACTACCACAGCCAGCGCCGGGCCTACCACAACGTGGTGGTGCAGATTTCGGACGACGCGTCGTTCGAAACCGGCGTGACAACGGTGTTCAACAACGACCACGAGAACCTGGCCGGCCAGGGCAAGGGTACCGATGCGCCTTACGTCGAAAGCCACTTCGGCAAGCTGATCGACGCCAAGGGTCAGACCGGGCGCTACGTTCGGCTGTACCAAAACGGCAATACATCTAACGAGATGAACCACTACACCGAAGTCGAAGTCTTCGGCCGCCCGGCTCAGTAAGGCGTTAATCCGGCCGCAGACCGCCGGTGCGGCAACGCCAGGCGATCTTGAGCAGAGCCGCCAGCATCGGCCCGGCATCACGCAGCGGGCGGACCTGCCCTCCGGGCCGGTCCGCCCAGTCGATGGCGGCTTCGCGCAGGTCCACCCCGTGCTGCCGCAGGGCGGCAAGAAGCTCTGAATCAAACGCCAGGCCGTCTTCACGCAACACCGGCGACACGTGGTCAAAGGCTACCCACGGAATCACCTTGAGCCCACACTGGGGGTCGCGCACGCCCAGGCCCAGGCACACCCCCACAAGCCACGCATAGCACGCGTTAACCACGCCGCGGAACCACCCGCGTTCAATCTGCGTGCCGGCGTTCTGCCGGCGCGATGCGAGCACAGCCCGCCCGGGACCGCCTTCGGCTGCCTGTCGCAGCAGGGCGACGACCGTCTGGGCGTCGATGCTGCCGTCTGCGTCCACAAAGGCCAGGCCGACTGCGGCGGGAAAAGCCTTCCAGGCTTCACGCACCGCCGCGCCTTTGCCGCGGTGGACTTCTAACCCAAAGACCTCCACGGCCACGTGGATATTACGGTAATCCGCCGCCTGGGTTTGGAGATCCGCGTGGTGGGCCGCGCCCGATCCGTCGTCGGAAATCACCCAGCGAACACGCAGCCCGGAGTCGGACAACGCCCGGGCCAGGTGCGGTCCGTACACCGCCAACCGCCGGGCGTCTTTATAGACCGGCGTCACCAACGTAAAATCAAAGAGGTCCAAACCCACCGCAGGATCATACCGCGTTGCTCCCCGGCTCCACCGCGGCGGAAGCGGGCCCGTCGATGAGCTCAATGCCCACCTACAAGCCCGCCTCCGCCCCGCCGCCGCACGTCTGGCGGGTGATTGTCACCGCGTTGGTCGTGGTGGCCACGCTAACCGCCGGGCTGTGGCTGCGCACGGCCCACCTGGACCAAGCCCCGCTGCACGCCGACGAAGCGGCGACCGGAGCCCGGGTGCTGGCCGACCGGCTGGAGCAGGGGCGGTACGTTTTCGACCCCCGCCACTACCACGGCCCGCTACTGACCGCGGCCACCGTGCCGCTGGCGACCCTGCGCGGCGAAACCCACTGGAACGACCTGACCAAGACCACCCTGCGCGCGGTGCCCGCGGCCGCCGGCGTACTCACGCTGCTGCTGCTGGTGGCCACGGCGCCGACGCTGCGGGGCGGCGCCGTGCTGGCCGCCCTGTTTGCCGCCACCTCGCCGCTGCTGGTGGTGTACAGCCGGGTCTACCTACACGAACCTTTGCAGGGGGCCGCGGCCGTGCTGCTGATCGTGGCGGCGCTGCGCTACGCGGCCCATACCACCGCCCGCGGTGCCCGGCGCTGGGCCCTGGTGGCTGGCACCGCCGCGGGTCTGATGTTCAGCAACAAAGAAACCGCGATGATCACTGCCGCGGCTTGGACCGCGGCGGGGGCCGCGTTGCTGCTGGCCGCCCCACGGCAGACAACACCGCACCCCCGCCCCGACCGGTGGACCGCGGCACGCCGGCACCGCACGCCCGCCATCTTGGCCGCGGCCGCGGGGGCGGCCACGATCATCGTGTTCTACAGCGATTTCGGCCGCCACCCCGCGGGCGTGGTGGACTTTCTGCGGACCTACTTCGTGTACGAAACCAGCCCCGCACATCACAAGCCCGCGGGCTATTACGCGTGGCTGATGCTGTGGCCCAAGCTGCGCGGAGGGTTTTGGTGGACCGAGGCGGCGGTGCTGGTTCCCGCGCTGTACGGCCTGGCCGCGAGCTTCCGCGACCCGCAGGGGGCGGCGGTCCGCTTCCTCGGGCTGGCGGCACTGGCCGAGGCCGCGGCGTACTCGCTGATCGCGTACAAAACCCCGTGGCTGGGGCTGGTGGTGTGGCTGCAGGTCTGCCTGGTCGCGGGCTACGGCGGCGTGCGGCTGCTGACAGCCCGCCCGGTGTGGGTGCGGGGGTTGGCCGGGGCGTTCTTGATCACCGCAGTGACTTGGCAAGCGCAGCAAGCGATCCGCGCGGCCCACCGCTTCCCCGCCGACGACCGCAACCCCTACGTCTACGTGCCCACCGCGCCGGGCATCGAAAAGCTAGCTCCGTGGCTGCACACGCTGACGGCGGCCAGCCCCGCGGCACGGGCCGCCCCGCTCGCGGTGGTGGGTGAGCAGTACTGGCCGCTGCCGTGGTATCTGCGCGGCTTCGACCAGGTGGGCCACTGGCCCCAGTGGCCCGCAGCCGCGGCCGAACTGCCGCTGGTGCTGGTGGTGCCCACGCCCGACACTTTCAACGCCCCGGGACCGCTGGACGCCACACACACCGCGCTGCCGCGCAGCCTGCGCACCGACACCCCGGTGCTCGTCTATATCCGTCACGACCTATGGGACGCTTACCTCGCGGCGGAGCCGTCACCGTGATCAACCTGCAGGACAACCCCACGGTCCACTGCTTCGGCCACGCGGCAATGAACACCACCTTCTCGGTGCGGATCCGTCACGACGACGCCGCACTCGCCGCCGACGCCGCGCAGGCTAGTTTCGCGCGGCTCGACGAGCTCGAAGACCGGCTCAGCCGCTACCGCGCCGGCAGCGACGTGGACCAAATCAACGCCATGCAGGCCGGCGACACGCTGCTGATCACCGCCGACACGCACGCCTGCCTACTGGCCGCGTTGCGTGCCGGGCAGGCGACCGGCGGCTTGTTTGACATCACGCTGGGCGCGCAGACCCAGCATCTCAAAACCGGCGATGACGGCCCGCTCGCGCCGCCCGCCGGCGGGCTGCGCATCGCCCCGGACCGGCCGATGGTCGAGTGTCTCGAAGCCGGCCGTAAAGTGTCAAGCAATCTCTGATAAGCTATTGAATGATTTCGGTATTTACG
>CALLPP010000016.1 GCA_938015655.1 uncultured Algisphaera sp.
CACGTCCAGCTTGTAGATCTCGTTGAACTCGGTCGCCTCGGTGATCGCGGTGCCGGTCATGCCGGCCAGGCGCTTGTAGAGCTTGAAGAAGTTTTGAATGGTGACCGTCGCGAGGGTCTGGGTCTCCTGCTTGATCTGCACCTTTTCTTTGGCTTCAACCGCCTGGTGCAAACCGTCGCTCCACTGTCGGCCGATCATCGGGCGGCCGGTGTTCTCATCAATGATGATGACCTCGCCGCCCTGCACCATGTACTGCTGGTCGCGTTGGTACACCGCGTGGGCCCGCACCGCGTTGCCGATTAGGTGGGGCAGGTCCATGTTGTCGCCCACGTAGAAGCTGCCCACACCCGCAACCTTCTGGGCCTCGGCGGTGCCCTCGTGGGTCAGGTGGGCGGCCTTCTTGTCCATCTCCACCTCGTAATACTGCACGTGGCGGTCGCGTTCGGTTTCCAGCGCCGGCAGCTCGGCGATGCGCTGCTTCATCGCCTCGCGATGCTTCTGGGCCGCGGATTTCTCCCGGGCGTTGCGGGCGTCCCCCTCCAACGCCTTGATCTTCATCTCCGCGGCCACCACCTTCTTGTTCGCCGCGTTCCAGGCCGTCTGCTGCTGCATCAGGTGCCGGGCGATCTGGTCGGCCAAGTCGTAGCGCGGAGTCTCGGTGTGCGCCGGGCCGCTGATGATCAGCGGCGTACGGGCCTCGTCGATCAAAATCGAGTCCACCTCGTCGATGATGCAGAAGTCGCGGTGCTTCTGCACCTGCTCTTCCACACTCATTTTCATGTTGTCACGCAAAAAGTCGAAGCCCAGCTCGGCGTTGGTCGCGTACAGCACGTCGCAGCGGTAGGCCTCGGCTTTCAGGTGCGGCGGCTGCATGTGTTGGGGGTGAATAGCACCCACCGTCAGCCCCAGGTAGTAGTAGAAGGGGAACACCCAGTCGCGGTCGCGCTGCACCAGGTAGTCGTTCACCGTCACCACGTGACACTGCAGGCCGTCACAGCAGGCGACGTAACAGGCCAGCGGGGCCACGATGGTCTTGCCCTCGCCGGTGCGCATCTCGGCGATCTTGCCCTCGCCCAGCACCATGCCGCCGATCAGCTGAACGTCGAAGGGCCGGGCGCGGAACGGCGGCTTGGACTCGGGGTGCACCGCCCGCACCGCCTCGTAAAACGCCGGGGGGATGTCGATCTGCAACCAGCCGGGCGCGGGCTGGCCGCCGGGCACCGCCGCGGGCTCCAGGGCGTCGGCTTGAGCCTTGAGCTCGGCGTACTGCTGCTGGGCCTCGGGCGCAAGCACCGAAGGGTCGAAGCCGAACTGCGGGTCGAACACGCAGCGGATGCCCACCGCGCGGTCCATGGCCTCGCGGGCCACGGCCATGATCTCCAGCAAGCGCGCGGACAGCTGCTCGCCGCCTTTCGAGCGATCGCGGAACTCGGCGGTCTTGGCCCGCAGCTGCGCGTCGGTCAGGGCCCGCATTTGGTCGTCGAGCGTGTTGATCTGCTCGACCCGCTTGTTGTAGCCGCGAATGACCCGCTGGTTACGCGAGCCAAAAACCTTGGTGAACTGACGGCCGATGGATTGAACGACCATGAAAATTGCTGCTTTCGTTGAAATCGATGGGAAGGCGGAAGCCGCAGCGGCGTCACGTAAGCAACGCGGCGCCACCGGCGGGGAACGTCCCGCATCCGATGGAACCGGCGCCCCGCCCGAGGCGAAAGGCCAGCACACACCGCGCGGGGCGGGCACATGACAGATTAAAGACCCGGATCGATGGTCGCCCGGGCCAGCCAGGTCTGGCTGTTCCACGAGCCACCGGACGCCACCACAGTGACGCCCGCGCTAACGCATCAACGGGGGCGGCAGGTACAGCCGAGAGAGATCGAGCCGGTGCCCCAGCGCGAGGGCGCCGCGGAACACGGGCGGCTGACACCGGCGCACCGGGCGATGCACCCGCGCGGACGGCGCCGGACGCCGCGACCAGCGTGGCTTAACGTCCACCTGGTCTCGGGGACCGGCCAAGGTCCGCGCCGCCTCGTTCAGCCGCGCGATGAACTGCGACGCCGCG
The DNA here is from genome assembly GCA_938015655.1 of uncultured Algisphaera sp. Taxonomy (GTDB): domain Bacteria; phylum Planctomycetota; class Phycisphaerae; order Phycisphaerales; family Phycisphaeraceae; genus Algisphaera. Next base: position 2,063 of record CALLPP010000016.1, read on the forward strand.
GCCACCTGCCCGCCCAGCATCTGGGCCTGAGCCCCGCCGGGCACCGCCACCGATAACGACACCAAGGTCGCCAGCGCCAGCAGCGCCGCCGAACGGGTCACGGGTCGGATTCGAAGCGGTGCCTGCATAACCTCCGCATTATCGTCCGTTTGCTCGGCCCAGGTCAAACACCCGCCCACCGGCCTCGACGCCATGCTCCCCACCTGCGGGCCAAACCGTTGGCGCCACGCCCCACACCGCTGCCAAACGACTATCCTCCCCGCTATGAAGATCCACGAATACCAGTCCCGCGAGCTGCTCCAGACGTTCAACATCCCCGTGCCCGGCGGCGTGGTGATCGACACCGCCGCCCAGGCCGAAGGAGCCTTCAAGCAGCTGGCCGACGAGGGCGCCACCCTGGCGGTGGTGAAAGCCCAGGTACACGCCGGCGGCCGTGGCAAAGGCGGCGGCGTGAAGCTGGTCAAAACCGCCGCCGAGGCCACCGAGGCCGCGACGACGATCCTCAGCAAAAACCTGGTCACCCCGCAGACGCCCCCCGAGGGCGTGCCGGTGAAGAAGCTGCTGATCGCCAGCGGCGTGGACATCGCCAAGGAGTACTACCTGGGCATCGTCGTGGACCGCGCCCGGGGCTGCCCGGTGCTGATGGCCAGCAGCGAGGGCGGCATGGACATCGAGGAGGTCGCCGAGAAGACCCCCGAGAAAATCATCAAAGAACCCATCGACCCCGACAAGGGCTTGCTTGGCTTCCAGGCCCGCAAGGTCGCCTTCGCCATCGGCCTGCAGGGCAAGCAGGTCGGCCAGGCCGTCAAGGTCATGATGAACCTCACCAAACTCTTCTTGGACACCGACGCCAGCCTGGTCGAGATCAACCCGCTGATCGTGACCCCGAAGAGCGACGCCCACCCCGACGGCGAGGTGCTGGCCATCGACGCCAAGATCGACTTTGACGACAACGCCGCCTTCCGCCACAAAGACCTGCGCAAGCTCGAAGACCCCGACGAGGTGGACGCGGCAGAAGCCAAGGCCGCCGAGTATGGGCTGAGCTACATCAACCTGGACGGCCACATCGGCTGCCTGGTCAACGGCGCCGGCCTGGCCATGGCCACCATGGACATCATCAAGCTGCACGGCGGCGAACCCGCCAACTTCCTGGACGTGGGCGGCAGCGCCACCGAAGAGGCCGTGACCGAGGCCTTCCGCATCATCCTGGCCGACGCCGGAGTCAAAGGCATCCTGGTCAACATCTTCGGCGGCATCGCCAAGTGCGACACCATCGCCAACGCGATCGTGGCCGCGGCCAAGAACATCGGCTTCACCGTGCCGCTGGTGGTGCGGCTCGAAGGCACCAACGTCGAGCCCGCCCGCAAGATCATCGAGGCCGCCAAGGCCGAGATCCCCACCATGATCGTGGGCAGCGACCTGACCGACGCGGCCAAGAAGATCTGCGACGCGACGGCGGCGTAACTTGTGCTGGACCTCGCTCCGATCCGGCCAACGAAGGGCTTTGGGCTCGCGTCTCCATTGCGTTCGGGTTGCGATCGGGTATACTCCACTTACAGGAGCACCCCGATGACCCGCGGCGAAATGGCCAAACATCTCGATCCACAGCATTTTCAGCCGTTCCGGGTCACCATGAACAACGGCAAGTCGTACGACGTGCGACACCCCGAACTCGCCAAGCTGTTCAAGGATGACGCGCTGTACATCTTCACCCCGCTGGTGGACGAACCCCAGGTACACGATCTGGTCACCATCGCCCGCATCCACAACATCTGTACGATTGAAAAGCCGATCGATTCGGCTGCGTGAACCGCAACCAACACGTCATCCAGCGCCCGCAGAGCAACCCTCTGCGGGCTTTTTCTTTCGACCCCGCAGACCAGAAATCCGCGCCGCCCGCCACCCTAGGATGGACACCATGAAACCCGAACCCCTGCTCGCCGAACTCAACCGCATGCGCAAGGATCTGGGCGAAGACGCCACCGATATCGAATGGCTGACCCTTCACCACGCCTTCGTCTTCATCTCGTACCAGCACTCGGCTTTCGAGAAGTACGTAAAAGAAGCCGGCGAGCGCGGGGAGTTTGCGGAGTTTTTGGAAGCGGAAGGCTGACTTTTCCGGCCGGCCTCGCGTTTCACGTTTGCGGCAATCGCTTCGCTCATCCGCGGAGTACGCGGAGGCGCGGCTCCGCATGGCGGCTCCAGTAAATGAGGACGCCGACAGCGCAAGCCACGCAGGCTCCGCGCCCTCCGCGAATGAGCGAAGCGATGGTTTGAACGATCACCAGGCGCGTGACGGATTGCCAGGCGTCTTGGAGGTTCACCGCCCGGGCGTTGAAAGCCCCGGCACCGCAAACCGCCCCGACTGCTCCAGAAACACCCGCGGGTTCTCCAACAGCAGCTGCGCCACCGCGTCGGCCGAGTGTCCGCGGGCGCGCATCTCGGCGGCGCACTTGGGCACGCTCAGGGGGTCGCTGTGCCCCCAGTCGCCGGCGCTGTTCACCCACAGCCGCTCGCTGCCGTAGCACTCGACAATGTCCACCGCCCGCGGCGGGTTCAGCTTGCTGTCGGGGTACAGCGTCATGCCCGCCCAGTAGCCCGCGTCCAGCACCGCGGCCACGGTGTGTTCTTCCACGTGGTCGATCAGCACCCGGTCCGGGGTCAGCCTGGGGTGCCGCCTGAGCGCATCCAAAATCAGCCGCGTGCCCTTGAGCTTGTCTTCCAGGTGCGGGGTGTGGATCAAAACCAGCGTGTCGTGCTGCTCGGCCAGGGCCAGGTGCTCTTCGAAGATCGCCAGCTCGTTCTTCGTGTTGCGGTTCAAGCCGATCTCGCCGACCCCCAGCACGTTGGGCTTGGCCAAGAGCTCGGGCAGCAGTGCCATCACCGCGCGGGCAAAGCCTAGGTCTTCGGCTTCTTTGGGGTTGATGCAGACCCAGGCGTGGTGCGCGATGCCGAAGCGCGCCGCCCGCGCCGGTTCGACCTCGGTCAGCTGCACGAAGTAGTCGCGGAAGCCCTCGGGCGACGAGCGGTCGAAGCCGGCCCAGAACGCCGGCTCGGTCACCGCCACGCAGCCGGCCAGCTGCATGGCGCGGTAGTCGTCGGTGGTCCGGCTGACCATGTGGATGTGCGGGTCGATGTAGGCCACGGTCAGGCGTCCGGGGTCCGGGGCGCCACACGGGGCACGCCGCAGGCCGCGCCGCCGGGGCTGGCGTCCAGCGGCGTGTCGCTCAGGTCACTCATCAGTTCCAGGATGCGGCGGGTGCGCTCGGGGTTGCCGTCGTCGAGCAGGCCGACGGCGCGCCGCAGCGCTTCGAGTCGAAAATCGGCATCGGCCCCGGGCTCACCCGCGGTGCCGCCGGTGGCCCGGTCGCAGCGGTCTAGAAAAGCCGCCACGTCCAGCAGCTTGGCCCGGTGCTCGATGAAGTAGCGGTCGACCGTGGCGTCGCGGCTTGAGCTTCCTTTGGAGGTTTCTTCACCCATGCGGCGATTGTAGGGCAAGGCCGGACGTCGTCTGACTCGGGTTCGTCTTTCGGCCCAAGCCAGCGCGCGGGTGCTGTGTGATGGTCTGTCTTGGCGGGATCTGAGTCGGTCAACCCCAAGTCGGGGGGCTCGCTGCGCTCGCGCGTTGAGTGGGGTGCGCAGCGCACCGGAAACCGAGGGTGGCTTTCGGCAGGGCCGGGTGCTGGGCACCGAATTGGGCGGCGGGGCTCGGTCGACGTGCGACCTGCTCCGGCCGTCGGGCCCGCCACGACGTGCCGCACCCCGAGGACACAGAGGAAGACATCGGTCGCAAGCGCCTAGGAAAGGCGAGAGACAAGACACGCCCCCCCTTCTTTTCCTCTCTTTCTCTTTTCCTCTTCTCCCTTCTCCCCCCTCACATCCAACCCGCACCCCGAACGCCCCAACCGGCTCACGCAAACGCGTCACACGCTCGGTAAGCGTCGATCACCGCGCGCTCGCCTTCTTTACCCGGAAGGCTGTTGCCGTGCTCCATGCCGATCACCCCGTCGAAGCCCTTGGCGTGCAGGTGGGCAAAGATGTTGCGGTAGTTGATCTCACCGGTGCCCGGTTCTTTACGGCCCGGGTTGTCGCCCACCTGGAAGTACGGGATGTGCTTCCAGGCCTTGTCGATGTTGGGGATCAGGTTGCCCTCGGTGATCTGCTGGTGGTACAGGTCGTTGAGGATCTTGCAGCTGGGCGAGTTCACCGCTTCGCAGATGGCGTACGCCTGGGGGATCTTGCTCAGAAACAGCCCGGGGTGGTTGGCCCAGGGGTTCAGCGGCTCCAGCACCATCACCAGCCCCGTCGGCTCGGCGATCTCGGCCATGGCCCGCAGGGCGTCGATCGCGTGCGCGGTCTGGTAGCCCCATTCCAGGTCGTCCACGAACCGGCCGGGCACCACGGTGCACCACTTGGCGTTAATGCGCTGGGCGACCTCGACCGCCTGACGCATCTGGTCTTGCAAAAACCTGCGGTCTTCGGCCTTGCCTCGCACATAGGACGGCGCGTCTTTTTTGAAGTCGGCGTGGGCGACGAACACGCCCATGGTCATGCCCAGTTCGCTCATCGTGGCGGCGATCGCCTCCTGGGTAGCGACGTCGCGCTTCATCATGCGGTTGTCTTCCCAGGCGCGGAAGCCCTCGCCGTGGGCAAAGCGGATCTGTTCGGTCAGTTCTTCGCCCGCGTGGTGCTTAAAGGTGCCAAAATGTGGGGCATACTTCAGCTTGAAGGGCGCGCCCGCGGGGGGGGCATCGTCCGCCCGAGCCGATGCCACCACGGCAAGACCAGCGGCAGAAGTGAGTCCAGTGGCAAGCAGGTGGCGGCGATTCATCATGGTGTGGTTTCCGAAGCGGGAGATTCAAATGGGGCACCAAATTCGGCCAGCCGCACCGCCGCGTGGGGGAAGGCCTCGGCGGCCAGCGTGCAGAATGCGGGCTCGGGCATCAGCGTGCCCAGCGTGGCCAGCGGGTCGGCCACCAGTCCGGTGGGGGCGGTCACCAGGCAAGCCCGGCGGGTAAGGATCGGCTCGCCGCGGCGCGGGTCGATCACATGACCATAACGACGACCGTCGATCAGCACGTGCTGCACCGCATCGCCCGAAATCGCCGCGGCGGTGTGGGCCAGGCGCAGCGCGGGCCAGCCCGCCACGTCCGGCTGCACCGGCCACCCCGTCGCTCCCGGCGGCGGGGCGCCGAACACCATGTCGCCCCCGGCGGCAAACATCGCCTGCGGCATGCCCTTTTCGCGTAGCACCGCGAGGGCCTGATCGCCGATGTACCCCTTGGCAATCGCCCCCAGATCCAAAGCCATGCCCGGCAGACGCAGTTCCGCGGTGCCCCGCTCCGAGTCCAAGATCAGGTGCCGGTGCCCCACCCGCCCCATCGCCTCGGCCAGCCGCGCGGCGTCCGGGCGCCGGCCTGCGGCCCGGGCCGCCCGCCACAGCCGCACCACCGGCGCCGCAGTCGGGTCCAGCAAACCATCGGAATATTCGGCAAATTCCTTGGCCGCGCTCAAAACTTCAAACAACTCGGCCGACACCGGAACCGGCCCGGCACCGGCCCGGCGCACCAGTCGCGAAAGCTCAGATTCGGGCTCGTGGCTCGAAAAAATTTGATTCAGCGCGGCCACCCGCGCAAAAGCCGCTCGGCACGCCAAGCGCCCCACCTCTGCGTCCACCGCGTAGCCACGCAGCACCACCGCCATGCCCATGTGCGACTGCGTCACTTCAACCCGGGTCGGTGTCCCGATTACCGCCCAATTCTTCCCCGGATCCACGACCACGTCGGCGACCCCCTCGCCGGCCACCTCGCCGGCCCCCACGGCCACCCACAACACCACCGCCAAGAGGCCGAGGCTCCGATCGCCTCTAGTCTTCCTACACGCCCGGACATTCATACGTAGATTAATACCATGAAGCGCTTCGCTCTCGTCGTCGTGTGCCTGTGTCTGTTACTGGGTATCACGTATCTGATTGTGCCCAACGCCCGGGACGAGGCCCAGGGGCTGTCCCGGGCCGTGGTGGCCGACGTCAGCGAGCCGACCACGGCAAACGGCGACTTCGATCACGCCCTGATCCTGTCATCCCAAAACACCACCATCGGCTTCTCGTGCGCAAAGCGAGTCGCAGGCAAAACCCTGGTGGTCCACGGCGGGTGGAACGGACGCTTCCACAGCACTCTAGAAGGGCAGGTCAGCCTCAACCCCACCACCGGGCAACCCCAGGCCGTCCGGGCCCGGATCCGCATCGACTCGCTGTGGTCCGAGCACGACGACCTGACTCACGCCCTGCTCAACGCCGGGTTCTTCGCGGCCGAATCTTTCCCCTGGGCCGAGTTCACCGGGCACTACGAGGCCCACCTCGAACCCGCGTCGGCCCCCGGCGACGCCGCGCCGCCCACCGGCACCCTCGTCGGCGCATTCACACTCAACGGCATTCAAAAACACATCGCCTTTCCCGTGCGCATCGAACAGACCCAAGCACACTTGCGGGCCGACGCCGTGTTTAGCCTCGACCGGCGCCAGTTCGACGTGGTCTTCCGCGAGACCGCCGGCTTCGGGCTGCTGACCGACGACGCGATCGCCGACGACGTAGCGGTCAAAATGAATTTCGACGTGACGCTCGCGCCGCCCGTCGATCCCCGCCGCGCGGCGGGGGCTCCCACCGCCGCCGGCCCGCCGGCCCCCGCCCCGGGCGCCTTACCTCAACCCGACATCTTTGTCCAAACCATCCCCGCCACGCAGGTTGATTTCGACATGATCCGCGTGCCCGGCAACCCGGACGCCGGCCTGCCGCCGTTTTACATCGGCAAGCACGAGGTCACGTGGAATGAGTTCATGCCCTGGGTGCGCGGCAACGACCTAGACGACGAATCCGAGGTGGGCATGCAGCGAGCGGTCAAGCTCCGCCCCAGCTCGCCCTACGGCTCGGTGGACCGCAACTTTGGCATGTTCAAACGCCCCGCCCTGGGCATGTCGTGGCGTGCGGCCGAGCTTTACTGCGATTGGCTCTCGGCACAAACCGGGCGTACCTACCGTCTGCCCACCGAGGCCGAGTGGGAACACGCCTACGTCGGCGGCGCCCCCGCGGTGTCCGTCACGCCGCCCAGCGACCCCGACGCGGTGGCCACCCACCACGACGTGTCGTGGAGCGACAACATCGGCGACTGGAGCACCAGCAAAATCGGTACGCACGAGCCCAACGCCCTGGGGATCCACGACATGGCGGGCAACGCCGCGGAGTGGGTCGCCGAAACCCCCGACGGGCGCGTGGTGCGCGGCGGCCACTTTGAATCCCCCACCCGCGAGCTGGGCGTGGGGCGCGAGGTCGAAGACCAGGCCGTGTGGAACCTGGACTACCCCAACGAGCCCAAGAGTATCTGGTGGTACGTCAACGCCAGGTGGGTGGGCTTCCGCGTGGTGTGCGAGTCCGCCCCGGCCGCGCGCTGAGCGCTATCGTGCGTTGTATCTCTCGTCCACGTCCCCGTTTTACTTTGGCCCACCTGCCGACCCCCAGGATCCCCACCATGCCCGCAGAGCCTGCGCCCCGTGACCACGCCCCGGACCCCACCGCCGCCGCGTCGGCCTCGCCCCTGAGCCGCCGCACGTTCATCCACGGGTCCGCCGCCCTGGCCGCCGTCAACTTGGCCCCGGGCTGGCTCATGTCCAGCGCTCACGCCCAGGGCAGCGACGTGCTCAAGATCGGCCTGGTGGGCTGCGGCGGCCGCGGCCGCGGCGCCCTGCGCAACGCCATCGACGCCGCCGCCAAACAGGGCGCCACGGTGCAGTGCGTGGCCACGTGCGACTATTTCGCCGACAAAGCCCTGGCCACCGGCGAAGAACACAACGTGCCCGCCGAGCAACGCTTCTCCGGACCCACCGGCTACCAGCAGGTCATGCAGACCGATGCGGACCTGGTCATCCTCGCCACGCCACCGCTCTTTCGCCCCACCCACCTCGAAGCCGCAGTGAACGCCGGCAAGCACGTGTTCATGGAGAAGCCCGTCGCCGTGGACCCGCCGGGCTGCCGCAAAGTCATCTCGCTAGGCGATCTGGCCAAAGAAAAGGGCCTAAGCATCGTAGCCGGCACCCAGCGCCGCCACGACTCGGCCTTCCAGCAACACGCCGCCGCGGTCCACGCCGGGAGCATCGGTGACATCGTGTCGGGCAACATCTACTGGTGCATGGGCCAGCTGTGGTACCGCACCCGCAACCCCGGCGAGTCCGACGCGGACTACCTCGTCCGTAACTGGACCAGCTTCACCGAGATGTCCGGCGACCACATCGTCGAGCAGCACGTCCACCAGATCGACGTGGCCAACTGGGTCATGGGCACCCCCCCCCAAGCGGCGGTGGGCATGGGCGGGCGCCTGCGCCGGGTTACCGGCAACCAGTTCGACTCCTTCGCAGTCGAGTTCGACTACGGTCAGGGGCGCATCATCAATTCCATGTGCCGCCAGATCAACGGCTGTTGGAACCGCGTGGACTCGCAGTTCATCGGCACCCAAGGGCGGATGTGGGACAACCGCCGCATCGCCCGGTACGACAAGGCCGACATCGCACTGCCCGAAGTGCCCGCGGGCACCACCGACTACACGGACCGAAAAGTCGCCAAGCGCAGCGCCTACGTCAACGAACACATCGCGCTTCAAAGCTCCATCTTCACCGGCGCCGGGCTCAACGAAGCCCGCCAGGTCGCTGAATCCACGATGGCCGCGGTCATGGGACGCGTCGCGGCCTACACCGGCCAGCAGGTCCGCTGGGACGACGTCATGAACGATCCCAGCAGCGCGTTCTACGACCTCCAGGTCGCCGTCACCCCCCAAGACTTCGAAAACGCAAATGTCGTCGCCCCGGCCGACGACGCCGCCCCCTCACCCGGCGGCGAGATCCGGCCGCCACGAAAGAACTAGAAGCACCGCATCAAATGATTTGACCTGCGACCACCAGCGAGGCGTGGTTCCCGCAAGAAGGTTGAAGCAGGCAACCCCTAAGGGTTGCCGCTGGAAACCGACGCCGCGGAGGCCACGACCCACAAGGCACGGAGGTTAAACCGTTTGATGCGAGCTCTAAATTAAGAAAAACACTCGCCCCACCTCGTACCACCCCGCCCGTCCCGCTGTTTACGAAGCCCTCAGCGCGCGGCCACCGACGCCCGTTCCCGGGCCACGCGGGCCATCTGGTCGGTGTCCAACGTGTACACCTCGACCGGCCGTCCCACGCCGCGAAACAGCGTGAGGGTCAGGCGGCCGCCCAGGTGCTCACGAAACGCCTCGACGCCTGCGATCAATCGCGGGTCGGCCAGCAAGCAGTGGTGCAGATCGAACCCTAGCGCCGCCAACAAGCCCACAATCCGACTGTGGTCAACCGCGGACAGCAGCCCCGTGGCCTCAGCGTAGTCCGCGTCCAAAGCCAGCCCCAGAGCCACCGCCTCGCCGTGGCGGATCGCGAAATCGCTCAGGCGTTCCAGCTGGTGCGCCGCCCAGTGGCCTGCATCCAGCGGACGGCTAGTGGTCAACTCAAAAGGATCGCCCCCCTGGGCCGCGGGCCGCACAATGTGCTCCAAATGCAGCGCGGCCGAACGTTCCCACACGCGGTCCCCCGCGGCTGGGTCGCGCTGCGCCAGCAAGGCCGCATCACGCTCGATCTCCGCGAAGAACCCCGCGTCTTTCAGCAGCGCCACCTTCACCGCTTCGCTCAGCCCGCAGCGCCAATCACGGTCGCCCAGATTCTCAAGCAACGCCAGGTCGTTCACCACCGCGTGAGGCACGGCAAAGCTGCCTATGAAGTTCTTCTGGCCAAACATGTTGACCCCGTTTTTGACCCCCACCCCCGAATCGCCCTGCGACAGCGTGGTGGTGGGCATCCGCACCAGCCGCAAGCCCCGGTGACAAACCGCCGCCGCAAAACCCACCGTATCCAACAGCGCCCCGCCGCCGATGGCGATCACGTACGCGTGGCGGTCCAGCCGGTGGTGGTTAAAAACACCCAGCAGTTCTTCCAGCAGCGACAGGTCGTTTTTCACCGCCTCGCCGCCGGGCAGCGTGCGGAACCCCACGATGACCGGAAACCGTCCACAGTGCGCCGCCGCATACGCGGCCATATTCGCCTGCAAATCCGGGCGGGCCTCCAGCAGGCCCCGATCCACCACCACCAAGGCCCGCCCCGGCTCGGCGCCCGCCAGCAGCTCGGCCAGCACCGCATTGCCGGGCGCAAACGCGTCGCGCGTAAAGCGCACCCGGTGGGGCAAGTCCGGCTGAACACGGGCATCGCGCAAAGTCATGGGGGCCTACCAGCTTGAACAAAAAAGCAGACCGCAGGCCCACAATCAGCACCCCTCCTCGGTCGCCCGCAGCGTAGCGCCCGCGCCCCACCAAACCGCAGCACTCGGCCAGGCTCTCACGACCGCAGCCGCTCCAAGTCCTGCCAAAAACCCGGATAAGTTTTATTCACGCAGTCCGGATCGTTAATCGTCACCCCCGTTGCCCGCAGCCCCGCCACCGCAAACGACATGGCCATCCGGTGGTCGTCGTAGGTATCAATCACCGTCGGCGTCAGCTTGCCGTCAAAGGGTGGGGTCACCGCGATGTCGTCTCCGGTGATATTCACCACCGCCCCCAGCTTGGTCAGCTCGGCCTCCAATGCCGCCAAGCGGTCCGTCTCTTTCACCCGCAAGTTGCCCACGTTACGGATGATGGTCGTGCCCTCGGCAAACAGCGCCAGCACCGCCAGCGTCTGGGCCGTGTCGGGCATATCGTTCAAATCCACCTCCACCGCCCGCAGCACCCCGTCGGCGGGCGCCACCACCACCGTGTCGTACAGCCGCTGGGTCACGTCACAGCCCATGCGGCCCAGCACATCGCAAAACTCAGCGTCACCCTGCAAGCTTTCACTACCCAGCCCGGGGATCTGCACCCGTGCCCCGGGTGTGGCCGCTGCGGCCGCCAAAAAATAAGTCGCGTTACTCGCATCGGGTTCGACCGCGTAATCGGCCGCCCTATACCCCCGGCCCCGCACCCGCACCGCGCGGTAGCCCTTATCCCGCGCCGTCTCGGCCCCAAATTTTTCCATCAGGTCCAGTGTCATTTTCACGTACGGCAGGCTGGTGATGCGTCCCTTAAACGTCAGCTCCAGACCACCCACCAGACACGGACCGATCTGAAACAACGCCGAAATGAACTGGCTGCTCAGCGTAGGTTCCAACGCCACCGAATTGCCCCCCGACAACGCCGCCATCGGGTCCGGCTCGATCCCCGCCACGGTTAGCGGCGGAAAGCCCTCGTTCTCTAAATAGTCCACCTCGGCCCCCAGTTCGCGCAGCGGCTCCACCAACTCGCCGATGGGCCGCTCACGCATCCGTGGAATCCCGTCCACGCGGTACGGCCCCTCGCCCAGCGCCAGCGCCGCGGTCAAAAACCGCACCGCAGTGCCCGCGTTGCCCAGCATCAGCTCCGCCGTATCCACCGGGATTTTCCCGCCAGATCCCTCCACCCTCACCGTCAACGCCCCCTCGTCCAGTGTCACGCCAAACCCCAGCGCCTCCAAAGCTTCCAGCATCCGCCGCGTGTCGTCGGCCAGCAGCACCCCGCTCAGCGTCGAGGTCCCCTCGGCCAGCGCCGCCAACAGCAGCGCCCGGTTGGTCAGGCTCTTGGACCCCGGCGGCGCCAACGAAAGGTCAAAAGGTCCTCGAAGCGGAGCAATCGCAATGGGGGCGGTCGGTTCGTAGGTCACCAACGCAGTTTATGCCGTTTACCCCCGCGTGGCGTACCCACCACAGCCCGCCCGCTTTCATTCCCGGTACGCCCCCACCACCGTCGGGTCCGCCGCCTCGCCCAACGCCGGCAGCCGCCCCACCCGGCCAAACCACGTGAACCAGCGCGGGTGCTCCTCCACCTCCGCCACGCCCGCCGGAACCGTCGGGTCGGCCCGCCGCAGAATCGTTTTGAACACCGGCAGGTGAATCAATCCCTCCTCGTCGGCTTCCAAAAACGGATAGACCAGCACCAGCGAACGGTCCAGCCGGTCCCCCACCACCTGATCCGCCGCAAACCCCAGCGTTCGGCCACCATCCAGCGACCGCTCGGTGATCAACACCGCCGGCGCCGCCGCAAACGCCGCCGCCCGGTCCACCTCCGCCGCCGCCACATCCCCGCTCACCGTGTGCCACACCGAGCGTAAAAACAGCGCGTAAAAATGCCCCGCCGTGGCCGTCACCGCCGCGTCCAGTTCCGCCCGCACCACCGGCTCCACAAACCCCGCCCGGTCTCTACGGGCCAGCCGCGCCAAACCCAGCAGCACCGCCTGCTCCCCAGGCTCCACATGAAAGCCCAAGTCCTTGTACTTCTCGTTGGTCCGCGCCGCAGACATCATCCCCCGCTCCATGCTCTTGTACGCCACAAACTGGTTCTGCGGCCAGCCGTCACGCTCGGCCCACACCAGCGGCGCCCCACCCGCCCGGTCGTCCGTCGGCTCGTCCACCGCCCAAAAAACCACCACCGTCACCAGCGGCGCCATCAACGCCACCACCAGCGTCATCGCAATCATCCACGGCCCCCGGACCGCCCTGCCGGGGCGTTCATTGCGGGGCACACCCGCCGCAGTTGTTTCAAAAGCCTTCACAAGAACACACCATAGCCCGCCCACGCCCGCAAAGCCTCCCTCATCCAAGCCCAAACACCCAAAAGCAAACACCCGCCGGACGCATTGAAAGCAGCCCTAGGCCCCCGGGAGGCCAGACATAAAGATTCCGGCAGCTTGCTATCGCTGCACAAGAACCGACCCCCAATTTCCCCAGACAATCTAGCACCGGTTGTCGCCGCGGCTGATGACGTGGTGCAGGGCGTTTTCGTACTCGATCCGGAGGGGGCGGCCATCAATCCAGCCTCTGCGGGAGCAGATGGAAAGTTAATGGTTAATCGAGATCCGACCCC
>CALLPP010000017.1 GCA_938015655.1 uncultured Algisphaera sp.
CCCCTCAAAAAAACCACTAAAATAGTTCCATGAGTCAACGCCGCGTTGTTATCACCGGTCTGGGTCTGGTCACCAGTCTGGGCCACGAAGTCGATCTCGTCTGGCAGCGTCTGCTAGCCGGAGAAAGTGGCATTGTGCCCGTCACCCGTTTCGACACCTCCGCTTATCCGGTGCATTTCGGCGGCGAGATTTCAGACTGGAAGGGCCCCCCACTCCTGGAAGACGCCGCGCGTAAGCAAAGCGTGAAAAAGCTCGATCGCTTCGCCCAGTTCGCCCTCAATGCGTCCATCGCCGCGGTCCACGACGCCGGACTGGACTTCGAACAGGAAAACCGCTGGCGCTGCGGCAGCATCATCGGCACCGGTATCGGTGGCATGGAAGAGTTCTGTGGGGGCTACCGCAAACTCATCGACAAAGGCCCCGGACGGGTGAGCCCGTTCATGGTGCCCAAGCTGATGTGCAACGCTGGATCGGGCAACGTGTCGATCCACTTCGGCATCCAGGGCCCCAACTACGCCGCCGCCAGCGCCTGCGCCAGCGCCGCCCACGCCATTGGCGACGCGGCAGAGTGCATCCGCAACAACGGGGCAGACGTCATGATCACCGGTGGCGCCGAGGCCGCGCTCAACGACCTGGGCATGGCCTGCTTCGTAGCCCTCAAAGCACTTAGCCGGCGTAACGATGACATCACCCAGGCCAGCCGCCCCTTTGACGCGGACCGCGACGGCTTCGTGCTCAGCGAGGGCGCCGGAATCATCGTGCTCGAAGAATACGAACACGCCAAGGCCCGTGGGGCACGTATCTACGGGGAGCTAATGGGCTACGGCCAGAGCGCCGACGGATCGCATATTACCGCCCCGCGCGAAGACGGAGCAGGAGCTTCGTACGCGATGGAAGCCGCCCTGAACGATGCGGGCCTTGCCGCCGACCAGATCGACTACATCAATGCCCACGGCACCTCCACGGGCCTGGGCGACCTGGCCGAAACCACCGCGGTGAAGAACACCTTCGGCGCCCAGACCGCCGTACCGGTCAGCAGCACAAAGTCAATGACAGGCCACACCCTGGGGGCCAGCGGAGGAATCGAAGCGGTCATCTTGGCCAAATCGATCGAAACCGGGGAAATCCCCCCTACCATCAACTTGGAAAATCCTGGCGAAGGATGCACCCTGGACTACGTGTCCGAAGGCGCCCGCGAAGTCAGAGTAAATCACGCCATGAGCAACAGCTTCGGCTTCGGCGGACACAACGTGAGCCTGGTGATCGGTCGGGTTTAAAGCCGCACCACACACCGGCGCTCGTGGTCAGGCCGACTACAATGGGACAATTCCCTTTTTCCTGGTGAACTATGAACGCAATCCCCATCGAGCTCTCCACGACCCTGGCCTTGGGCCAAATCGGCTGGACGCAAATGATCGTCTTGGGCCTGCTGGGGGTCCTCATCTTCGGGAAACGGCTCCCCGAGGTCGGCAAGTCGCTGGGCAAAGGCATCGTAGAGTTTAAAAAAGGCTTGTCGGGTATCGACACCGACCTGCCTGACGCCGGTGCCTCTACCAAACAACTCGACAACGCGGCGCCCCCCCCCGCGGCATCGGCCGCGCCGGCCACCGAATCGCACACCGCGGACACGGCGGACACCGAGCACAAAGCCAATTAATCTCGCGGCGGGGTGACCGATACCGGGCAACCGGTTATACTCCCCGCCCCTCCACGGGCGATTAGCTCAGTTGGCTAGAGCGCACGCTTCACACGCGTGAGGTCACAGGTTCGAGCCCTGTATCGCCCACTTTCCCAAACACCAACGCCCATGCGTCGGTGTTTTTTTGTATCCGTCGTTGGTCTTCGCAACATCCCGACGCGCGCGAACAGACCACGGTCGCCCCGCCCCGGCGCCGTCTCCACCTCTTGCGACGCACGTTCACGCACCGCTCATTTCCAAAGCCGACCGGCGCCGTTATTTAAGTGTATTGATAGCCGCCGAAAAAGAAACCCCCGATTGAGCTCTCGTCGCGGCCAATGCTGGTTCAATCAGCTATCGTAACGCACGTTCTTTACCCGCCATCCCAGCGCGGACCGGCCCCCCCCGCCCCCGGAACCCGACATGTCCACGCCACCCCACGCCGCCGAGCCGACTCTGTCTTCGTCGACAGCCTCCGCAACCCCGACCCCCAAAGCCGCGCACTCCGACCACGTCTCCTCTGTGCCCAAGGGCAAGTTCAACCCGCGCGAGCTGGACTGGGTGGTCATCATCGGCCTGGTCCTTCTACACGCGGCCGCGGCGCTGGCTTTCATCCCCAGCCTCTTCACCTGGTCGGGCCTGATGCTGGCGGGGGTGTTCGCCTTCATCGCCACCTGCCTGGGCATGTGCGTGTGCTACCACCGCCTGCTCTCACATCGCTCGTTCCGCACGCCCAAGTGGGTCGAATACGTGCTGGTGTGGTGCGGGTGCCTGGCCTGGCAGGGTGGTCCGGTGGGCTGGGTGGGCACCCACCGGCTGCACCACAAACACAGCGACGGCGACCACGACCCCCACACCCCCCAGCATGGCTTTACCTGGGCCCACATCACCTGGTTCATGCACAAGTACCATCACGGCGTGGAGCGGCGCCAGGCCGCGACCGACCTGCTGAAAGACCGCGGGCTGCGTTTCCTGGACACCTACGCCTGGCTGCCCCTGGTCGTGCTGGTCATCAGCCTCTTCGGCGCCGGTTACGCCTGGGGAAGCTGGGCCACCGACCTAAGCGGGCTTCAAGTTGGCCTCAGCTGGGTGGTGTGGGCCGTGGCCCTGCGCACCGTGGTGTTCTTCCACGTCACCTGGTTCGTGAACAGCGCCAGCCACACTTGGGGCTATCAAAACTATAAAGACAGCGGCGATCACAGCACCAACCTATGGTGGCTGGCCCTGCCCAGCTTCGGTGAGGGCTGGCACAACAACCACCACGCCAACCCGCGCAGCGCCGCCCACGGCCTGCGCTGGTGGGAGTTCGACATCTCTTACGCAGTCATCAAGGCCATGAGCTGGGTGGGCCTGGCCAGTCGGCTGAACCTGCCACCGGCCGAGCGTCGCCCGTGGAAGCACGCCCCCACCGCAGACCAGGCCTGATCCGGCACCGCGGCGCGGCCCCCGTGCCACCCTCCGCCACAGTCGTTTCCCGCTATGGCGTTATAGGCGGCGAATAGACTTGCGGGCCATGCCCCACTCACCCGCCCCACCGCCGGCCGCCCGCCGTCCCAACATCGTCAGCATCGTCATTGACGACCTGGGCTGGGCCGACCTGGCCTGCTATGGCAGCGACTTCTACGAAACCCCCCGTCTGGACCGGCTGGCGACCCGCGGGGTGCGCTTCACCGACGCCTACGCCACCTGCCCGGTGTGCTCGCCCACCCGAGCCAGCCTGCTCACCGGCCGCTACCCCGCCCGCGTGGGCATCACCAACTGGATCGCTGGCAACCCCTGGGGCCGGCTGATGGGCGTGCCTTACTTCGACGCGTTGCCCCGAAGCGAGCGCACCGCGGCCCAGTACCTCGCCGATGCGGGCTACCGCACCCATCACGTGGGCAAGTGGCACCTGGGCGGCGAGGGCCACGGACCGCGTGACTTTGGCTTCCACACCAACGTGGGCGGCTGCCACATGGGCGCCCCGCGGTCGTACTTCAGCCCCTACGGCATCCCCGCCCTGGACGACCCGATCGCCCCCACCGAAGAAGCAGCGCCCGAGTATCTAACCGACCGCCTGACCGACGAAGCCCTCGCCGTACTCGCCCGCCACAGCTCGGGAGGTCCGCACGCCGACACGCCGTTCTTCCTCAATTTGTGGCACTACGCGGTCCACACGCCGCTGCAGGCCCCCGCGCCGCTGGTCGAAAAATATGCCGCCAAAGCCACCCGTCTAAGCCGTGACCCCAACGGACCGCTGGTCCCGGGCGAAGCCTTCCCCTGCCTACACAAAAAAGATCTACGGGTGATGCGACGTGCCATCCAGTCACACCCGGTTTACGCGGCCATGATCGAGAACCTGGACACCAACATCGGCCGCGTGCTCGACGCGCTGGAGAACACCGGGCTCGACACCGACACGCTGGTCGTGTTCACCTCCGACAACGGCGGACTGGCCACCGCCGAAGGATCGCCCACCTGCAACGCGCCGCTAAGCGAGGGCAAGGGCTGGATGGCTGACGGCGGCAACCGCGTGTGCCTGATCGCCGCGGGCGCGGGGGTACACGCCCCGGGCCGGGTCTGCGACACCCCGGTGTCTAGCGCCGATCTGCTACCCACGCTACTGGACCTAGCGGGCGTCATCCCCACCCCGGATACGGTCCTGGACGGCCGGTCGCTGGCCCCCTTGCTCTCGAGTGACCCGCTCCCCGAAGCCCCGCTCTTTTGGCACTACCCGCACTACAGCAACCAGGGCGGCACCCCGGCCTGCGCGATCCGCCGCGGCCGCTTCAAGCTCATCGAAACCTTCGAAGACGCGCGGCTGCAGCTCTACGACCTGCAAGACGACCCGGGCGAAACGCAGAACCTCGCCGCCCAAGAACCCGGGCGTGCCGCGCGGCTGCACGCCGAACTTCAGGCCTGGCGGGCCAACGTGGGCGCGCAAATTCCCTCGAAAAACCCCGACCACTCGGCCATGCACGCCGGCCGGATTCCCGCCCCCGATGCGTTCGGGCGGGTCCCAGGCGACGACCGGTAGGCCCGCCCCACGGCCGGGCCCTACTCCGCGCCCATGGTCATCAAGAACTCGGCGTTGGTCGACTTCTTCATTAACCGCCCCTTGAGCAGCTCCATGGCCTCAACCACGTTCATATCGGCAAGGACTTTGCGCAAGCGATACACGAGCTTCAACTCGTCGGCGCTCATCAATAGCTCTTCGCGACGGGTTCCCGACGCGGCAATGTCGATGGCCGGATACACCCGCTTTTCCACCAAACGCCGGTCCAAGTGCAGTTCGCTATTACCCGTGCCCTTGAACTCTTCAAAAATAATGTCGTCTGCCTTGCTGCCCGTATCGGTCAGCGCCGTGGCCAAGATGGTCAGGCTGCCACCGTTTTCGATCGCCCGGGCGCTGCCGAAAAACTTTTTGGGGCGCTGTAGCGCGTTGCTGTCCAGACCGCCGGTCATCACGCGGCCGGTGTGGGGCATCTCTGCGTTGTAGGCCCGCGCCATGCGGGTGATCGAATCCATGAGGATGATCACGTCGTGACCGTATTCGACCATGCGACGAGATTTTTCGATCACCATCTCGCACACCTGAACGTGACGGGCGGTGTTCTCGTCGAAAGTGCTGGCCACCACCTCCACCGCCGCGGGCGTGTTGGCCTTGAAATCGGTCACCTCTTCGGGGCGTTCGTCAATCAGCAGTACCAGCACTTTGCACAGCGGATAGTTCTGGATGAGGCTTTTGGCCATCTTCTGCAGCAAAACGGTCTTGCCCGTCCGCGGTGGGGCCACGATTAGGCCACGCTGACCTTTGCCCACCGGCGACACCAAGTCCACAATCCGCATCTCGAAGTTGCTGTCGTCGCCCGGGGTTTCTAGAACAAATCTCTCGTAGGGATGCAGCGGCGTGAGGTCGTCAAAGTCTTTTTGCTCGTTCAGCTGGGCCGGGCTGTCATCGTTGATCGCATCGACCCGCAGTAGCGCAAAATACCGCTCGCTTTCTTTCGGCGGGCGGATGGTCCCCGCCACCACGTGCCCCACCTTCAAGCCGAAACGGCGGATTTGGCTGGGCGAAACGTAGATATCATCGGGGCAGGCAAGGTAGCTCTGCTCAGGGCTGCGTAGGAAGCCAAAGCCATCGGGCAAAACTTCCAGTACACCCTCGCCGTACATCAGGCCTTTACCGCTGAAGTATTTCTCTAGGATGCGAAAAATCAACTTCGGCGTCGAGAGCCCCGAGATGGCCGAGTCGTCCAGCCCCTCGGCCTCGGCCAGGTCCAGCAGTTGCTGGTCGGACATCTGGCGCAACTCACGAACATTCATGGTGTCGCTCTTGGGATCCTCGTACTGCTCTTGGATTTCGGCATCGAGCGTCGACTCGGACACCGGCCCGGGAAGCCCGGCGCGCGATGCTTTTGACGAAGGCTTCTTTTTACGAGGCGACTTCTTTTTGACAGACGATGATTTGGTTGAATCGGACTTGGCGGGAGGCATGGGAGGTACTCCGAAAAAAGCTACGACGCGTTGCGCCCGGAGAGGACGTAAAGAAGCAGCGCGCGGCTGGGGTGAGGCCTTACCGGCCAGGCCGGCAGGGTGTGGGTAGGCGAAATAGAGGGTTAAGCAAGGGGTATCGTGAAGGGCATCCTGCCCGGTGTCGTGTGCACCAAAACGCGGGGTTTTGGTTGTTGGGGGTCCTTCCCACCTTCGCTGACGTGTTCGGACCGAGTGTTTGGTCGCATTGCCTATTTAACGGACTAAAGCCACTAACAAACACCCGATCTCAACCGCATCCCCCAGACATTGCCGTGGCCTCCCTAAAAGCCAACGCACACCAAGGATGCCCCTAGGCCTGCGGGCACAGCGAGGGCAACACGATTGGTTTGGGAGGAGACGGCCCCAGATAGGCGGCGTAGAGGGCGGTCAAGTCAACCCGGGAACGGGCGCCGCAAACTTCCACTAGATGACCACGTCGGTTGACGTGCCCAGACTCGAAAGAATTGCGCGGCAGACGGTGGACATTGCGGATGCCTCCGCGACGCCATCCATCACATAATCGGCGCGGCGGCGCTTGATGTCAAGCGGAAGCTGGCTTTTCTCCCGCCGGGCCAGCTCCGCCGCATCCCACCCCCGATCCCGAGTTACCCGCTCCAGCCGCACCGCCCGAGGAGTGTCGATAAACACCAGGGCATCGCAGCCTTCCTCCAACCCGCGTTCCAGCAGCAAGGGGCAGTCTTCGATCACCGCAACGACCTTCGGATCACACAGATGCGCCGCCCGCGCCGCGGCCCGCGCGGCATGCACCCGGGGGTGAATTAGTTCTTCCAGCCGCGCGCGTGCGGTCCGCTGATCCGCCGATTCACCAAACACCTGCCGCCCCACCGCCGCGCGGTCTACCGCATCGTCGGGCCCGAGGACGCCACGGCCCCACCAGCCTACGAGCGTGCGGACGGCTTCAGGGGTATCCAGCGCGGCGCGGGCCAAGGCGTCGGCGTCGATGACCGCTGCGCCCAACCCCCCAAAGACACGGGCCACGTAGCTTTTACCCGCGCCGGGTGGGCCCAAAAGCCCCAGCACCGGAATGCCAGACTCGACCTGTGCTTGTGATGACGTTTCCAAAATATTCTCCGCGGCAAGCTGTGTCCGCACCGCTTGCCAAAACAACCAACTCACACCCAGAGTTGACGACGCACTAATTCCGCAGGCCTGGCAACCCCAGGGCCTGGCCAAACGCGCCTAGCAGACGCACCTGCGACACGCCGTAGTCTTCGGCCAGCGCTTTGCGCCACGGCTTGCCGTCTTTGATCGCATTCACAAAGTCGCGGTAGCGGCCGCGGTCTTGGGCAATCATAAAATCGCACAGCGCTTGTGCTACCGGATACTGCCACCCTTCAATCATGGCGTCGCTGAGCATGCCGCTGGTACCCCCCCGCAGGGTCAGAGACCGCGCGACCCGTTCGCGCACCTCCCGTGGCCGATAGAGACCGATGAGGTCTGCCGCCACAAACTCGGCCAGCCCCTCGTTGATCCACGACACAACAAAAGGGTGAGACCGGTAGCGGTGCAGAAACCCGTGAACCACCTCATGGGCCAGCACGTGGGCCAGCACGTTCCGATCCCTCTGCTGATACGCGGTGATCTCCACCTGGCCGTTGCCATAGGACTTGCACAAGCCGGCCGTGCCCGCCACGTTAATACCCGACACCACGTTATGAAAGCGCTGGTAGTCCGCCTCGCGGCGAAACACGTAGACCAAGCACTTGCCCCGGAACACGTTGGTTCCCCGCGTCACCGCGAAGGTGTCGCACATGCGGTGATACAAACGGTCTAGCAGACCCAGCCAACGCTGCGCTTCGCTCCCAGGCAAATCCGAAACAAAAAGGTAGTACTCCGACTGCTGATAGACCTTCAGGTCTATGCTCAAGGATTTGCGCGCGGCCCGAACTTCTTCAAGCAGCGTCGACGTGCTGGAGGTCATGATTTCGTTGGTCAGCGTGCCCCAGAACATTTCCTGGGTCGCCCCCCGGGACACCGGCCCCTTGCGCCCGGCCGGCGCGGACGCCTCCGCCTGATTCTGGGTCGGGGCATCGCCTTGGGTTTCTTCCCCTTCCCCGGCTTGCGGCCCCGCCTCCGGCTCCCCCAGTGGCTCGCCCTGCCGGGCACGCTCGGCCCGACCCGCAAGCCCCGCGTCGGCCCGCAAGGCCACGGCCAGCGCTTTCTCCCCCGGCCCCGGGGCCGCGCGGGCGTAGAGGGCCGCCCCCAACCGCAGCCAGCCTTCGCCGTCGTCACGGTCCAGCAGCCGTTCGTGGATTGTGTAGACCCGGGCCGGGGACAGCAACGCCCACCCCAGCCGTCGCGGCTCGGACTCTCCGCGGACCTGGAACAAAAAACCCGCCGGGTCGAACCCCGTGATCGCCCCTCGCAACGAGGCCCCCTGAGCGTCGCGAACGCTCATCCGCAGCGGGGGATCAACCGACCGCGGGGGCGTGGGCGCAGCCAGTAGCGGCGGGTTCACCCAACCCGGGTGCGTAAGAGAAACCGGAGCTGGGTGCGGGGCCGCGGGCGTCGGGCTCAGCATCGCCGCCAACAGCACGACCGCCGCAGACCACATCCGCCCCTGCCGGCCTGTGGTGCCCCCGAGGCTTTGGCGTTTCACATCACGCATGGGTTACCTGCCTTTCACAATGTCGGACAAACATCGCGGTCTTCCCCGCGTCACTCTACCCCGCCCGCCAACGCCGCGATTTCCCGGTAATTGCGGGCGAAAAACCGTTTCCAACGCCCCTCATCAAACAGACACTGGTCCGCACCGCGGCGCTCCAGGGCACGGCTCAGCGCCCGCACCGCCGCGGCATCGCCGGGCGCCGCGGGCGTCAGGTCGTCGGGCAGCGCATCAAACAAACGCCACGCCGCGGCATGGTGCGGGTGGTCTGGGGGCAAGGCTCGCAGCACGGCCCACGCCGCCACCAGTTCCTCGTGTACGTCGATGCCCAGCGCACGGGCAACCGGTGCCACCAGCCCGAAGTAGCTGACCGTACCCTCGGGCATGGGCGCCGCGGTGCGGAACGGATCAACCTCCGGGTCGCTCCACCCCGAGCGTCCCACCGGCGTGTAAAGGTCCCGCCGGATCGGCTGGCGACGCAGGGCGTAGCACTCAGGCCCGCCTTCGGTCTCCGGCCGAGCCTGCCACAGCCTTTGCCCGGCGCGGCTCAGCAGCCAGGCGATGAACTGCTCGGCGGTCGCGCGGTGGGGCGCCCCGCGGAGCAGGGTGATCGGATCGGCGGTGGTCGCGGTCATGCTGCGGCCGTGTTGCACCGGGTCGGTGTAGCCCAGCCGGCTGACCGGCGGGGTCAGGCCCGCCACCCCGGCACCTGCCACCGCGCCGGCCTGGGTCCGGCCATAAAAGTCAATGCACAGCCCCGCGGCGGCTTCACCGCTGGACACGTCCATCGGCACGCGGCCGGCACTGGTGGCGAAGTAACGTGCGTTGGCAAACACCCTCCGCAGCGTGCCCCACCCGGCAACCCACCCTTCGCGCCGCAGCACCGTATTAAACGCCGCCGCAATCGATCCGGAATGGCTCGGGTCGGCCGCCGCCACCCACCCCGCGTAAGCCGGGTCGGTCAGATCCGACCAGGTCCGAGGCGGTGCGCACCCCAACATGCCCAACACGTCGCGGTTGTAGACGATGCCGAAGCTCGACAGGGCCGTGCCGATCCACAACCGTTGAGGGTGCAGCAGAGGTTCACCGCCGAGGTCTTCTTGTGGAAACACCTCGGCCAGCAGGCCCGGGGGAAGGTTAGCCACGTCCGCCACCGTTTCGTGGCCTTGGGCCGTGCTCACCCCCACCGCGAGCTTGCCGTGGTCGTGATCTCCGCCACCAAAAAATAGGTCTAGCCCGATGCCGTCATCCAGGGGCCGGCCCGATTTTTGCATCGCCGTGAACTGGGCCAACACCGAACGGCGCAGGGTCGTGGTGCCGCCCGAGGCCCGCCAGTCGAAGGTCACCGGCCCCAGCCCCGCCGCTCGCCGCCAGCGGTTAAAACCCGCGGCCATCTCCGTGCGGATCTGCTGGTTGTGCGGCGTCAAAACAACAAGCCGCTCGGTCGGTTCACCGCCGTCGATCGCCGCCGGCCGTGCCGGAGCGGCGCCCAACCCCGAAGCACGAAGAAAAAACGGCAACGCCACCACAGCCACTAACACCAGCAACACCGTCACCCGGCTCGCGTTCCCAATCATGCCGCTAGTTTACGGGGCAGTGTGCCACCGCCCCACCGCCATTCAAACCGCCGCCATGGCCGTGGCGCTGAACGAAGCCACCCGGGCCGCCGCCGAGGGCGAGGTGCCGGTGGGCGCGGCGGTGTACCGGCTGCGCGACGGCGTGGTGGTGGCAGCGGCACACAACCGCCGCGAGACCGACGCCGACCCCACCGCTCACGCCGAGGTGCTGGCCCTGCGGGCTGCCGCCGCGGAGCGCGGCGTGTGGCGACTCGAAGGCCACGGGCTGGCGGTCACCCTGGAGCCCTGCCCCATGTGCGCCGGCGCCCTGGTCAACGCTCGCATCGACCAGCTGGTGTACGGCGCCGCGGACCCCAAGATGGGCTGCGTGGACACCCTGCACCGCCTGTGCGACGAGCCGCGGTTTAACCACCGGATGGCCGTGACCCCCGGCGTTATGGCCGACGAATCAGCCGCCCTGCTCCGGGCCTTCTTCCAAGCCCGCCGGGGCGCCCACAAGCCGCCCAAGCCCAACCCCTTCACCGGCTGACCCCAACCCCACGGGTCGGCAACCCCGGGCACCGGACGTGATCACCCCGACCCGAACTCCACCACCGCGTCGGGCCCCACCGCAAAGGTGCGGTCCCCCGGCTTTGGACGCACTGGGCTCATACCGGTAAACACTCCGAAGGCCGGCAGCACCGCCCGCCGCGTCGCAAAGTGGAAGCACGCACAACGCATCCGCGACCGCCCCGGGCCCCGTAGCACCACCGCGGGGTGCAGATGACCGGCCAGCGTGGGCCGCCCGCCATCCGCCTCCTTCGGGTCGTGCACGAACGACAGCCCGGGCCGCGCGGCATCGAACCAAGGCCCCGTCACGCACACGATGCCCACGCCCGCGGGCGGATCCCCCGCCTGACGGTCGTGGTTACCCCGCACGTTCAACACCTCCAGCCCGGGCCGGGCCCCGCACCACACGCCCAAGGCCGCCAATAACGCCCCGCTGATCCCCCGGCTGCTATGAAACAAGTCCCCCAAGAACAACAGCCGCGACGCCCCGGTCGCGTCTAGCGCTCCCGCCAGCCGGTTCAGGTTGCCCTCCGTGGGGCCCGCGGGCACCGGCACCCCCGCGGCCCGGAACGTGGCCGCCTTACCAAAATGCGGGTCGGCCACAATCAGGGTCTTGGCCGCGGGCCACCACACGGTGCGGTCACACCGCAGTACCAACCGCTCGCCATGCCACACCAGCTCCGCAACCCCGGGCTCCGACGGCGCCGGCGGAAAAACACTCTGGGCACGGGCCGGGGGGTTGGGTCTCATGGGCGTGTTGTTCCCACCCGGGAACCAGCGAAGTCTAGAGCACCGGCGGTGTGGGCAACGCCAAAACAAAACGCCCCCACCGCGGCAAGCCGGGGCGGGGGCGTCAGATCAGCGATTGGAACCGTGTATCGACGCCGGCCGCCGCCGGGGCATCACACCGCCCGGGGGTGGGCGTGATCGTAGGCGGTCCGCAGCCGCATGCTGCTGAGGTGGGTGTACACCTGCGTGGTGCTAAGGCTCTGGTGTCCCAGCAGCTCCTGCACGCTGCGCAGGTCCGCGCCGTTGTCCAGCAGGTGTGTGGCGAAGCTGTGCCGCAGGGTGTGCGGGCTGATCGTGCCGTCCAGCCCGCAACTCTTGAGGTACTTATCCAGCTTGCGTCGCACGCTACGGCTGCTCAGCCGACCGCCGTTTTTATTCACAAACAGAGGCACCGCAGGATCGACCATGCTCTGCTGCCGCAGCTCGGCAAAACGCGCGTCCGGCTCCAGCAACGTCATGTAGTGGCGGATGGCGGCCATGGCGTGGCTACCCAAAGGCACGATGCGCTCCTTCTTGCCCTTGCCGCGCACATGCATGGTGCTGCCGGCCATGTCCAGGTCGTTGCGATTCAGGTCCACCAGTTCGCTTACCCGCACGCCGGTGGAGTAAAGCGTCTCGAGAATCGCGCGGTCGCGTGCGCCCAGCGTTTCGCGGTTGTCCGGGGCCGCGAGCAGCTGCTCCACTTGCTCCACCGCAATGGCCTTGGGCAGCCGCTTGGCCTGCTTGGGTGTGCGGATCAGCAGCATCGGATTCACCTGAGCAAAGCCTTTTTTTAGCATCCACTTGTAAAAGCTGCGGAGCGTGGCGATCTTCCGGGCGGTCGTCGCCGGGCTGTAGCCAAAACCGTCGAGGTGGGTCAAGAACCCGCGGACGGTCGCCGCGTCCGCAGCATGCAACCGTTCCTCGACCTGGCCCATTAGGCCCTCGGGGATCTCCTGTTCGGGCCCCACGGTGTCGCCCGCAAGGAATTCGCTGAACTGCCGCAGGTCCGCTCCATAGCAGCGCGCGGTATAGGGGCTGAAGTGGCGTTCGTAGCGGAGGTAGTCAACGAACTTCTGAACGATCGGGGCGGGTTCGGCCATGGGATGCTTCTTGCTTTCAGGGGCTCGGCGGACGAGCGGGATAGGCGGGATGTTCGACGGGGAGACCAGCCAACATTCCGATCAAAAACGGATCCGCCGCAGCGGTCACACAGAAAAAAAGACGGGGCAGGAGAAAAAGAAGGACCGCTATCCGGTGCGGCGCCGCGGGGCCAGATCACCGCCGCCGGCGGACGACAGGCGATCGGACATCCGCTGGCCCATCGCATGTGAGACCACCGCGGCATCGAACCAATTCAACTCGCAGCTCGGGTCGTTCACCATGCCCCGCAAACGAGCGAGCAGGTTCGCTTCACCGCCCGGCGGGCAGGGAAACACAAACCGCTTTCGGGCCTTGAGAAGGACCAGCTCGTCGGGGCTTCCGCCCTCTTCCAAGCGAGGTGCGTCGTCGTGATGAGGAGAAAAATCAGGCATGTGCTTCACGCTTTCGGCCTCGCCTTGCGGCGGGCCGGCGTGAAAGCCGGCCCGATCAAGGCAGAGAGGATGCCGCCCCAAGGCGGCGGTTCTGCGGGCTCCGAAGGTGGAGCCGTTCCGCGTCCATCAGACGCGTGGTGAGCTGATAGCTCACAAATTCGGTGTACAGATCAATGCTTGCGGTGAACCGGCGGCGGGTCATCGCGCCGCTGCCGTCAGGCCCCCGGGCCACGATGTAGGCGTCCAGCAGGACCCCGACCTCGGGATCCGAGGCGTCGTAATGCCCTGCAATCGCGCTCGTCGGCCCCGGGTCCAGCTCGGGCATTCCCGAAGCCCCACCGGGTAGGCGGGACGCCCGCGACAAGGCACGGGGGTCGGGGTTAGAACCCGTGCCGCCATCGTCGCGCCCGCCGCGGTACAGCTCCAGGGCCAGGCCCAACGTCGGCGGGTCGTAAGGGTCGTAAGCCGTGACCGATCCGACCACCAGCCCGTCCACCCCCAGCCGCTCGCGCAGGGCGTGGGCGTGCTGGGGAGTGTCGATCTGGTTCAGCCCCAGACTCTGCATGGTGGCCAGCACCCGGTTCACCGGAACCGTGTCCAGGCCGCGCACCCGCTGAAACTCCGCAGACAAGCAGTCGGCAGCGCGCAACGCATCCACGTGCACACTGCCCGACTCGTTACGCAGCGGGACCACCGCGACCACACGCCGCCCGCCGTAAGGCGAAATAGCGCGGTCAACAGGCCCGGGCACGGCGCAGCCCCACAAGGCAGCGGCACCGAGCCCCAGCGCGATCAGCATGATCTGTTTACTTGTCATGGCGTCCTGCCGGGAAGAACCGCGGCATCCTGCCGCAGCGTGGTGTTCAGGGCCGCGCGAGCGCAGCGGGCGTGAGGCCAAGGGCCCTCACGGGAGCACGGGCACCCCCGCTTCAAAAAGCGTTGGCGGCCGCGTGGGGTCTGCCTCGTTGGTTCCAAAATCAGGAACCTGCAAGGCGTAAACGTTCTCGCTCCCGCGAGCGCTGCGGTCCGAGACGAAGTAGATCCAACCCGGGGTATCGTCCCGGCCGTGCCAGGCCGGCTGAAAATGGGCGTGCCCACCGCGGGTCAACCGAGCCCGCCCGCCGCCGTCGGCATCGCAGACCCACACGTCGGTGTCCGACGCGCCGCGGCCATCCCGCGGGGCGGCCTGGGTATCGGCCGCAGGATCCATCACAGTGCAAAAAACAACCTGCCGACCGTCCGGACTCCAAGCCGGGGTGATCAGCGCCGCATTGCTACTGGCGGCGATCTCCGTTGGCGGCCCGGGGTTTTCGTGAGTCAAGTCCAGCGTCCACAGGCTGAACCAGCGTCCGCCCCGCTCGCGGGCCCGCTGATACACCACCCGGTCGTCCACGGGGCAGAACGAGGGAAACAACCCGTGGCCCACCAGCCGCCGCTGGCCGGGGTGGTCCAAGTCGATCACCACCAGCTCCCACACGCCCGAACGCGGTGCCCGGCTGCAATACACCATACGGCGTCCGTCGGCGCTGAAACTCGGATGTAGGTTCTGCGACCCGTCGTCGGTCAGCCGGATCGTGGGCCCGCCCTGCAGGTCCGTGGCGTAAAGGTCCCAGGTGCCCGCCCGGTCGCTGGCAAAGGCCAGCCAGCGGCCGTCGGGGCTCAACGCCGGCATCACCTCGTTGGCTGGATCGCTGGTCAGCTGAGTCACCGCCGAGCTGCCGGTACGCTGCAGATACAAGTCGCTGGTGTTGCGGTGCCGGGTCGAGGCGAAAACGATGAACCGCCCCGCGGGGTCGGGCGCAACGTCCGAGTCGGCGCCCTCGTCCGCAAAAGTCACCCGCCGCACCGCCGAAAAGGTGTTCTCTGGCGAGGCCGCCGGCCCCGAAGTCCCCATAGCGGGTAGCTCACCAAATCGTAAAAAATCAGCGGTCAGTGCACCCGTGGTGGGGTGACGCTTCTCTGCGGCCGGGTCAACAATCGCCGGAGCCGCACTCGCGGTGGGGGCCGCCCCGACCACCGGTGCGGAGCCCGAGACCACCGCTCCGGGACGCTCGGCGGGAATAACCGGAGCCGCAACCAGTTTCCCCTGCGGAGCGGCGGGCCCTGGAGGCAGCACGCCTCCCACCGCCGCGACCGGCCGGATCCCCGAGGCCGCCGGGTGAGGAATGTCAGCCGCA
>CALLPP010000018.1 GCA_938015655.1 uncultured Algisphaera sp.
AGCCGCACCAACCCCGCACGGGTCGATGAGGACCAGACCACCCTCAACGCATTATGGCTCGTGGAACAAAGCAACACAGGGGTTTTGGCCTACCTGGTGACGCCGCGGCTACGCGACCCAGACCCCGCAATCCGCGACGCCGCCGTCGCCTGCCTGCTCTCGCTCGCAAACGGTCGCCACCAACCTGCCACCGGCACCAGCTCGCCACCGGATCACGGGCACACCACCTCCGCCCTGGCTGAATCATTGGATCAGGCAGTAGCCCACTACGCCACACACAACAACCCGGGAGCCTTAAAAGCCTGGGCCGCTCAAGGCTCCGCGGCCTTCGCTCCCGAGAGCCCGGCACTGGCCGCACTAAGCGACCCCGACCACCCCGCCGTACCTGCGCTTCGCGATCTGCTGAAGCACGCTGACACCCCCGCGATTCGCCGCGGGCTGGTGGGGATGCTGGGGCTGCCGACCCTCGCCCTGGCCTGCGTCGCCGGGCTGCGTCGGCTAGCCGAAACCCGTCCCGCCGACCTGGCCCACTGCCTACACGGCAACGCCCACCTGCTGAGCCTTCCCGCGGTGCGGCGGGGCCTGGCCCGCGGGGGCAGCCCCGAACGGCTGTGGCCCCCAGCTTTCGCCAACGGCGGAGCCCACGTTGATTGCGACGCCCTCCCGGCCTGGGCCGCCGCTCTCCCCGGGACACCACGCGACGCCATCGCCCGGCTCACGCCCCTGACCACCACTGGGCCGCCCACGCGCCGGCTGGACGCGCTGCGGCACACGCTGGAATGCGCCCCCCATCATCCCGCCACCCCCGCCACGCTCCGCCGGGTGCTGGTCGCCACCCTCACCCCGCTGGCACGCGACGCCGACCCTCAGCTCGCAGGCCCGGCAGCCGCTCGGCTGCTCCGCGAAGACCTCTCGCCTCCGCGCCCCCCCCACCGGTTCCGGGCACCCCACCGCCCCGACCCCGGCACCGCCCCCCGGTACACAACAACCAGCGCCGCATTTGCCCTGCTTCGGCACCAGCGGGCCCACACCCGACGAGTCGCCGCCACCGCCTTTGAACCGCTCTGGCACAGCTGGACCCGGCTGCCCGCTGACCAGCGCCGTTCCGCGGCGGCCGCCGCCTTGCGGCTGGACCCCACCGCCCGTGTACGCCTGCAGCACGCCCGAACCGCCCACGATCAAGCAGTGCGTTCCCGAGGCAACGACATCATCAACACCGCTTCGCTCCCGGCTCTCGGAGCCACCGCCACGTGATCGACACCCTGCTTCACCTCGTCACCTCGCACGGCCCCACCGCCTGGCTCAGCGCCGGTGCCAGGCTGGTTACCGCCGACCGTTCAGAGATCGGGCGCTACGCCGCCCAACGGGGCAGCGGCCTCAATGCCGAACAAGGCCTGCTCATCCTCGGCGGCCTCGTGGTGTTGATCAGCAGTGCCTCGCTGGCCGCCTGGCTAACCCGCCAACGCCCCCCCACCCCCCTGCCCCTGCTCTTCAACCGGCTGGCCCGGGAATCCGGACTGGGGCCGGGCGACCGCTGGATGCTCTACCGCATGTCCCGCGGGCGCGGCCGCGCCGCCGTACTCGCACCCCTACTGTGCCCAGAAACCCTAGGCGTCTGGGCCCGCCACCACGCCCGTACCCACCGGGGCCCGCGTCGGCTCCGAGCCGCGCGCCTAGCGCGGGCGGCATCCATCCGCCGCCACCTGTTTGGGCCCGTAAGTAACGGCTGACTTGCCCACCACGCCCCCGAACCACGCCGTGCCGTGCCGCGCCGTGCCGCGCCGCTTCACCACCGCTATAGTTCCCGCCCATGGGTCTAGAAATCGAAGCAAAAATCCAGCTCCACGGCGTCGCCGCCGCCGCGCTGCGCGACCGCCTCGGTGTTGAACAAGCGCGCCTCCACCGCCGACTGATTGAAACCAACACCTATTACGACACCCCGCAGGGCAGCCTGAAGACCGCCGACCGCGGACTGCGCATACGCGTCGAAATCGACGAGGACAACCACGAACGCCGCGTGACCCTGACACACAAAGGCCCACAGGCCCAAGGCCCGCTCAAAAGCCGCCTGGAAACCGAAACTCAAATCAACGACCCCCACGCCATGGCCCAGGTGCTCGCCGTACTGGGCTACCACGCCACCCTCACGTTCGAAAAACGCCGGACGCGTTACCTGCTCGACAACTGCCGAGTAGAAATTGATCAGGTGCCGTTCATCGGCACTTTCGTAGAAGTCGAAGGCAGCACCGCCCAGGACGTCGAGCGGGTGTGTGCCCGACTCAATCTCGCCGACCGCCCGCTCACCCGCGCCAGCTACGTAGCCATGCTGGCCGCCCACCTGCGCGAACACCCCGACAAAGTCGGCGACGACCCGGTGGTCCGGCTGGCCGACGATCCCGCCAGCGATCCGGCCCTGCAGTAGACCCTGAGGTTGCCCAGCCCCAACGGACGCGAGCGCCCGATGCTCGGCCTGCCAGCCTAGCGTGATGAAGCCGCTCGAAGTGATCCGGACTCATACAGTCCAGAAACGAGTGGCGGCAGATCGTGCTGCAGAAGCCATCGATGAACTTAGAAGATCAGCAGCTTCGCGGCAGAATGGCCTTCCGGGAGGTGGTCGTTCAGTTCTTCAGTCTCATCCGGCCGAAGAAGCTCTCGGCCACCGCGTCGTCGCAGCAGTCGCCCTTGCCGCTCATCGACCGGCAGATACCCGAGTCGCGGCAGACCTCGCGTACCGCCTCACTGGCGAACTGAACGCCCCGGTCACTGTGAAAGATCAGCCCCGGGCCGGGCTTCCGCTGGCAGATCGCCTTGCTCAACGCCTCAGTGACCAACTCGGCTCGCATACACCTCTCCTCAGCGGGCGCTCCCGCGGCGTCGTGCTGCTTGATCCAACCGCGGGGACAGCTCTCGCTGATGCCGAGGTTCTTAGCGACTTCGGAAACGCGCCGCCCGTGTTGCTTGACCATCGGGATGGCCGAGGCTTTGAACTCGGGATCGTGGGAAGCGGACATGGTGTTGGTTCCGGGAGGGGGTGGTGAGAAGTATTCTCCCGCGCCCGTTAGAACTGGGAAAGCTCAATGGCCCCGGTGCCGTCCACCGGCGTTACGCGAACCCCCTCTGGATGCTGTGAAATCTACCCTGCCAGGACGCGGGTCAGGCGCGACGACAGCCCCTCCTCGGCGCCAAGATAGACGTGAATCCCTGCGCCCAGGGCATCGTCGCCCAGCGAGTCCGTCACCGAACAGTGCATCCGCTCGCAACTTCCCTGCAAGCCACACGCCAATTCATCTGCCTTACCGGTTCACAAAACATCCATGCACATCCCGACGCCCCAGACCCGCTTTCA
The DNA here is from genome assembly GCA_938015655.1 of uncultured Algisphaera sp. Lineage (GTDB taxonomy): Bacteria > Planctomycetota > Phycisphaerae > Phycisphaerales > Phycisphaeraceae > Algisphaera. Next base: position 3,347 of record CALLPP010000018.1, read on the forward strand.
ATCGTGGCTACCCGCGACCGCCCACGACCATCTTGAGGTACGCCGCATGCAACGCACGGGTAACCGGGCCGGCCGCGCCCGGTCCGATCGGCTCTGATCCGACCGACGTGATCGCGGTCACCTGGGTGGTGCTGCACACCAGCACCTCGTCGGCGGCGCACAGCTCTTGCGCGGTCATCGGCCGCTCGTCCACGCCCCAGCCCACAGCGCGGGCGTGGTCCAGCAGCATCGAGCGGGTCACTCCCGCCAGCACGTAACGGTCAGCGGGGTGGGTAACCAGCCGGCCGCGGATCACCGCAATGACGTTGGTGGAGGTCCCTTCGGTGACGTGAGACGATCCGTCCGCCTTGTCGCGCACCAGAATCGCTTCCACCGCCCCGGCCCGGCTCGCCCGCGTGCGGGCCAAACTCGCGGGCATCAGCAGCAGGCTTTTGACATCGCAGCGCAGCCACCGCACGTCCTCGGCCAGCACCGCCGCCCCTTCGGCCACCGGCGTACCGGGCACCACCGGCTCGCGCGGCGACAGCCACAAGGTGACCGTCGGCCGGGTCCGGGCGTCGATCACAAAATCTCGCGGCTGCGGGCCCCGGGTCACCTGCCAATACGCTTTCGCGTCGCGCCAGCCGTTACGCCGCATCAGCTCATCGCTGTGCCGCTCCAGCTCGGCGGGGTCGATCCCCTCCAACGCGACCGCGGCTAAGCTCCGCCGCATGCGAGCCACATGCCGGTCGACCGCGAACGCACGGCCTGCGTCGTAGCGCACCACCTCGTACACCCCGTCGCCGAAGGTCACCCCCCGCTCGTGCAGGTTGAACCCCGCATCGCCGGCGCGCACGAAGCTGCCTCCATGAAACACCCAGGCGTCGTCGCGCGGTGCGTAGTGAAGGCCCGACGCGCTAGCGGTCACAGGGTCAGCACCCGGGCCCCCGCCGCCGGGCGGGTGGCAAAAGCCGTAGGTTCCACCCCCGTGTCACGCCGGTACCCCGCCACCAGCTCGCCCTGCACCGCTTCCAGGGCGTCGGCCCGCACCAGGGTCACCGTGCAGCCACCAAACCCCCCGCCGGTCATCCGCGCCCCGATCACCCCGGCGTCGGGCCCCATCGCCGCGGCCAGTTCCACCAGCTTGTCAAGCTCCGGGGTGCTGACCTCAAAATCGTCGCGCAGGCTCTCGTGGCTGCTGTACATCAGCTCGCCCACCTGCGGCCAGTCGCCCGCGTCCATCGCCTGCGCGCACTGCGTCGTGCGGGCGATCTCGCCCACCACGTGACGCCCGCGCCGGAACGTCTCGTCGTCCAGGGCCGAACGGGCCGCTTCCAGATCCGCCGCCGACACCTCCCGCCAGCCGGCCTTGCCCGTGGCTTTAAGGGCAGTCACGGTGCTGGCCCGGCGCCGGTTGTAGGCGTCCCCCAGCTGGTGCGGGCTGTTGGTGTTGATGATCAAGACCGCCAGCTGCGCGGGGTCCAGCGGCACCGAGCGCGTCGAATAATCGACGCAGTCGATCAGCAGCGCGTTACCCGCCTGGCCCATCACCGAGATGAACTGATCCATGATCCCGCACTTGGCCCCGCCAAAGCGGTGCTCGGCCATCTGGCACAGCAGCGCCTTGTTCACCGGTTCAAAGGACAACCCGCCGAGGGCCTCTAGGAACGTCGCGGTGGCCACCTCGATCGCCGCCGAGGAGCTCAGCCCGCCACCCGCAGGCACGTTGCTGTCCAACATCAACTCGAAGCCCGTGGGCGTATACGAAAACGCCGCCACGCCGCGGAGATAGCGCGACCACGACGGCTCGCCCAACCCCACCGGGGCCTCGTCGATCTCGAAGACCGCCTCGCCGTCCATCACTGTGGACCGCAGCTTGGCGGTGGTGTCGTCACGCCGGCGTCCCACCACCACCGCCTGGCGCTCGATGGCCAGCGGCAGCACATAGCCGTCGCAGTAATCGATGTGCTCTCCGATCAGGTTCACCCGGCCCGGAGCCACCGACGCGTGGGTCGGTTCGGAGCCATAGGCGGATCGGAAGGCATCACAAGCACGAGAGATCTGTTCGTCCACCCCCGCACGATACCCGCTGACACGCCGCGCCGGACCGGGCGAGGCCGTGACGCAGGGGCGGCCCCGACCCCGCAGCCTCTGGGTTAAACTGGAATGTATTACCCCGCCCCCGGAACCCGCCCATGAAGTTCTTTCTCATAGACCGCGTGATCGAGCAGACCCGCGATTCCATTGTCGCCATCAAAGCCCTCACCTGCGCCGAGGAATACCTAGGAGACCACTTCCCCGGCTTTCCGGTCATGCCCGGCGTCATGATGCTCGAAACCATGGCCCAAGCCGCCCGACGGCTAATCCGCGACACCGACGGGGTCGACAGCGCCGGGCCGTTGGTCTTGAGCCAGGCTCGGAACGTGCGCTACGCCGCCATGGTCCGCCCGGGCCAGACGTTGCGCGTGAACGTCAGCCTCCGCAAACGGCACGAAGACGGCACCCTGGACTTTCAAGGCACCGGAACGGTCGGGGACGAGGTGGCCGTGCAGGGCCGTTTTTCCCTGAAGCCCAGCCGGGGCAACGTCCACGTCGTGGCCCGGGCAGGGTAATCCATACCCCGCACACCGCCGGACGAACCACAAACGACCTATAATCCCTCTCCCTCCTCGGCGACACCGCCGATGGACGGGCCTCTCCAATCCGCCTGCCTGAGACCCCGACCATGACCGAAAACGAAGTGTTCGAAAAAGTCCGCACCGTGCTCGAAGACGCCCTGGGCGTCGATGAAGACGAGGTCACAAAAGATGCCACCCTGGTCGGCGACCTGGGCGCCGAATCCATCGACTTTCTAGACATCGTCTTCCGGCTCGAAAAGTCCTTCGACATCAAAATAGATCAAGCCGAGTTGTTTCCCGACAACGTGCTCAACGACCCGGCGTACGTCCAGGACGGCAAGGTGACAGACGAAGGTTTCGCACTGCTGAAAGAACGCATGCCTCACGCCGACCTCGACGGGTTTGCCGACAACCGCGACGTGGAAGAGTTTTCCAATGTGTTCACGGTCCAGGCCGTGACCCGGTTCATCCAGGCCCGTGTCTGACCCGGCGCCGGCCCCACAAGTCGCCCGGGCCGCCCGGGGTGTGACACCATCTGCGTGTCACGCCCCGGTTTTTTGTTCTCGTTGATTCTGTTCCGCTCGCCGCCCTGCCCCCGAGCCATCCATGCGCTGGACCTATCTCGACGTCATCACCGACCTGGTTAAAGACGAACGCTGTGTCGCAATCCGCAACATAAGCCTGGCCGAAGAAGTGCTGCACGATCATTTCGCCATGGACGAGCAAGCCGGCCGCCGACCGGTGCCGGTGATGCCCAACACGCTGGTCATCGAAGGGGCCGCCCAGTGCGGCGGCATCTTGACCGGCCACGCGCGCGACTTCAAAGAAAAAGTGGTACTGGCCAAAATCGGTAAAGCCAATTTCACCGGCATCTCCGCGGGACCAGGCACCACGCTGCGCCACACCGCGCACCTGGACCGGATCGACGGCAGCGGCAGCGCTACGGTCAATACCGTCGAGCTCATCGACCCCCACACCGGCGATGTCCAGCCCTACGCCGAGATCGAGCTGATGTTCAGCCACGTCGACCAGAACCGCAAAGGCCTGGCCTTCCCCGAGCACAACTTCGTGTTCACCGACGACTTCATGGACCTGCTCCAGCGCTCCGGGTTCCCGGTCGACGCCTCGATCGACCCGCGTCAGGGCACCTGAGGCCGCCAGCGGGCAGCCGGCGCCGACAAAACCCCGCACAGCGCTTCGCCCCCCCGTGGAGCCTCACCGGCCCGCCCCGGGCTAACCTCACACGAACCATGTGGGACGCGCGCACTCAAAATCATTGTGCTCTTCTAGAACCCGCTGCACCCGCGCCATCATTTCAACCGTGTGGTCTGGCGCCGCCCGCTGAACCCACACCACCGACGAAACCATCGCCACGGCGGTGTAGGGGGCGTAACGCTTCCAAAACGTTTGGCCCGGCGCATCACCGGCATAACCCACGATCTGGCCGACCGAGAAGGGGATGCTGGTTTCCACCAAAACAAGGGCACCTTCAGAAAATCGTGGATCGGGTCACCCCAGTCGTGGCGGCCAAAACCGATCCCCCCGCAAAGGCCTCATCGCGGACAATTATGTTGGCCGGGTGATAGTCGTCGTGCTCAAACGCATCGGGGCGCCCATCCATCAGACGCAAACGGCTCTGGATAAACGCCTCAACCGCTTGGTCCTGCTGAAATCTAAACGGCAATTGGGCGTAAGCCTCAAGGTAACGCTGATGCTTCTGACGCTTGACCGTACCCCAACCCGGATGATTCACCAGTGCTCGGTGCCGGTGATTTTTTTTAGCCCCCCCGCCGCCAGCCCGATGGCGTACTACTTTTCTGTTGACAACCCGGGCAAAGCTTGCGCCACGTCCTGGCCTTCGAAAAACGTCCGTAAAAGATAGGGCCGGCTTTGGCTGGGCAGCTCGCCACCGAGCGTCTTTACACCGGACGGGTGGCCCGCCGCCCCCCTGTGGCGGGCCCGGCCACCGGGGGCGCCGGGTTAGAGCACCGCATCCAAGCCCCCTGCACAACCAACGATCTACCATACCCGGGCACCGGCTTACGACTCCCCGCCTCTTTGCGCGCCAACCTTCTATGAAGTACTTAAGAACCCTGGCCTGGATCTTCGGCGTCCTGTGCGTGCTCGCCGCCGCCCTCGGGGTCGCCGGCAGCATGCTGTGGGCCCGGTACACCGCCCCCGACGACGGTCGGCTCGGCGTCTGGCTGCACACGGTCAAGACCGGCAGCCTCACCGAAACCTTTTCGGCGCCGGGCGAGGTCCAGGCGGTCACCGAGGTCGAGATCAGCGCCCGTGTCGCCGCCCGCATCCAGTCGGTGCCTCACGGCGAAGGCGACCGCGTCGTCGCCGGCGACCCGCACGCCGACCCGCCCACCACGCCCTCGGTGCTCATCCAACTCGACGCCTCAGACCTGCAAGCCCAGCTCGACGCCGCCCGTCAGCGGCGCGACAGCCAGATCGCCGCCACCGCGGTCGACCGCGCCCGCATCGACGGCCAAAAAGCCGCCATGGCCAGCGCCCGCTCGGCCCTGGACGAAGCAGCGCGCAACCTGCAACGCCAAACCCACCTGCGGGCAACCGGCGACGTCAGCGACCGGGTCCTTGAAGACGCGCGCCAAACCCACGCCGCCGCCGCCGCCCGCCTGGCGTCCGACCAAGCCGCCCTCAAAGCCGCCACCCTGGGCCTGGAAGTCAGCGGCTACAACATCGCCTCGGCCGAAGCCGAGATCCGCCGCCTTCAGGAAAACCTCGCCTACACCACGCTCACCTCGCCGATCGACGGGGTCGTCACCCGCGTCAACGTGGAGCCCGGCGAGATCGCCGTCACCGGCACCACCAACAACCCCGGCACCGTGCTGCTCGAAGTCGCCGACCTTTCTTCCCTCGTGGTCGTCGCCCGGGTCGACGAAACCAACATCAACCGCATCCGCACCGGCCAGACGGCCATGGTCCGCATCGGCGCCTACCCCGATCAGATCTTCCCCGGCGTGGTCGAGCGGGTCGCGCTGTCCACCGCCCAGAGCCCCACGGCCAGCCGCAGCGGGCGCAACGGCGCCAGCACCGCCCACTTCGAAACCCGCGTGCGCCTGCAAGAACTGCCCGACCCGGTCCGCACCGGCCTCTCGGCCACCGTCGAGATCCAGGCTTCCACCTACGACGACGTGCTGCTGGTTCCCAACCAGGCCATCCTCAGCATCCCGATCGACGACCTGCCCGAGGTCGAAGGCGAAGACCCCGCGGCGGTTTACAAGGTGAGCGGCCGCACCACGGCCCTGGGCGTCTACACCGTCCAGAACGGCAAGGCCGTGCTCAATCCCGTAGAGATCGGCGCTTCGGACACCGACCACACCGCCGTGGTCCGGGGCCTCAACGCCGCCGACGCCGTGATCAGCGGCCCGTTTTCCAGCCTCAGCAAGCTCTCGAAAGACACCGCGGTGACGATCACCCAACGCGACGGGCAAGCCGTGGCCCCAGACGCGCCCGCGCCCGCCAACCATGCCGGAACCTGACCGCCCACTTCTGCAGCTCCGCGGCATCACCCGCGTCTTCCGCGTCGGCACCGAAACGGTCCACGCCCTCAACGGCGTTGACCTGGACGTCGACCGCGGCGAGTACGTCGCGATCATGGGCAGCTCCGGCTCGGGCAAGAGCACCATGATGAACGTGCTGGGCTGCCTGGACCAGCCCACCGCCGGCACCTACCACCTGGCGGGCACCGCGGTCAGCGGCATGTCCAGCCGGGCCCTGGCCGAAGTCCGCAACGCGCGGCTGGGTTTCATCTTCCAGGCCTTTGAACTCATGCCCCGCACCGCGGCGTGGAAAAACGTCGCCCTGCCGCTGATGTACGCCGAAGACGGCAGGCGGCGCGGCGGCCAAACGCCCAAAACCCGCGCCATGTCCGCCCTCGAAAAAGTCGGCCTCTCCGACCGAGCCGGGCACCACCCCAACCAGCTCTCGGGCGGGCAGAAACAGCGCGTGGCCATCGCCCGGGCCCTGGTCAACCACCCCAAAATCCTCTTCGCCGACGAACCCACGGGGAACCTGGACTCACGCACCACCACCGAGATCCTCGAACTCTTCGGCCGGCTGCACGGCGAGGGCCACACCATCGTCATGGTCACCCACGAGTCCGACGTCGCCGCCAGCGCCGGCCGGGTCATCCGCATGCGCGACGGCGTCATCGACTCGGACCGGTCCACCGACGACGACCCGGTCACCGCCCCGTTCCGCCGGCCCGTGGAGGCGCCCGCCCCGTGAAAAACCTGCTCATCCTCCCGGCGCGCTGGCTGCGGCTGGTGCGCACCAGCGTCAGCATGTCCCTGGGCCAGATCTGGGCCAACAAGCTGCGCAGCCTGCTGGCCACCTTGGGCATCGTCATCGGTATCGCCTCGGTCGTCGCGGTCATCGCCGCCCTCTCCGGGCTCAAGACGCGCGTGCTGGCCGACTTCGAAGCCTTCGGCGCCAGCAAAGTCTTCGTCTACCCCCGCTGGCCCCGCACCGGCCCGGACCGCAACGTGTCCTTCTGGGACCGGATCAACTTCCGCCCCCACCACACCGAGGGGTTGCTAGACGCCTGCCCCTCGGTCGCCGACTTCTGCCGCATCGGCCGCAGCCGCTCGGACATCCACGCCGGCGCCGTGCGCCTCGAAGAAGTCAACACCTACGGCATCGACTTCTCCTGGCACGACATCAACCAGCGCTACGTCCACACCGGCCGCACCTTCAGCGTGGTCGACGAGCTCAACGCCCGCCCGGTCTGCCTCATCACCGAACGCACCCGCGACGACCTGGAGCTCCCGGAAAACCCCATAGGCCTCGCCATCGACGTCTTCTCCGAGCAGTTCACCATCGTCGGCGTGGTCATGCCCGCCCCCGGCGGCCCCAACTTCGGCGGCGGAGAAGACCAACAAGAGGTCTACGTCCCCTACTCCACCCTCATCCGCCGCCGCCAGGCCAACACCTACCTCTCCACCGTCGCCCACACCCCCGACGTCGCCGAAGAAGCCAGCGCCGAAATGCGCGCGTTCTTCCGCAAGAGCCGCGGCATCCGCCCCGGCGACCCGGACACCTTCCGCATGCAGGTGCTCAGCCAGGCCATCGCCCAGTTCCAATCCCTCGCCGCGGGCGTCACCGCCGTTGCGGGCGGGATCGTCTCCATCTCCCTGCTGGTCGGCGGCGTGGGGATCATGAACATCATGCTCGTCTCGGTGTCCGAGCGCACCCGCGAGATCGGCCTGCGCAAAGCCGTGGGCGCCAAGCCCGCCGCCCTGCTGCTGCAGTTCCTCATCGAGAGCGCCACCCTCTGCACCGTCGGCGGGCTCATCGGGCTGGGCGTGGGCCGCGTGCTGGTCGAGTGCATGAAACACATCCCCGCCGCCCAGCTCGAACAAGCCTTCATTCCCGCGTGGGCCGCGGCCCTCTCGCTGGCCTTCTCCAGCGGCGTGGGCATCGCGTTTGGCTTCTTTCCCGCGCTCAAAGCCGCGCGGCTAGACCCGATCGAGGCGTTGCGGCATGAGTAGGTTGATTCAGACGCCGAAATCCATCGCTGCGCTCATCCGCGGAGATCGCGGAGGCGCGGAGAAAGGCGTTTCCGCCCAAGGCCGGTGGCAAGCCCCACCCCTTCTCGCGGCTTGAACATTGACCAAGCCTAAACAAGCAATGCCAAACCCCACCCCCCACCCCAACCCCATGAATGATAATTTAAGATTATAATCAATTTTTTT
>CALLPP010000019.1 GCA_938015655.1 uncultured Algisphaera sp.
GCAGCCACATCGACGACCAAGTCGACTCCCCCCTTTTTCTGGGGCGTCGGGGGCGTCATCGCCGAGGATGACGACGACGCGGCCGAGGGCGATCCGGACTGGTGGTTCTGGGGGGTGTCCCCGCCACAATGACGTGGCCGCCCTGGCCCGACGCGAAGCCGAACTGCTGTGCGGCCGGCAGGGCATCGACGGCGGCTGGGCGTACTACGACCGCGGCTTCGCCAGCGCACGGCCCAGCGGGGTCCTGAGCACCAGCTTCAACACCGCCACCGCCCTGCTGGCCCTGCGGTCCGCCCACCGGGCAGGCATCGACGTGCCGCGAGCCAACATCGTCGACGGCCTGGCCGCCCTGCGCCGCATGGCCCAGCCCGACGGCAGCTACGCCTACAGCTCATCGGTGCTCTACCGCGGGGCCGAGTCGCAGCTGCGCATCCCCGGATCCATCGGCCGTACGCAGGCCGCCCACCTGGCCCGTCACATATGGGACCCCGCCTTCGACCCCGCCCACCTGCTCACGGGCCTGCGCCAGTTTCGCCAACACCACCACTATTTACGTGCCGGGCAGGGCCGGCCCAAGCCCCACGAGTCCTGGTATGCCGTCGCGGGCTACTACCACGCCTTTGGCCACCACCACGCCGCCGCGGTCGCCGCCGCGCTGCCCGACAGCCCCGAACGCCGCGGCCTAACGCACTGGCTGCACCGCGCCATCACCGACAGCCAAAACCCCGACGGAAGCTGGCTGGACTTTCCGCTGTACGGCTTCGGTCGCGCTTACGCCACCGCCTACATGCTCGACGGACTCAACACGCTCGAAGCGCTGGAGGCGTGGAATGCGCCGACGGCGCCCCGCCCCGCACGCCCAACGGCTACCGCCACAGATCGTTAACGGCTGGTACCGGCGGCCCAAAAACATGCAAGCCGTCCGGGCTCAGCACCTGCTTGGCGTCCCGGCGTAAAAAACCTACCGCCCCATCAACGCCGCCAGCGCCGCTCCCTCGTCGCCCTGCCGCATCAGGTGTTCGCCCACCAGCACCCGGTGTACACCCGCTTGGGCAAGGCGTTCGATATCCTCCCGCGTGCGAATGCCTGACTCGCTGACCAAGATCGACTTGTCCGGCACCTGATCTAGCAGATCTAGGGTGTGCTGCACGTCGGTGGTCATCTCGCGCAGGTTGCGGTTGTTGATGCCCAGCAGCTGGTAGCCCGCATGCGGAAAGCCCACGTGGCTGCGCACCTGGATCAGGCTCTCGTAGTCGTGGACCTCCACCAGCGTGGTCATCTTCAGCTCGGTCGCCAGAATCAGCAGGTCCAGCATCGGCGCCTCGCCCAGGCACTCGGCGATCAACAAAATCGCGTCGGCCCCCGCCGCCCGGGCCTCGACCACCTGATACGGGTCCACGATGAAGTCTTTGCGGAGCACCGGCAGCGGCACCGCACGCTTGATCCGATCGATGTAAGCCAGCGAGCCCTGGAAGTACCGCTCGTCGGTCAGGCAACTGAGCGCCGCCGCGCCGTTCGCGTGGTAGTTTTTGGCGATCGCCACCGGGTCGAAGTCTTCGCGAATGACCCCGGCCGAGGGGCTGGCCTTCTTCACCTCCGCGATCACCCGCAGCTCCCCGGCGGGGCGGGTCACCGCCGCGAAAAAATTGCGGGGCCGCGGCTGCTCGGCCGCCCGCTCCCGCAGCACCTCCACCGGCACCGCCCGCTTGGCCGCGGCCACCTCCGCCCGCTTGGTCTTCACGATTTCGGCCAACACGTCACTCATGGCGACAGAATAGCCCCTGATTCATCCCACCCCGCCTCCGGGGATCGAATATCCTTCCGACCGTCGGCCAACCCCGGAGGCTGCCCGCCATGGCCACTTCCCACTTCAAATCTTCGCACTTCAAACGTCCCCCATGCCACTGATCGGCCTGCTCTCCGACTCCCACGGCCGCGCCCCCACCACCCAGCGCGGCGTTGACCTGCTGCTGGAAGCCGGCGCCGAGTTGCTGCTGCACCTGGGCGACGTGGGCACGGTCGAGGTCATCGACGCCCTCTGCACCCCGCGGCCCGGATCAAACCAGCCCGCGCCCGCGCGCCTGGTCTTCGGCAACACCGACTGGGACGTCGCCGCCCTGAGTTCTTACGCCGAAGACCTGGGCATCGGCGTGGACCACCCCGTGGGCGTGGTGGACCTGACCGGCCGCGGCCCGGGCGACCTGTCCGGGCAACTGGTGTTCTGCCACGGCCACGAAGAAGGCCCCATGGCCGGAGCCGTGGACGACGACGCCCGCTACCTCTGCCACGGCCATACCCACACCTGCATCGACCAGCCCCAGGGCCGCACCCGGGTCATCAACCCCGGGGCCCTGTTCCGGGCCGACACCTACACCGTCGCCCTACTAAACACCGATAACGACCAGCTCACCCGCATCACCGTGCCGCCGGTCTGACTCCGCCGGTCCTATGATGGTGCAGACCGCTCTGCCTCCCGGCCCCCTAGCCGGACCGTCAAAGGACCGCCGCATGACCGCACTCGATTCTGCCGACCTGCCCGCCCCCCACGACCACGCCCACAACGCGGAGCCCAAGCCCCCCGCCGCGGCCGAGCCCGGGGTCGACCTCAAGATCATCGCCGTGCTCTTCGGCTGCACCGTGCTGATCTGCGCCGTGATCGCCCGCTTCCTTTTTCCCAGCGGCGACTACTCGGACCTGCTGGCCATGCTCGCCGCCCTGCTGCTGGGCGGACCCATCGTCTACGGCGCGGGCAAGGGGCTGATCACCGGCCGCTGCAGCCACGACCACGGCGACCACGACCACTCCCACGACCACGCCGAGCACAGCGACTCGCACATGGAAGAGCTGGTGGCCCTGGCCATCATCGCCAGTTTCGTCAGCGCCGAGTACCTGGAGTGCGCCGCGGTCGCCTTCTTCATGCTCATCGCCTCGCTCATCGAGCACCGCACCGCCGTGGGCGCACTCAAAAGCATCGAAAGCCTCATCCGCCTCACACCCACCAACGCCGTGAAGCTGGCCGATGACGGCAGCGAGACCGAAGTGAAAGCCGCCACCCTGGTGCCCGGCGACGTGGTGCTGGTGCTGCCGGGCGACAACATCCCCGGCGACGGGGTGATCCGCAGCGGCGTATCCACCGTGAACGAAGCCAACATCACCGGCGAATCGCTGCCGGTCGAAAAAGCCGACGGCGCCGAGGTCTACGGCGGCACCATCAACGAGACCGGCCGCCTGGAAATTGAGATCACCCGCGCCGGCGAAGACAGCACCCTGGGCAAAGTCCAGAGCCTGATCTTGCAGGCCGCCCAGACCCGCCCCGCCGCGGTGCGCGAGCTGGGCAAATACGCCGCCTACTACACCCCGGTGGTCGTCATGATCGCCGCCATGATCTACTTCTTCACCGGCGAGCTGCAGCACAGCATCAGCCTGCTGCTGGTCGCCTGCCCCTGCGCCATGATCCTGGCCGCGCCCACCGCCGTGGTCGCCGCGCTGTCGGCCGCCGCCCGCCTGGGCGTCTACGTCAAAAGCGTCGCCGAGCTTGAAGTCGTACGGCGTGTCACCGCCTTTGTGTTCGACAAAACCGGCACCATCACCACCGGCAACCTGGAAGTCAGTCGCCTGAAGCCTGCCGACGGCGTCGACGGCGCCGACCTCTTGCGGATGGCCGCCGCGGTCGAGCAGAACTCGCGCCACCCCGTGGCCCGGGCCGTCGGGGCCATCGCCCGCAAGGCCCAGGTCACCCCGCCCGCGGCCGACGACTTCGCCGAGGTCGCGGGCCGCGGGGTCAGCGGCACCGTGGAAGGCCGCCGCGTGCTGGTGGGCCGGCAAAACTGGCTCGAAGAACAAGGCATCGACCTGGCCGGCGCCGACCTGGCCGACTCCGAAGGCATGAGCCTGCTGTTCGTCGCCGTCGACGGCCGCTTCCACGGCTGGCTGGGCCTGGCCGACAAGCCCCGCAAAGAAGCCGCCGCCGCCATCCACGCCCTAGGCGAGCTGGGCGTGAAGCGCCGCGTCATGATCACCGGCGACCGCCAGAGCCCCGCCAACCGCGTGGCCGCCGAGGTGGGCCTCACCGACTTCACCGCCGAGGCCCTGCCCGGCGACAAGCTCACCCTGGTCGAAGACCTCAAGAAAGCCGGCCACACCGTCGCGGTCATCGGCGACGGCGTGAACGACGGCCCCGCCCTCGCCGCCGGGCACGTGTCCATCGCCATGGGCGCCGCGGGCAGCGACGTCGCGGTCGACGCCGCCCGCATCGCGCTGATGAACAACAACCTCGACCGGCTGCCGTTTCTCATCACCCTCAGCCGCCAGACGGTCAGCGTCATCCGCCAGAACCTCATCGGCACGCTGGTCTACATCCTGCTCATGCTCGCCCTGCTCGCCGCGGGCGTGCTCACCCCCATGTGGGCCGCCATCGGCCACGGCATCAGCTCGATCATCGTCATCTTCAACAGCGCCCGCCTGGTGCGCGTGGGCGAAGAGCTCGAAGTCCACGCCCACGGCGCCGACCACGCCGAAGAGCGCCGCCCGGTGGTCACCACGCGCGTGGCCTCGGCCTAAGGGCCTGCCCCAGACCCCGCCGCCGAAGCAGTTCCGCATCTCAACACCGGAGTGAACCGCGTTTCTTCGGCCCCATCAGCCGATACCATGGGTGCCATGCCCGAGGACTCGATCCCAGACATCTCCGGGTGTTCCGCCCCAAAGCCCTCACCCCCGACCAGACCGACCTCTACGTCGATCTCAACGTGGCCCGGGGAGGTGACGCGAACGTGGTCGATCGCCTGCACTTCGACCTCACCGTGGCCGAAGCCGCCAGCCACCGGGTGTTGGCCGGCCACAAAGGCAGCGGCAAAACCACCGAGCTGCTGCGCCTCAAGCAGAAACTCGAAAAAGACGGTCAGTTTGTGGTGCACTGCGAGGCAGACCACGACATCGACCGCAACGACGTGGACTTCCCCGAGCTGCTGCTGGCCATCGTGCGGCAGATGGCCGAGCAGCTACGCGAACATGCCGACATCACGCTGCAGCCCGGCTACTTCCGGGACCGTCTGAGCCGCATCAAAAACCTGCTCACCAGCGAGATCGAGTTCGACAAAATGTCCCTCGACGTGGCGATCGGCAAAATTTGCACGTCACTCAAAAACAGCCCCGACACCCGCACCGCGGTCCGCCAAGCTCTGGAGCCCGACACCGGCAACCTGCTCCAAGCCGCCAACGACGTGATCGACGAGGCCGAAGAGCGCCTGCGCGTCAAAGGCTACAAGCGGCTCACCATGCTGGTCGACGACCTAGACAAGATGGTGGTGCGGCCCCACGACCGGGCCGACTGCCCCACCGATATCCACCTGTTTGTCCACCGTGCGGCGCAGCTCACCGGTTTCGGCTGCCACGTGGTGTACACCCTGCCTCTAAGCATCGCCTACTCCCACCACGCCAACACCGTCGAGCGTCATTTCGGCGGCGTGCCGGTGCTGCCGATGCTCAAGATCACCCGGCCCCAAACCGGCGAGCCGCACGGTCCGGGCATGGACGCCTGCCGAGAGATCATCGAAAAACGCCTGCGTTCGGTCGGTTCCAAGTGGGACCGGCTGTTCGCCGATGCCAAGGCCCGAGACGCCGCGATCGCCCTCGCCGGGGGCCAGCCCCGGGAACTGATGGGGATCGTCCGTGAGGCGCTGACCCATGGCCGCGCCCTGCCACTGGGGATAAGCAAGATCCAAGACCTCCGCAAGCGGCGACAACGTGATTTTTCGATTCGTCTCAGTGAACGAGACTGGGAGGTGGTGGATTGGGTGACCCAGAACCCCTTTGACCGGCCGCGCAACGAAGATCAAGACGAGGTTTTCCGCGATCTTCTGCACACCCAGATGATCTTGCAGTACGTGAACGACCGGATCTGGTACGCCCCCGACCCGGCCGTTGCGGATGTGTTGCGCCAACGCCGCGAGCGGCTCGATGGATCCTGAACCCTACCGCGGTTTTTCTGGCCCTGAACCGCTGCCCGTGGCACTGGAGCAGGAGCTGGCCAACCTCGCCCGCATGATTGCTCTCAGCCGGGGCGAGGCCTCGTTCTCCTGCGCCGTCTACCGCCACCCTTCCGTGCGCAACCAGGTGCTGGAACGCCTCGCCCGCCAAAGTGCGGCCGGGCGGGTCATCGAACTACCGCCGCGCACCGACGACATCTACGGTTTCGTCCGTGAACACCTCGCCGCATCTGAATCTCCCGCCGCAATCCACCTCGCCGGCCTCGACAGCCTGTTGCAGCCCGACCGTGATCGCCAGCGGGTGCTCCAGTCCCTCAACGCTTCACGCGAATTGTGGGAGGCCTTCGCGTGTCCGTGGATCCTCTGGACGCCCGAACACACCGAGCCGTTGCTGGCCCGCCACGCCCCGGATTTGTGGTCATACCGCAGCCACCGCTTCGACTTCTCCATGCCTCACCACACGGAAGCGCCTTCTTCCGGCGAGCGACCTTCGACCGGCACTCATCCCGCCCATAACTTCATGCTGGCCGCGAACCTCACCGAAGACGCCAAGCAGCTCAGAATCGCCGAGCTGCAGCGCCGCCTGCTTGAGACCGCCTCGGACGCCCCTTCTAAAACAACCGGCGGTCGACGCGTCGGGTGGTTGCGTGAAGCGGCACAGCTTTTGGTCCATAGCGGCCAGCCTGACCGGGCATTGAAGCACCTAAACGAAGCCCACAAAAACACCAAAGGAAAAGGGGAAAAGGCGGCCACCCTCGGCGACATGGCGCGGATATACCGTTCACAGGGACGGGTAGACGAGGCGCTCGAAATGCATCAAGAGCAAGTCAGCGCCTACGAGGCCCTGGGGGACACGCGTTCGCGGGCCGTCACCCTCGGCGACATCGCACGCATATACGTCGACAAGGGACGGGTAGACGAGGCACTCGAAATGCATCAGGAAAGACTCAGCGTCTTTGATGACCTGGGCGATCAAGCTGCAACCGCTCAGACGTTGTGGTCGCAGGGCCTGATCCATCTGCAAGAAAACCGGTGGTCTAAAGCGCGTGCATTACTGGATCGCTCGTACCGCATCCTGACGCAAATCGGACGCCTAGACGGGATCTGTGCGGTGGGTGCGAGCCTCGGACCTTTGCTGTTTACCGCCGGTCAACCAGAGCAGGGACTCACCATCTTGGAACGCTCGCGCGACGGCTACCAGCAGCTGGGACAGGAGGCTGAGACCCGGCAGGTCGAGGCGTTGATTGAACAGATCCGGGCTCAGAATCCGCCGGCGGAGGGGCCGCCCCCGGCAAACGTGCCCGAAAGCTGACGCCCGAATACCGTAGAAACCGGTCCGCCGCAGTGGACCACCAGTCGGTGACTGGCCGCGCCCCGCGATGGGTTGGCGCGGGTGCTCATTCAATCAAACCGCTTGACACCGCGGCCAAGCCTGTGATAATGGGTTATCACATGACCGTCACCCCCGCCCAGCAAACCGTCTTTGACGTGGTCAGCGCCGCCGAGGGCCCCCTCAGCGCCGCCGAGGTGCTTGCCGAGCTCAAAAACCACCCGCGGCCCCCGGGCATCGCCACGGTCTACCGGGCCCTCAACGCCGGCCTGGAGTCGGGCGTGCTGGCGGGCGTCACCCTGCCCGGCGACGACACCACCCGCTACGAGCCGGCCGACCGCGGCCACCACCACCACTTCGCCTGCACCCAATGCGAGCGGGTGGTCGATGTCGCCGGCTGCCCCGGACGCCTGTCCCCGCTGGTGCCCGACGGCTTCACCCTCACCGGCCACGACCTGACGCTTTACGGCCTCTGCGACGCCTGCGCGTGATACCCCCTGCCCCCCGAGCCCCGTTTGGTCCACCCCGCTGGGGGATCGCGTGCGCGCTGGTCGCGCTCATGGCCTTCGCCACCGGCGGCGCCGGGCTCGCCCACCGGGTGTTGGCCCACGGCCACCCCGCGGGCCCGGCGGGGGTGTCGGCCGATGCCCACGCCCACGGGGCCACCGCCTGCACGTCATCGCACGCCCCGCTCCCGGCCGACCGCCCGGCCAACGCCCCGGCCGACCACGACCCGGCCCCGCACGGCTGCGACGTCTGCCAACTGCTTGCTTCTGGCGTCACGCCGCCCGCGGCCCCCGTCGCGGCCCCGGCGCTCTGGCCCCGGAATCTTCTGCCGCCCGCCGCCCGCGGCGCGGCGCCCCCCGCGGCCCGCGTGCCGCTGCCGCCCGCCCGCGGCCCCCCGTCCCTAAGCGCGTGACCCGGTTCGTTGCCGCGGGCGCACTGCGCCCGCCCAGACCCCTCATCGCTTTCCCGACGGAGCCACGCCATGGCCCCCTGTCCCTTCGTGCGTTCGCGCACGGCGGCGGCCACGCGCCGCGCGTTTACCCTGATCGAGCTGCTGGTGGTCATCAGCATCATTGCGCTGCTGATCGGCCTGCTGCTGCCGGTGCTAGGCAACGCGCGGGAAACCGCGCGGCAAGCCCGCTGCCTCAGCAACACCCGCATGATGGCGTTGGCCTCGGTCAACTACGCCTTCGAGTTCGACGGCAACCTGCCGGGCGTGGGGTTTGGCGAAGGCGCCGGCACCCTGGATCCTCAAGGAGCGTGGCTGCGCACCCTCGCCGCCTTCGTCGATGCCCCCCTGCTCTACCGCTGCCCCAGTGACGAGAGCCCCTACTTCGACATCCCCTCGCCCACCAACGGCCGCATGCGGCAGGTCAGCTACGGCCTGCCGTTCACGCTGGGGCACGCGGCGGGATTCGAGGCATTCCGCAACATCGACGCGATTCCCCGACCGGTGAAGACCATCTTCACCCTGGAGCTGGTCGAAGGCACCACCACCGACGACCGTCTGGGCTTCGTCAGCGCCGACCACGTCCACCCCGAGACCTGGTTCGGGGCGGTCCCCGGTGACGCGGGCGACGACCTCATCCGCCGCCAGGTGGAGATCGAGCAGCACCTCGGCGCCGCCAACTACTCCTTCCTGGACGGCCACGCCGCGACGCTCACCCGTTCAGAAACTATCGAAAACGTCGGCGGCTTCGTGCCCAACTGGCGTCCCAACCTTTACTGGCCTCAAGTCGCTCGTTGAACGAGCACACCGAAGCCATTGATCTGAGTCGACCTGCTTCCCCTTGTATTGACCTGTGAGAAAGACAAGTTTTTACCCATGAAATTTTCCCCCACCTTGATCCTCGCCCCCGTCCTGGCCATTACGGCCGCGAACCCCGCATTCGCCACCGAAGAAGAAGGCGAAGAAGAAGGCGTGCCCCACGTCGTCGTGGGGGCCCTCAATGACGCGCTCACACTAGACTTTGAGATCGTCGAACCCACCCCCGGCCTCACCGGCCCGGGCGGCACCGACCTGATCACGCTCTTCCTGCCCTCGGCCCAAGGCCAGCTGGCGATCCCGCCCTCGCCGCTCAGCGGCAACGTGTTCGCCAGCAACCCCGTGAGCGGGCTAGACAGCGGCTTCATCAACGACGACACCGGCTTCGAGAGCGAAGACCTGCCCACGGGCGCTGACATCAATATCCGCCTGACTTCAGTGGATCTGGCCAGCGACGTGGATTTCTTTTTCTTGTTCGGATCGACCGTGCTGTCTAGCGCCGATCTGGACCTGACCGGTTCGGGCCTGACCCAAGTTGACACCGCCGCCGCCGTGGGGCTGCCGGGCGATTCTGCATTCGACTTCCACCCCACCTTCACGCTCATCTCGTCCCTGGCCGACCCGGCCGACGTCGAAGGCACCTTCGTCTTCGAGCTCACCGACAGCGGAGCAGGACTGGCCCCCACTTCGTTCGCGCTGCGGCTAACCGCCGACTCCGCCGCCGCGATCGTCCCCGAGCCCGCCACCGCCGGTCTCCTGACCCTGGGCGGTCTGACCCTGGCCGTCCGCCGCCGCCGGGCCTAAACCCCCGCGCGGACTTATCCTGAGCCTCCGGTCGCACCCCGCGACCCGAGGCCTTTTTTCAACCGTCTCGTCACACCGCCGCTGTCCACCCGTTCGACTCACCCGATGAATCAAACCGCCCTCCTGACCGTTTACTGCGTCTTGGTGGTGCTCGCGTCGGTGGCCGGCGGCCTGGCGCCGATGCTCATCCGCCTCACCCACCGACGGCTGCAGCTGATCATCAGCCTCACCACCGGCTTCATGCTGGGCGTGGCCCTGCTGCTCATGACCCCCCACGCCATCGAGGCGGTCCCCGCCGAGCGGGCCATGCTCTGGCTGCTGGGCGGGTTTTTGGTCATGTTTTTCGTCCAGCGTTTCCTCAGCTTCCACACCCACGAGGTCGCCGAGCTCAACGCCGCGGGCGCCGTGGTCACCACCCCCGAAGACCTCGCCCAGCACGACCACGACCGGCACACCTGCCACCACGACCACGCCGCGCCCCACACCATGGCCGGCGACACCCCGGGGTCGAAAATCTCCTGGGTCGGCGCGGCCGCGGGCATGGCCATCCACAGCGTCATCGACGGCGTGGCCCTGGCCGCCGCCGTGCTCGCCGCCCGCCCGCACGGCGACGCCGCCGCGGCGCTGGCGGGAATCGGCGTCTTCGCCGTCGTGCTGCTGCACAAGCCCCTGGACGCGCTCACGGTGATCACCCTCACCGCCTCCAACGGCTTCAACCGGCTCGCCCGCCACCTGATCAACCTAGCCCTCGCCGCCATGGTGCCCGCGGGGGTGCTTGCTTTCGCCACGGGAGTTGGCGGCGACGCCCTGGGCCACGGCTCGGCCGTCATCGGCTACGCCCTGGCCTTCAGCGCCGGCACCTTCCTGTGTATCGCCCTCAGCGACCTGCTGCCCGAGCTGCAGTTTCACAACCACGATCGGATCAAGCTCTCCACGGGCCTACTGTTGGGCGTGGCCATCGCCGCGGGCGTGGCCCACTTCGAACACCAGCTGCACAACCACGACCACGGATACGACCACGGCGGCTGCGCCACGCACTGTGATCACGCCGGGCACCCCCCATCCCCCCCGACCGCGACCACCGACCCCCACGCCGGACACGACCACACCGATCACCACGGTCACGACCACTGACCGAGTTTCGTTCAAAATCGCTCGGCCAAGCGAACACCCGCCGGCCGCACGCCACGTGGAATCCCGTCGTTTTTAAATCGCCCCATCAGATGATCTGGTCGGCTACCGCCCATGGTTAGATCATGTGATGTCGCGCCCTAAAACGGCGCACCCTCTTACGCTCCCGGACGCTGCCACACCCGCACATAACGCACCCGGAACTCCCGGTCGGTGCGTTCGTCGGGCAGGGCCCCAAACCATTTGTTGGATTCGTTGTTGATGTTGATTTCCAGCGGCTGGTGCCAATGGGTGTTTTCCAGTTCCCGGAACAACACCCCGTCCAGGTAAAAACGGATGGTCCGAGCATCCCATTCCAGCCCCCAAACGTGGTAATCGTCCTTCAAATTGAACGGAACGCGGAACGTTTGGGAGCGGTCAAAATGCTCCGTCACACCGCCCTTGTCCGGGGGCGATCGGAACACGTGCAGATTGCTGTTGAGGGCGTGCCCCTGATCGCGATCGCCCTGGTCGGCCCGCACAATCGGGCAGTTCTCACAGATATCAATCTCGGTCCACCAGTCCCGCCCCACGTTGGTAATCCAAAACCCCGACACCCAGGGCGCGTCCATCAGCTTCAGCTCGGCCTCCAGGTAGCCGTAGGTCAGCCGCTGCCGGCTTTTGATGAACCCCGCGGTGTGCGTAAAACGCGGCGGTAATTCTGCATCACCGTGCTGATTGATGCGTAAGACCAGTTCGCCGTCCGCCACGCTCACGTTGCTGCCGTGGAAGTAGGTGGGCGGGCGGCCCTTCCACTTGGGGTTGTTGGGGTACCACTTCTTGGTGTCTAGCCCGTCGCCCAAAAACTCATCGCTCAGATGGGTCTGGCGACTCCACCCCCGCGCGTTCTCTTGGTCCGAGAGGGGCCAGCGGTCCGTCGTCCGCTCGGGCGCCCGGCTGAAATCCACCAGCCTGCCCTGCGCTTCAGACGGCTTGGTCTGAGCCGCAGCCGGAGTAAAACCAACAATTACAATAAGCAAGGCAGCAAACAAACGAATCACCGGTGATCTCCGTGAGGGGGCGAACGGCCCACTGTAGACACCGCGTCGCCCTTGCCGCCCACAAAGTCATCAGGTCGCCAAGACCATCACCACGCCCACCGCCACCAGGCAGGCGTAAGACATCTTGTCGCCGATCGCAAACGCAATGGGGTCTTCATTCAGCTCCCCCCGGAACGCCAGGAACCAAACCCGCAGGATCCAAACCAGAAACAGTGGCAGCAGCGCCCACAGTGCGTCCGGGCGTCGGTAAAGCATCTGCGCCAGATCGCTCTGGATGTAGAGCGCCAGCACCAGCGTGGCCGCCATGCCCGCGGAAGGGCCCACATTGCCGATCAGCGGCAGGTCTTCGGTGCGGTAGCCCCGCCGCGCGTTGGTGCTCTGGTTTTTAAGCGACGCGCGCTTCAACTCGGTGTAACGCTTCACAAATGCCAGGCTCAGGAAAACAAACGAGCTGAACGCGATGAGCCAGGGCGACAGCGGGATATCGACCGCCACCCCGCCGGCCATCATCCGGTGGGTGTACAGCCAGGCCAGCACCAGCACGTCGATCAGCAAACGCCGCTTGAGCACAAACGAATAGGCCGTGGTGAGCACCAGGTACACCAGCAACCAAGCCAGGAACGCCGGCCCGCCCGCGGCCAGCCCCAACACCACCGCGCCCGCCAACAGGCCACCGGTGGCGGCCACCGCCACGGGAATCTTTACGTTGCCTGCGGCCAGCGGGCGTTTGCGCTTGCGGGGGTGCTGGCGATCGCTTTCGATATCCACCAGGTCGTTAACGATGTACACCGACGACGCGGCCGCGCTGAAGGCCAAGAAGCCGAGAAACGCGGCCAGCAGCAGCCCCGGGTCGCCAAGCTGATGGCCGACAATCAGCGGCACGAACAGCAGTGCGTTTTTGGCCCACTGGTGCGGGCGTAGCAGCTTGATCAACGCCCGCCCGCGTGACGGCCGCTCCTTGCCCGCCAGGTCGCGCCCGCGGCCCTCGAACACCCGCTCGACCTTCCCCGCCGCTTCGGCGGCCTGCGCCAGCGCCACGGTCGGTTCCACCAGCACGATCCGCCGGCAGGCATCAACCAGCGGCAGGTCGGCGTCCGAATCCCCCGCGTAGTCAAACACCTCGCCCACCCGCTCACGGATCGCTTCCACCTTGGACGCGCTGCGCCGGTTGTGCGTGGCGTCGCTGCCAATGACCTGATCAAACAAACCCAGATGGTCGGCGACCGCTTGGGCATATTTTTCGTGGCTTGCCGTCGCCAACACCAGCGGGCGCCCCGCGGCCTTCTGTTCACGCAACCAGTCCAGAACCTCCGCACGGTAGGGCAGAGACGCCGCATCCAGGTCCGCTTCCTGGGCAATCCGGTGCTTCAAGGCCGCCTTGCCTTGCTTCAACCACCCGGGCAGCGCGAAGGCCCGCAGCGGGCGGTCGCCCAGCAAGGCAAAGACCGACTCGTGCAGCAGATCACTGCTGATCAGTGTGCCGTCCAGGTCCACGCACAGGGGCACCTGGTCAGACGCAACCGCTGAGGGCTTTTGGGCAGGGTCGTCGTTGTGGGGGGGGGGCAAAGAGGCCATCGCAGGTGTTCTTCAAGGTCGGCTAACGGCCGGGGATATTTTAGTTGCCATCGGACAAAGACCGACCCGGTTCCACCGCTTCGTGGGCGTGGCGCCGCGCGATCAGCCACTGGGCCAAAGCCAGTACTGGGACCGACGCGAAAGCTGCGATGAACGGCACGTTGGGGTAGTGATAACGGTCTTGCACCACGATCACGGCGTGAACCGCGGTGAAATAGCCCCAAAACACCCAGGCCGGGTGAAGCCACACCCGCCAGAAGCCGCTGCGCCGCATCAGCACGACCACCCCGACCAGAGAACTCCCCAGCACCAGCAGCCAGTACCCCGTGCCCACCACCTTCAGCCCCGTGACGGCCTGAGGTCCAAA
This sequence comes from uncultured Algisphaera sp., assembly GCA_938015655.1. Classification (GTDB taxonomy): domain Bacteria; phylum Planctomycetota; class Phycisphaerae; order Phycisphaerales; family Phycisphaeraceae; genus Algisphaera. The sequence goes on from CALLPP010000019.1 coordinate 14,003, forward strand.
CAAACGCTCGATCGCAGTGACGTTCCAATAGACAAAAATCGCTTCGCTCGCGTGCAAGGTGACAATTTTTCGCAGCGTGCGGGTGACGAAGGCCACAGGCTCCGCGCGGATGTAGTCCTTCGCCGCCTTTTTCAGATAGACATCACGATCCAGCTCACTCATCCCGTCGGTTTCGGGAGGCAGCAACGCGTATTGACCGTTGGTGCCCGGGTGGTTGCCCATCCACATATTGGCCCCCGCATTCATCGACACCAACGCGGGCGCTCCCATCACCCGGGCATTGCGCAGCGTCCAGGGCGACAAAAGCCCAAACATCACCGCGCTTGCGGCCAGGGCCGCCACCACCGGGCGCCACCAGCCGGTGGCCCGCCGCTCGGTATCGGCCGCGGAACCGGCTTCCGCCGGCTCGCGCCATTTCAACCAACCGTCAAACCACGTCACCATCACCAACACGATGGGCAGCAGCATCGCCACGGGTCGCACATAGCAGGTGGCCGCCAGCAGCACGCCGCTCAGCAAGGCGCGGCTCCACCACGCCCAGCTCCACCGCGTCCAGACCAAAAGGGTAAGCAGCACCCCCAGATTGAACCACAGCTCGCTGGCGATCGCGGTAACAAAACCAAACTGTCCCGGCCAGAGCGCCAAGAGCAGCCCTGCCACCGTGCCGTGCTGGGGCGACAACCACTCAGAGGTCAGCCGCATGGTGACGGCAATCCCCGCCAAAGCGATCAAAATATTGAGCACCACCACCGGAACGTAGGTGTGTCCAAAAATCGTATAGAGCAGAGCCACCACCGCCGGCGTGCCTACCGCCCAGTAAGCAGAGGGGGCAACTTCTTTCCCCGCCGCCAGCGTGACTTCCGGCGTAGGATCCAGGGAGTACCCGTGGCCCGCCGCGATGTTCTGGGCCGAAATGTCATACGCATTGGAGTCCGACAGCGGTTCCACCGGCACGATCAAGGCCCAGAGCACACGCACAACCAGTGCCAGCAGCAACACCCAGCCCGCACGCGGGCAGCCCAACACCCCCAGGCGACCGGGCACAGCGGTCGATGTCGAGCGAAACATGTTCACAAGCGTTACTCACGGGGGAGGTACTGATTTGACGCGCAGGCCGCGACTTTATCGCCGTTCCCGCGTGGAAATCGTCAAGATTGGTCGTCGGCTTGTGTTCAATCGGTGGGTTGGAGCGATCTCCTCGCACCGCGGTGTTTAACCTGGGCGGCACATGGACGCATCCGCCCCGCCACCAAACCCCGCCGTGACCGCCTCTTCGAACGCTCCCGCGAACTCGGCGGTCCAGCAACCCACCGACCCCAACCGGCCCAACGTGGTGGTTATCGGAGCGGGCTTTGCCGGACTCGCGTTCTGCAAACACTTCCGCGGGCGGCCCGGCAACGCCGAGGTAGTGCTGATCGACCGGCAGAACCACCACGTGTTTCAACCGCTGCTATACCAGGTGGCCATGGCGGCGCTCTCGGCTACCGACATCGCTGCGCCCGTCCGCTCGGTGGTGGCCCGGCGGCCGGACATCACCAGCCTCATGGCCCGGGTCACCGGCATCGACCCGGAGCAAAAACAGGTGTTCACCACCGAAGGCACGGTGGACTACGACCACCTGGTACTGGCGGCCGGGGGCCGGACCAGCTACTTCGGTAACGAGCACTGGGAGCCCTACGCCCCGGGGCTTAAGACCCTGGACGATGCGCTGCGCATACGGCGCAACGTACTCACCGCCTTCGAGCGGGCCGAGACCACGCTCGACACCCGCGAGCAGGCCCGGCTGATGACCATCGTCGTGGTCGGCGGGGGCCCCACCGGCGTCGAGCTCGCGGGCTCGATGGCCGAGCTGATCCACCGGGTCTTCCGGCGCGACTTCCGGCGCATCGACCCCGCCACGGCCCGGGTGATCCTGATCGAAAGCAACCCCCGACTGCTGAAGGTGTATCCCGAATCGCTCTCGCGCAAGGCCTTGCGGCAGCTGGAAACCCTGGGCGTGGAGGTACGGCTGGGCGTGCGGGTATCTGATGTACAGGCCGATGCGGTCGAACTGAACGACGGCACCCGCATCGAGACGCGCAACGTGCTGTGGGGCGCCGGCGTCGCGGCCAGCCCGCTGACCGAGGCGTTTCCCGATGCTCCGCGCGACCGTGGCGGCCGGATCGAGGTGTTGCCAGACCTCAGCGTGCCCGGCCACCCCGAGGTGTTCGCCGTCGGCGACCTCATCCGTCTGACCGACCCCGACGGCCAGCCGGTGCCCGGCGTCGCCCCCGCGGCCATCCAAAGCGGCAAGCACGCAGCCAAACTGATCGCCGCCGAGCTGGCCCGCGGGCCCCGCCCCCCGGCCCAACGCCCGGCGTTCAACTACCGCGACAAGGGGTCGATGGCGACCATCGGCCGCCGCCGCGCCGTGGCCTGGATCGGGAAGCTGCGCTTCGGCGGGTCGCTGGCCTGGCTCGCTTGGCTCGGAATACACCTGATGTTTTTGGTCACTTTCCGAAGCAAGCTCAGCGTACTGGTCCAGTGGTGCTACGCCTACCTCACCTTCGGCCGCGGGGCACGAATCATCACCCCCACCCCGTCAAGCCGAAAAGAAAACCGCCCGCCCTCCATCGCATCGGCCGCGGCCGCCGACGGCTCATAAGCTCCGCCGGCCAATCGGTAAACTCACGGCCGTCCGTGTTCCGGTGAAGCCCAGGCGTTTCACCACCGCATCCGCCAGCCCCCGGCAACCCGCATGACCGTCGTCAACCTCTACCTCCAAATGCATCAGCCCTACCGGCTGCGCGGGTTCAGCGCTTACGAAAACGACCACCGCTACTTCGACGATCATCAAAACCAAGAAATCCTCCGCCGCATCACCCTGCGCTGCTACCGGCCCGTCACCCGTTTGCTATTGGACGCGGTGAATCAACACGCCGGGGCGTTCCGCTTCGCACTGTCCATCACCGGCACGCTCACCGAGCAGCTTGCGCACAGCGCCCCGGACGTACTGGAGAACCTGCGCCGCTTGGCCGAAACCGGCTGCGTCGAATTCCTCGCCGAAACTTACCACCATGACCTGAGTGGGATCATGGACCCGGCCGCCTTCCCCGCCGAGCTGGCGGACCACAGCGCCATGATCGAAGAATACTTCGGGCAACAGCCGGTGGTGGTTCGCAACACCGAGCTGCTTTACAACGACGCCTTGGCCCAAATCATCGACGACCAAGCCCGCTACCGGGGCGTGCTCACCGAGGGTGCCGACCACGTCTTGTGCGGACGTCCGGCGGGCCGGGTGTACACCTCCCCCACCGGCCTGCCGGTCATGCTCAAACACCACGTGTTCAGCGACGACATCGCATTTCGTTTTGGCAACCCCGCCTCGCGCCCCACCGCAGCGGCCTACGCCGCCCGCATCACCGCCCCGGGCACCGCGTGGCGGGGGCGCGAGCACCCCCCCCGCGACGAAGAAACACCCCCGCCGCTACGCAACCTCTTTATGGACTTTGAAACCTTCGGAGAACACCACAGCGAAGACACCGGCATCCTACGCTTCCTACACCGGCTTCCGGCCGAGGTGCTAGAGCTGGGACACCGCTTCCTCACCCCGCGCGAAATCCTCGACGAATTTGACCCCGAAGCGTTGTTTTCCTCCCCACAGACCATCAGCTGGGCCGACACCAACCGCGACGAGTCCGCATGGCTGGGCAATGCGCTTCAGCGTTCGGCTGCCGAGATGCTCTACGGCTTCGCCGAAACGGTACACGCCCACGGCGACTCCGATCTGCGGCGCGACTGGGGCCGGCTCGCCACTTCCGACCACCTCTACTACATGAGTACGAAGGGGATGGACGACGGCGCCGTCCACCGCTACTTCAGTCCTTACGAATCACCCTACGACGCGTACGTCAACTTCATGAACGTGCTGGAGGCCCTGCGCCAGCGCCTGCCCCAAGGCGCCTGACCGGCGCGAACGGCCCGCGGGTCACTCCGCCGCGGCCATGGCCTCGAACATCCACAGCTGCTCTTCGATCGGCTGGGCCAACGCAATCAGCTGGTCTTCGGTCAGCGGGTCGTGCTCGCCGGCCACCGCAATGGCGGCTCGGATCGCGCCTGCGGCCTGCAGCAGCCGCTCGCTGACCGCCCCCAGCGTGCTCGACACCGATTCAAAACGTTCGGGATACGCCTTAAGCGGCGAGGTGGCCGCCACGGTCGCCGCCCGGCCATCGGGTGGCGACCCCAGCTGCACCATGCGCTCGGCAACGACATCCAAGCCGTCCCGCGCGTTCAGCACCACTTCGTCCAGCTTTTCATGAACCGACAAAAACTGCGGACCGAACACGTTCCAATGCGCCTGCTTCGCCACCAGGCTTAAGTCAATCAGTGTGACCAAGACGCCCTGCAGCGCTTGAGAAACGGCCTCCGCAGCGGAAGCAGGCAGCGGGTTACGGGGTGTGAACGTCATCAGAAAGTTCCTGAAAGAGCGAAAGCAAACCGGCGGGATCGCGGCGCGAACACGCAACAAACGCCCCGCACCAGGCCCACATAGTAGGTGCTTTCGGGCCTTCATTTCAATGAAGAAGCACACAGCAAGCCCGGCCGAAGTCACCGGTAAACGTTCACGCCGTGATCACCCCAGCCCACCCGTCAACTGCTCCAGCATCTCGGCCGCGGCCTCCAACGGATCCGACGCTCCCTGCATACGGTCGATCAAAGCCGAGGCCACGATGGCCGCGTCGGCCACTGCCACCACCTCACGCACGTGCGCCGGCTTACTCACCCCAAACCCCACGGCCAGGGGCAAGTCGGTCACTTCACGCAAGGCCGTTAGCCGCGTGGTCAACTCGGGGGGCAGTTCAGCCCGGGCCCCGGTGATCCCGGCCCGCGCCACCACGTACACAAAACCGCTGCACGCCGCGGCGATCTGCTGAGCGCGGGCCAGCGGCGTGGTCGGCGCCACCAGCAGACTCAACGTCAAACCCGCAGCCTTCACCGCCGCCCGTGCCGGTTGCGAAGCTTCCAACGACAGGTCAGGGAAAATAAACCCGTCGAACCCCGCATCCGCGGCCTCGGCCACGAAGCGCTCCAGCCCCCAACGGTGTACGATCGAGTAGCTCACCATCGCCACCAGCCCCAGTTTCACTTCGGGCCGCACACTACGCACCGCCGCGAAAACCCCGGCCACATCGGTCCCGCCGTCCAAAGCCCGCTGCATGGACGCCTGGATGGTCGGCCCGTCCGCCACCGGATCCGAAAAGGGAAAACCGACTTCACACACCGCCGCGCCCGCGGCGTCCGCAGCACGGATCAGCGACACCGTCGCCGCCAGGTCCGGATCCCCGGCGGTGAAAAAAGGCATTAAGGCCTTGGCTTCGCGGGCCCGTAAACCGGTGAAAATCGTATCGATGCGGTGTGTCATGGAGCGCAAAGATTACCCCAGTCACCCACCCGGTGGAGCCCCCCCCGGTCTGTAAGCCCCCCATCACCGATCGAGACACCAAAAAGCAACACCATCCGTGCTACCGGTCGCCCCTCACATCCAGCCTGGCCAACACCGCTTGTAAGTCGCCCCAAACACGGCGCCGGTTCTCAGGCGTGTACGCCCGCAACAAATAGTTCGGGTGGTAGGTGGGCATCACCGGGATCGACCCCGCCGGGCCTTCGTAAGTATGCCACGTGCCCCGCACCTGGGTGATGCTCTGCGTCACCCCCAACACCAACTTGGCCGCAGGTCCACCCACGGTCAAAATCACCCGCGGCGACACGACCTCGATCTGCCGGCGCAGAACCCCGCCGCACGCCGCCGCCTCTTGGGTCGTCGGCGCACGCCCGCCCGGCGGGTAACACTTCACCACGTTGGTCAGATACACCGCATCGCGGCTCAGCTTCATGGCCGCCAACTGCTTGTCCAACAACGCGCCCGCCGCGCCCGCAAACGGCTGCCCGCTTTGGTCTTCATCCGCGCCCGGCCCCTCACCCACAATCATCAACGCCGCCGCCGGGTTTCCCTCACCAAACACCGTTTGAGCGCGCCCCACGTGCAGTCCGCACTGGGTGCAGCCTCGCACCGCCTGCTCGTCCAAAACGCGTAGCGACGCCACCACATCACCGTCCACCGTCGCGGGCAGATCTCGTTTCATCACCGCGGCCGCCAGTGGCGCCAACTGCGGAGCCCGAACAGACACTGCGGCCCGGGACGCCGACTCCCCCCCCCCCACGGCAGGGGGCCTTCGATTTCGCACCGGAGGCTGCCACCCACCGGGGGCGGGCCGCGAAGGCGTAGCAGGCTCCGCCACCGTCTGGGCCACGGCCACAGCCCGCCGGGCCTCCACAGCGGCGAGCAACGCCGCGTCCACCGGCACTGCCTCAACCCCCAGCAAACGCTCGGTCTCAACGTGCTGACGAAACACCCGTGCTGCGCGAGAATCGACCATACCCACAGAGTATCCGCAAGCCCCGAACCAACCATCCGCACCACCGGCCACGGCCAGTCAACGCCCCGCGGTCAACGCCACCGCCCGGGACCGCGTCGCCCCGCTCCCTCCCGCTGCGGTGACTCCGATCGGCTCCCGGTCCGTGGCATCGGGAGCACCAAACACCACCCACGGCGCGATCCGCTTGCGACCGACCGGTCCCAGCCGCGCAACCCGCAACAGATCCTCCGCCCGCACAGGCGCGGGCTCGCCACAGACCGCCCGTATCCGCCGGGCCAACGTCGGTCCCACACCCGGCAACAGCTCCAAGTCAGCCGGCGGCGCCTGGTCCAGCACCACCCGCCAGTGCGCCACCGCCGACCGGCTCGCCGCGTCATCGGTTTGGCTGCCCCTCACGCTCAACACACACCACACTGCCAGCGCAAGACCAACCACCCCCGTCAGGCCGCGAGCCACCGCACGCCTCAACTCCGCGGCCGGGGCCAGATCAGCCGGCAAGGCCCTTGCTGCACAAATCGACACGAGAGCGGCTCCACTAAAGGGTGCGCATCGCTTCCGTGCCGAAAACCAATGAACCACGCATCCCTTGCGTGGCCGCTATCCCCCCATCCTCCCCATCTTCGGAAAGCTAGACCGTCGGCGCCGCCGGGCTATCGCCGCGCCCCCCCGGCCCGGCCAACCCCAACCCGTGGCGAAACGCCAAGAGCCGGCGAAATGCGTTCTTGGGCTGGCCCGCATCGTCAATCAGCCCCGACATAGGCAGGTCGATTGCCGCATGGTCTTTTAAGTCTTGCCAGCACACCGCCTCTACATAAGGCTTGCTCATAGCAATCTGCAACACCGCCTCCAACCAGTGCCCCTGCACCACATCGGACCAGGGCCGGCGCCAGTACCCTGAATCCGCGTCCACCGGCGCGTCTCCTAGCGCCGGGTTCACCGCGATCATGAACTCGGTCACCGGCTCGCTGGGTGCCGCCACGGTCAGGAACACCTGCTTACCAAATCCCGTGAACTGATCCAGGATCGAACTAATCTGCATCAAATCGCGCGTGTATTGCCCGTCGCTGGCTTGGCCCATGGGCAGCCGCAAGCCGAACGCATCGAACTGGATCGACGACTGGATCAGCAAATCCACGTACATCATCGGCGGGATGCTGCGCGGGTTCTTAGCGAAGTACTCGCCAAACGGCTGCCGCAACTCCACGATGATCTTCGCTTCGGGGTGCAGCTTTCGCACCAACAGCGTGGCCATACGAGTGAGATCCATCAACTGCTCAAAGTTAAACGTGAAGTGGCTGTTCACGTGCAGGCCCGACACAATGGTCCAGGCGCTCACCACCCCCTTGTAGCGGCGGACCACCCGCTCGATGTGTTCGTAAATCAGGTCCCGTACAGTTTCAAAATCGTGCTCCCAGATGTAAAGCCAGTCCGGCAAGCTGGCCGGCTCGAAACTGATCACCGGCCCAGCCACCACCGGTTTACCGGCGGACTTAGCCCACGCCGCCCAAGCATCTGCAGGGGCCCAGGTGTATTCGTTTTCTTCGGGGGCCAGCGTCTTCCAAGGCAACGGCAATTGCACAAAATCGAAACCTGCCGCCAGGCCTGTCCGCAACTGCTCGTCGTCACCGAGGCTCAGCCCCACTCCACTACCCAGCGGCGCTTTAGGCAGGTTGCCGGTCTCCACGCGCTTGTTCAGCAGCAGCTCACTATGAGCCAGCGCCAGCTCTTCACTCCCGTCCAGCGACGTGGCCAACGATTCGTCCGCCAGCCGGCTCGCCTCCATCGGATCGTCATTTTGAATTGACAGGGCCTCGACAAATAAGGCCCGGGCCTTTGCTTCACGCTTCGACACCACGTGGCCCTCTTCAAGCTCGAACATCGCCCAGTCTTCGAGCTTGTTGTAGAGCATCATTAGCCGGTGCCGGGCCAGCTCGACCGATAACAAGTAAGGCGTCGACCTCTCGGGAAGCAAGCAGGTTCGCAGCGTGAGCTGCCCCAGCTCCCCCACGTCGTGCTGCAAGCAAAGCACCGCGGTGCCCGCTTCGCTCTTTTCACAGGTCATCACCCCATCGACGAAGTCGATCTCCGACCGCACTCCGTTGCCCTCTGAATCGATCAGATACGCATTGCGCAGCGGCCACACCGTGGCGGGCTTTCCGTCGGAAAAAACCTTGAACTTGAGCATTTGGTCCCCGCAACACACGTTTGGAGCAGCGCTTTAAGCAACACCGTCATCGGTCGGCATGTCGAGATCGTAAAGTGTTAGAACGGACTTAGAGTCAACCCCAAGATTATGAAGGCCCGGCCTGCCATTGGCAAACCCCAGCCATCTGCCAGAGGTTCGAATGCGTTACCCATCGCAGCGAAGACCAACCCTCCCGCCACCACACCCCGGACCGCATCGCCACCCCCACCCTGTCAAGGCCGATACCAACGCGCCGTAATTCTTGACGCTTTCGGAGCCCGGGCTTAGCTTGACGGGTCGCGACGCGGCGTCCGCACCCGGTGCCCCCGCCCCCGCCGTGTTCTCATCTCCCGCACCCCGTCCTCCCCGGAGCCTCCCCGATGCCGCGATCCCCCCGGCTCTCCCGTTCACGCCGGCGTCTCAGCCCGCTGTTCATTGCCTCCGGCCTCACTGCCGCCACGGTGTTCTCCCCCGCGGGCTCCGGCGCGCTAGCCCAGACACCCGCTGCCGTAGCCGGCCCGCGGGCCGAACAACTCTGGTCCGACTTCTGCCACTACGTACTGATTGCCAGCCCTGAGCTCGCGGCCCAGGCAGGCAACGCGCTGCTAGACGCCGACCCGGGAACCCTGCTGGATGCAATCGAAAATAGCGACCGCAACGCTGAGAACGTATTCCTGCGGACCACCCGCATGGCTGAGCTCAAAACGGTGGGCTCGGACCTAGAACGGCGCATTCAAGAAGCCCGTATCGAACGTAGTCGTGAAGAAGACCGCATCCGTCACGACATCGATCTGCTCGGCAAGGGCCAGCGTGCCTACGCCAACGCCACACAACGTCTGGGGTCGGCCGGCCAGTACGCCGCACCCCAGATGCTCTCCGCACTGACTGACACCGACCGCTCGGCGTTGCACCCCCAAATCATGCGCGCAATGGCTGACATCGGCCGGCCCCTGGTCGCCCCGCTCACTGCCGCCCTACCCAAGCTCAACGCCGTCGCCCAAGGCCAAGTCGCCCGAGTACTGGCCAACATTGGTTACCCTCAGGCCCTGCCCGCCCTCAAACAGGTTATCGAGAACCCCAACACCGACCCCACCGCCCGCTCGGCGGCCGAAGCCGCGGTCCGTGTCATCACCGCCAACACCAGCGTTTCAGTCAACCTCAGCGCCGCCGAACTCCACCTGCGGCTGGGTGTGGGCTCGTACGACACCGCCACCTCACAACCCGCCGCACTCGACGGCTACGACACCGCCACCGACCGGGGCGTGTCGTGGTACTACGACCCCCAACTTACCGTCACCGGCAGGCCGGGCCTGGTCCCCATCACCGTGCCCGGATCCATTCTTGGCGACGTACTGGCCATGCAGTCCGCCCGCACCGCCCTGCTGCTTGATCCCGATCTGGACGGCGCCTTAAGCCTCTACATCATGGCCAACCTGCGGCGTGAAAACCGCCTGCCCGAAGGTGAAAACGACCCCAGCTACCCCGCCTCGCGCCGCAGCCCGGCTTTCTACGCCATGGCTGCCGGCCCACGTCGACTGCACGACGTGCTGGACACAGCCCTAACCGACAACGACTCCGCCCTGGCGCTGGACGCCATTGCCGGGCTTTCAGCCACCGCCAGCCTTGAAGCCCTGCAGCCACTGGTACGCGGCCTCAACTTCCCTAACCGGGCCGTCCGCTTCCGCTCGGCGGCCGCCCTTGCCCACGCCCTGCCCCAAGAATCCTTCAGCAACGACTTCCGTGTCGTTCCTGTACTGGGCGAAGCCCTCGGCACCAACTCCACACCACTGGCCCTGGTCATCGCCGCAGATCAAAACGTCCGCAACCAGCTGGTCAACTCCGCGGGCAGCCTCAACCACCGCGCCATCCCCGCCGAGTCGGTCGCCGCTGCGGCAAACGTTATCGCCCAATCCCCGGGTGTGGACCTGCTGCTGGTCCAAGGCGACCAAAACGTCATCGAGCAAGCCGTCAGTACCGCCAGCGAGAACTTCAAGCTCGCCGCCACGCCCGTGCTGGCCCTGGCCACCCCCACTACCCAAGCCCGGATCGCCAGCATCTTCACCGACAACCCCCGGGTAACCGTCGTCACCGCCGGCCAAGACGACCTGGGCGCCGCCGTCACCCTAGCCACCAGCCGAGCCGGCAACACCCAAGACGCCAACATCGACCCTCAAGGCATTGCCCTTGAAGCCCTAAGCCTGCTGGCCAACATCGCCACCGCCCCCACGGTGTTCGACATCAACGACGGCCTGCCCGCACTGAGCGCCGCGGTCTCCGACGACCAGCGCCCCCGCGTCGCCGCCAGGGCCGGCGATGTACTGGCCCTCATCGACAACCCCGAAGCTCAGGCCGTGCTGGCCAACGCCGCGGTCAACGCCACCGGCGACCTGCAGCCTCACTTGCTGCGGCAGCTGGCTCAGTCTGCCAACCGCTGGGGCAACCTCATCAGCTCCGACCTGTCCGACGCCGTATTGAACAGCCTCACCACTGCCGAAAATCAGGCCCTTGCCGACGCAGCTGCCCAAGCCCACGGCGCCCTGGCCCTACCCACCCGCAACGCCGTGAACCTGATCATCGAGTAACGGCGACAAAAACACTGCCCTACCGCGCGCCGCACCAGCCGGCCCCTCGGGGCCGGTTTTTTTGCGCCGCTACAACGCTCATCTTGCCGATGGCCCTGGGCATCCTTGCCCCCACCGCGACCACCTACCCTACCGCCTATCTCCATACCGTCCCCACCCTATTTCCCCATTCCACCATAGCTCCAGGAGCGCCCGCCTTCCAAGTGTCCACCACCGCCGCAAAGCTCTCCCCCCCTTGATCTCCACCCCACACCCCATACGATAAACCAGTAGCCCTTCTAATCCCAGATGGTCCAAGACCATTAAGGCCCTCACTTCCTGACCCAGTGCGAGCAAGCAGGCGAGACACTTGGACAAAGAGGCGCCCCTCAAGTCTGCCAAACCCACTCCCTCCCTGTTTCTACACCCCCCATGGCCAACACCATCCCTCCTAAAGAGCTCACCGGACGGCGTCTGGGCCGCGTACTCACCAAACTCGGTCACGTCACCCGCGACCAGGTCCAAGAAGCTCTTGAATTACAAAAACGTAGCAAAGCCCCGATCGGCCAGCTGCTCGTCGAACTAGGCTACGTCTCCCATGACGAGGTCAACCTGGCCCTGGCCGCCCAGGCAGGCATGGAGACCATCGACCTCACCGACCGCCCCATCGAAGAAGACGTCCTGCGGCTCATTCCCGCGGAGATGGCCAACAACAACCACATCCTGCCGCTGAACTACGACAAAGACGCCAACAAGCTGACGGTCGCCATGAAATCGGCAGACAACTTCCAAGCCCTGGACACCCTGCACCTGCTGCTGGGGTTCCGCGTTACCGCCGTCGTCGCCCCCGCCGGGCAGATCGACAAGCTGGTTCAGCAGCACTACGGTGAAGACGACGAATCAATCGCCTCACTCGTCGCCGAGCTGTCCGCCGCGGACGACCTGGCCGATCTGGCCGACGGCAACAAGACCGTCGACCTCGAAGAACTCGCTCAGCAAGCCGACGACAACCGCGTCAAACGGCTGCTCAACCTCGTGCTTTTGCAGGGCATCAAAGACAAAGCCTCGGACATCCACTTCGAGCCCTTCGAAGACGAATTTAAGATGCGTTACCGCATCGACGGCGTGCTCTACGAAATGATCCCGCCGCCCAAGCACCTCGCCGTGCCCATTGTCAGCCGCGTCAAAGTCATGGCCAACCTCGACATCGCCGAGCGCCGCCTGCCACAAGACGGCCGCATCGAACTGATCGTCAACAGCCAGCCGGTCGACTTGCGTGTCGCCGTGCTGCCCACCATGTTCGGCGAGTCGGTGGTCATGCGTATCCTCGACCGCGGCAACGTCAACCTCGACCTCGAACAAGTCGGCATGCGCCCCGACGACCTGGAAACCTTCCGCCAGCTCATCCACAAGCCCAACGGCATTGTCATCGTCACCGGCCCCACCGGCTCAGGAAAAACCACCACCCTCTATTCCGCCCTGGCCGAGCTCAACAAACCCGGCGAAAAAATCCTCACCGCCGAAGACCCCGTCGAATACGACATCGACGGCCTCATGCAGGTACAGATTAACCAGGACGTGGGCCTCACCTTCGCCGCCGCACTACGGTCCTTCCTGCGGCAAGACCCCGACATCATCCTCGTGGGCGAAACCCGCGACCTCACCACCGCCCAGATCGGCGTGCAGGCCAGCCTTACCGGCCACCTGGTGTTCACCACCCTACACACCAACGACGCCCCCAGCTCCATCGCCCGCCTGCTCGACCTAGGCCTGGAAAGCTTCCTCATCACCGCCACCATCGAAGGCATCCTCGCCCAGCGGCTGGTCCGCCGCGTGTGCCAGCGCTGCAAAGAAGGCTACACCCCCACCGAAGACGAGCTGAGCATGCTCATGCTCACCCCCGAAGACCTCGAAGGCCGCCAGCTGTTCCGCGGCACCGGCTGCGACTTCTGTAACCAATCGGGCTACAAGGGCCGCATGGGCATCTTCGAATGCATGGTCATGGACGACAACATCCGCGACCTCATCATGAAACAAGCCAGCACCCAGTTGATCCGCAACGAAGCCCGTAAACGCGGCATGCGCACCCTCCGCCAGGGCGGCCTCATGGCGCTCTACGAAGGGCTCACCACCATCGACGAGGTTGTGAAAGAAACCATGGTCGAGGAATGACGCCGGTCGAAGCTCGACAGCCGTTAGCAAGAACGCTGACGCGGCTACGAACTCCCCAAAGACCCTCTCGCTAACGGCCAATCGCTAGTGCCTAACGGCCGCTTCCAGAACCTCTCGCACTCGGCCCACGCCCACCCCTAGAGCGCCCCACGCCCGGAGCCCCACCATGCCCACCTACCAATTCGAAGCCCTGAACGACGCCGGCAAGCCTCAAAAAGGCACCATCAGCGCCGCCAACAACGAGGAAGCCCTCGCACGCATCAAGAGCCAGGGCTTCTTTCCCACGTCCATACGCGAACAGAAAGTCAAAAAAGGCGGTGGCAGCGCCGGCGGGGGCGCCCCCGTGGGGTCGGGAGCCAAGAAAAAATCCGGGGGCATGACCATCAGCATCGGCGGGGTCAGCAAGAAACACCTCACCCTCTTCACCCGTCAGCTCTCCACCCTGCAAGACGCCGGCCTGCCCATCCTGCGATCGCTCGCCATCCTCGAGCAGCAGCAGAAGCCCGGGCTCATGAAAAACACCCTCGACGCCGTCCACGACGACGTCTCCAGCGGAGCTTCGCTCTCCGACGCCTTCGGCAAGCACCCCAAAGCCTTCGACCGGCTCTACACCAAGATGATCGCCGCGGGCGAAGTCGGCGGTGTGCTAGACCTCATCCTCGCCCGCCTGGCCGACTTTCTGGAAAAAGCCGCCCGCCTCAAGCGCCGGATCATCAGCGCGATGATCTACCCCGCCGCAGTCATCAGCGTCGCCGCCATCATCGTGCTAGGCATCATGATCCTCATCGTGCCCAAGTTCATCGAGATCTTCGACGACTTCGACACCGACATGCCCGCCCTCACCATCTGGCTCATCAACATGAGCAAGTGGCTCGGCGGATCGCTGCTGGGTGTGCTGGGCGCCAAAGACGGCACCTTCAACGAAGACCAGCTCATCCCCGGCATCGTCTGGGTCGCGCTCTCGCCCATCGGCATCTTCTTCGGCGTCAAGATGCTCCGCAAAACCGCCCCGGGCAAAGCCTTCTTCGATCGCCTCACCCTGCTCACCCCCGTGCTAGGCAAGCTGGTCCGCAAGGCCACCATCGCCAAATTCACCCGGACCCTGGGCACCTTGGTCAACGCCGGCGTGCCCATCCTCGACGCGGTCACCATCACCAGCGAAACCACCGCCAACGGCGTCTACGCCAACGCCCTCATGGACGTCCACGACAGCATCCGCCAGGGTGACAGCTTCGCCGAGCCGCTGCGCAAAGCCAAAGTCTGCGACCCCCTGGTCGTCAACATGATCGACGTCGGCGAAGAAACCGGTGACTTAGACAAGATGCTCCTGAAAATCGCGGACAACTACGACGAAGAAGTCGACGTCGCCGTCGCCGGCCTGGTCAGCCTGCTCGAACCCATCATGGTCGTCGTGCTCGGCGGCATCGTCGGCATGATCGTCATCGCCCTGTTCCTGCCCCTGGTCAAACTCATGCAGTCGGTGATGTAACCACGGCTACGGAGGTCGGAAGGCTGAGGCGGCCGCAACATGCTCCGTCGCCCGCTCACGAATCCGTCCTCCTCCGAGGGCCCACAAAGGCCCCGCTCTGTCGGCCGAATCCCCGAACGAACGACTCGCGGACGGCTTACGACCACCTCAGCCTTCCGGCCTCCTCCGCGGGGGCTCCCGGCAAGGCATCAAGCTCGAAGAAGAGACACGCAATGAACGCACGATTACGAGCACAACAACCCGCCGTTCATAGAGTGAGTGGGTTCACCCTGATTGAGTTGTTGGTCGTGGTCTCGATCATCTCAGCGCTGATCGGGATCACCGCACCGGTCATTTTTAAGTTTCTTTCCCGTTCGGAAGAAACCCGCGTCCGCAGCGTACTCAACGGTCTGGCGGCGGCCGCCGACTCTTACAACATCACCACCGGTACCGTTGTGGATCACCGGGTCAACCGCGACGCTTTCGGCAACTCGGTGGACTGTGATATTGACGGCGACGATGACGATTTCACCCTGGGCTGGTTCGTGGTCAGCGCCGGGCAGATCCCCGAGGCCGCGCAACTAATCGCCATCGCCGCCAAGGATGAACTCTTTCTAGACAACATGCCCATGGTCAACGTCACCGACCTGGTCACCGGCCGGGCCGGAGGCGGCCCAGGTTTAGGCACAGGGGACATATCCCGGATCCAATTCCGCGACCGCTGGGATACACCAATCCGGTATGCCGGTGGAGTAAGCCACGGAGACAGTTTCAACGACGACGACTACCTCAGGGCTCACCCCACGGCCTTTTTCGTCTCAGCCGGTCCCGATGGTTTGTTTGGCGAAGTGTTGGAAGACAACAATCAACCCAACCCGGCCGTGGATGACGACGGAGACGGCCGGCCAGACGCAGAGGACAACATCTACAGCTTTGACCTGAACTAAACGCCATGACCACCTTCTTCCACAAAAAACGTCACGTCAGCGGATTCTCGCTGATCGAGCTCTTGGTGGTGATCTCGCTCATCGCGCTGCTCACCGGTATCAGCTTCCCGGTGCTCCGTATTCTGCTCAGCAGCACCGCGATCAACACGGCGGAAGGGCAGGTGAACAACGCATTAACCGCCGCCCGGGTCTTTGCCACCCAAAACAAACCTTTTGTAAACGCTCGCCCCATTGGCGGGGCCCTGCGCACCAGCAACGACAACGGCGACGGCTTCAGCGGGGCGATTGTGCTTTTCGCCAACGACAACACCCTCCGCGTGTGCGAGAACGACGAAAACGCCCGCGATCCGGGTGCGACCGTGCCTTGGCTCGAATTCATGTCTCCCCGCCGCAACGGCTACACCCCCGTGCCGGACCTAGAGGATTCGCGGCTCAGCGGCCGCGTTCAGGCCCTGGGCATCGTGCGAACCGGAAGCGGGGCGTTTGATGTGCGGCTGGTGCCCCCGCCGTTTGCAATTCGAGTCGATCGTAACGGTGTACTCGGTGAAGGCGAAGAGCACGCCAGCAGCTCCATGGACGTGCCCTGGGACCGCGTCGTGGACGTCAGTGCCACCGGTGATGTCGGGACATTTGGTTCCGGACCAGGGGCAATCGAGTTCACGCTCTACGACATTGACGTCGATCGCAACGACGTGGGGTCTGGTTTCGACCCGTTTGAATTTGGTATCGAAGGTACCGAGCGGATGCCCGACGGGCGGGTTCAGCTGCCCTTCGGAGTGGTGGAAACCGTTTCGGGTGTGCTCATTGTCGAGCCCGATGAAGTCCCCCTTGAGTTCCTACACCCCAACCCGTCATTCGGCGGCACCAACCCGGTGTCCTTGAGCTTTAACCGCGATACTATCGAAATTTACAGCGAAGCCGAGTCCGCGGCAATCCTGAACTGGGCGGCGGAGAACCCCATTTTTGGTCGCATCATGCTGTTCAACCGTTATACCGGCCAGGACTTGACCCGCTGATGAAACACCTCACCCCCCACCACACGACCAAAGCCTTCACCCTGATAGAAGTGCTAATCGCTCTTAGCGTACTCGCGTTGGGCATTACCGCGGTCGCGTCGCTGTTTCCCACAGCAGCGCTCCTGCAAAAACAAGCGGTGAACGAAACCCTTCGGCAAAACCACACCCGATCCAGCGACGCGATCCTCCAGGGAATCGGCCTGCGGAATAACGTCCTCTTGAATTTCACCCGGTTTATTGAAATTCAACCCACCACCTCAACTTACCCCGCGTATCGGGTCCGCGCTGATCGAGGGATCGAGAGCCCCGAACTCGACGTCTTCGCACTGGCCGAAGTGGACGTCGATGTTGATCCGGCGGTGATACCGGGCGTCGGTCCAGTGCTGACCCTCACTTCCACCGGAGCGAACGTCGTAGATTCCCAGGTTTACGAAGGTTTCAGTACCGCAAACCCCGACGGTATCCGCTTTCCCCTGGGCATGCGGAGCCTGCCAACCAGTATCCCCGCACTTCCACGAACACCCTCACCGTTTGCCAACGCGAATAACTACGTCGAACGGGAAATATTCACCGTGCCAATGGTCCGTCAAGGCCTCGAAGCCAGCGAGATCTTCCCCGACTGGTCGGTGTACCTGTTCATCCTGCAGCCCCCGAGCCAGCTCCGTTCGGACGGCGCTTACGCCAACGGGAATTACCCTGCGATTTTCAATGGCATGGTTTGTGCCAATCCCCTCGATAGCGATTATGTGCCCAAAGTTCTCCGTGTCCCGGTGGCTTGGGATGTCGCGGAACCCAACCTCATCACGCCGCGCAACACCGGCAACACCGCAGACATCAACTTAGACGGGCTGGTGAAAGCGGGCGAACTGATCCTGGGCGATAACGGCAAGATCTACCGCATCGCACAGCTCGACGGGTCAAGCAACCAGATCTTGCTGGCCTCGCAAACCCTGTTTGAACCCCTGAACGAGCGTGACCTCACCGCCGTGTGGATAGCCCCCGCGCCCGGCGGAAGCAACCAGGCCTCACCGTTGGGCGACCTGCGGCTGCTGTCGTCGAGTCTTGTTCAACTCAACGACTTCTAAAATAAACAGGTGTTTATGCCACCTCTTGCTTTTCACACCTCAACGCAAGCCATGAAGCCACTTCCCCCCTCAAAAACCGCGTCGCAATCCGGGTTCACCGTGATCGAGCTGCTGGTGTCCATCAGCGTATTGGCGCTGATGCTGTCATTGGCCGCACAGATCTTCTACACCGCCCAAGAGGGTGTCGATATCGGCCTGCAGACCAGCCAGATCATCGCTGAGCAGCGGGCCATCAGCCAGCCGCTGTTTGACGACTTCACCAACATGCACGTTTTCGAGTCGCAAAACGGCGGCAACACTCCGGGGTTCTTGGTCATTGTGCAGCAACGCAACGGCGGCGTGCTTTTCCCTTCTCCAGACGAAGACGGCGGAGACACCACGACCTGGACCGCGGACCGTGACGGCAACGGCACGCCGGGTCAACCCAGCGATCTCATGCGGACCGACCAGGTCTCATTCTTCCGCGACGCCTCGGGGCTTTCTTCCCTCACCCCGGGAGGAAACGACCGCTACGGATCACAAGCCCGGGCCCAAATCGCCCGCGTGTGGTACGGCCACACATCACCCGCAACTGGGGGGGCGTCAATCGAGCCCGGAGCCTCAGACAACAACCTATCGTCACAACTGGTCTTAGGACGGCAGGCCCTCCTGCTGGTTGAGGACAGCGGGGGCACCGCATACCCCACGGGCCAACCAGGCAACACCACCGCGCCTCCGGGCCGGGAGATCCGCACCGGCACGGGGCGCCTCGACAACTCAAATCGCCTACGAAACGGGGAGTCTGACGTACTCGACCTTAATTCGTTTCAAAGAAACATCGGGGGCACCACCGTCACCCTCGGGCGCTACGACGATGCGGGCGACGACCTCGCAGCCGGGACACCCACCGAACGCTCGCTTTTCCGTTTCCCCGGATGGGACACCGGCACCGTCAGTGGGCCAAGCTACTTCGAGTCGCTGCTGGCGCGAAACCCCATGCCACTCTCGACCGCGCCAATGACCGAGCGCTGGAACTTCGACGACCGACTAACCACTCCGGCCTACGCCAACGCTGCGTCGGAGTGGGCTTTCGACCGCGCCGGTCGTCGGCTTCAGGCCGCCCAAGACCTCTCGACAGACTTCGAAACCGGAATTTTCGAATCCGATCAAGTGGCCCAACTACACGCCAACTTCTCGCCGCATGTCGCGGATTTCGCCATCGAGTTCGCCGCGGACTGGATTGATAACGACGGCAACGGACTGCCCGACAACGAGCCCGACCGAGACAACGGGGGCAACATCGTGTGGTACACCACACTGGATCCGAATCACGACGGAAACGTCTCTACCGTACCCAACGGTACCGGCGTTTACGACGGCATCGGTCAGAACCGCCCCAATGATCCCGTAACCTACTTCGTGCCCAACGTGTTGCCGAGGTTCAACGGCACCACCGGAACTTTCGTTAACCCGTTTGTGTACCAACGCTCCCCCGCTCCAGCAGGCCCCTTGATCACGTACAACCCTGGGTCGCCGGTGACTGCGGTCAATCAAACGGTCTTGGTGTGGAGCCACAGCGGAGATGACCCCGTCACCGACCCCACCCACGGGGTCGCCGGCGGCGGCTCGGGCCAATACATCGAAGGCGCCGGTAAATACTGGCCTTACATGATCCGTTTTCGTTACCGCCTGATGGATGGTTCCGGCGACTTCCGATCCCTCCGCCCTGGCACCAACGACCGTGTAGTGGGACGCTGGTTTGAACAGGTGGTTCCGGTTCGGCGCCCCACCAATTTGTTCTAGCTCCGCCCCCGCCCCTCATTTCACCCAGACCACCCCGCAGGCTCCGACCAACGCCTCGAAAGGACCCGCCCCATGGCCCCCCTTCACTCCCCGGTTGAACGTTCAAAGACTGTGCGTCGACGCGGCTCGGCGATCATCCTGGCCATCACAACGATCGTCATGATGGCGATCCTCGGGGCGGCCTATCTTCAGGTAGCGAGAATCGACCGTCGCACCGCGGCCAGCGTAGATACGCGATCGAACGTCGACGACAGCTCAATCCTCCGTTTCATCGGACAGATCCTGGGAGGGGACGTCCCCGCCAGCACCCTGTCGCCCGACATCGATTACCACGACTATCCCTGGACCCAGGCCGCCGACCTGACCGACCAAAACAACAGCGCGACCCTGCCCCTGAACGCTCGAACCAACGACCACCTCATCGCGGTGGAGGATCGTTTTGCGCCGACGGTGGTCCCCGGTCCCGTTCCGAACCTGACGCCCCCGGCCGGAAGCTTCCCGGATGCTCCAGCACGAGAACCGCGGGCCAGTACGCCAGTCGCAGACGCCGCGGGTCGGTTTTACTCCGCGGGCAGTGCCTTCGACGATCGCTGGTTGGCATCGACGCGCCCTGACGCCTCGGGTATCTGGTCGCACGTGACCAACCTGACCGGGGTGTTTTTGGACCTTGATCCGAGCACCTTGGTGGCCGATCCCGTGACGGGAACCGGCGCCTTCCCCCTACAGTACTTGTCGACCTCGGACCCCACGGCACCCGCCAATGTCCGTGAACAAAGCGGCGACTCGATGGCCGTGCCAGCGCTCTCAACCGCGAGCCCGGCGGTGGATGAGTTTCTCTTCGCCGACGCCGACGGCGACGGGATCGTCGACAGCCGTTGGACCTGGGCCCCCTTGCCTTCAGACGGAGGGCTGGCGTACGTCATGGCGGCACGCATCATCGACAACTCCTCGCTTTTGGACATCAACCACCTTAACTATCGCGAGCGAGATTTCGCAGCGGGGCCTCCACGCTGGATGTGGCCCGGTGAATTGGACCTCGAAACAGGTATCCGTTCCGTACGTAGCCGAGCCGGGCTGCCGGGTCCGGGACCAACAAGCTTTGGTGCTGGAACTGTATTGACTCGAGACGCACCTGAAGGTCGAAATCTTCCCAATGCGGCACCGGTACCCGGAGCCGCACGGTTTCGAACATTCAACGCTCGTCTGCGTAACTGGCTTGAGACGTCAGCGGGAAATACGCGGCTGCCTATTCTTGACGACTGGGATTCCATAGGATCCGATATCGAACAACGTGAAGCGATGAACCCCATGTCCACACTCTTAGCTGGAGCCGCGACAGCGGACACCATTTTAGACCCCAAGGACTTCGACAACAGCCTCGTGTACCATCGTTATGGCGTGCGACAAGAAGAGATTGAACTGCGGTGGCGTAACGGCCTGAACCGGTCAACGAGAGATAACTCAGCCGCCGAGCCGCCCACCGGGCTCGAAGGCCTCGACGCCTTGTTTTTCCGGTCCGGAGCTTTAGAAACCTCGTTTGGCGATACGCCTTTCACCACCGAAGCCCAGTTTTTTAATCAAGAGCCTCGAAAACACATTACCACCCTCAGCGGGTCGGCCAATCACGGTCAACGCGATATCAACGAACTCGTGGCGTTTACCGACCTAGATGACGATATCGACGGAAACACAGACCTCGATCAACTTGCAAATTTCATCGACGAGAGCTTTGCGACCGGAGCTCGGCCTGAGCTTGCCGACCCGTCCAAGTGGGGCCCGGGCTCAGCCTTTGCCGATCAAATGGCCGTCACGCTGCGCGACTTCATTGACGCGGACTCTCTTCTAACCGTGCGCGCCGGGGCGTACGGCATGGAATACCTGCCATTCGTAAGCGAGGTCTACCTTCAGGCCCGCTACACCCCAGGTGCCGCGGTAAGCCCAGGCACACTCAACACCGCGGGCGACGACTTGCCTTGGACCCTAGCCGCCAACGACTATTCCGTACTGGTCGAGCTAGTCAACCCGTGGCCTTGGACCATCGAAATCCCCGACGTCGAGTTGGTACTCAATGTTGCGGGAACCGATACGTTGCTCGGTAATCTCTTCGAGCTGAACTCGGCCCTGGCTCCGGCCGGAAGCCCCCCACCGGCGATCCCGGCAAACGGAACGTTTTACCTCCGTGTCGAAGGGCCCAGCGTAACCGGAGACAACGTAAATCTCGCGCCTCCCGGCGGGCTTCCCCTGGTCGACGCCGTGGGCCCAGTCTCCTGGCCTACGGACGCCGGAGCCAATATTCAACAGATCACGGCCATCGGAGACCTTGATTTACGTCTTGACGCCCTGACGAGCCAGGGGAACCGCGTGACTTATCAAGTATTCAGGACAAAAGAGATCCCCAACGTAGTCGTAGAGGCTTACAACGCCGGCACGGCGGCGGGTATTTCGGCAGGGGCCACCGAGGGCTATTTTCAAATTTCCTCGCTAGGCAGCGCCGACGGTCTCGATGCTCTGGCGGTTCGGGGTGACGACGTCGAGCACCGCGGATGGGCAGACGACCCTGAGCTAGCCTCTCCTGGATCCGACAATCTTATCGACGCCGGTAATGCACTTGCACTGGCGACCAGCGGTTCGGCTTCACGGCTTGGAAACAATTTGAAAGGGGCAACCAGCTCCGACGTGGCCCTGGCCGACCCCCTCGATGACCGGGTGATGGACGCCCGCGCCGCCGCGACACCAACGACCACGCCAATCAACTCTGCTGAACCTTGGATCATCGGAAACGCCGGACGCTTATACCGGAGCGGCGACTTGCTGCGGGCCGTCATCCTGGGACCACGCGATATTGATGCCGATCCAGAAATCGAGCCTGTGGCCGAGGTGTGGCGTTTCATCCTCAACAACTCAACCCCAGGATCCGACTATCGCATTAGCGATCTCATGCTCGATCTGTTTAGTCCTGAGCGGGTCGCGGACACGGGTTTGTCGCATGCAGCTTATTACGTGACGTCACTGAGCACGATCGAAACCAACAACCGCACCCGCGGGCTGGTGGCCGGTCGCCCCAATATCAACACGATGCCTGCGGATCTCTTGGGCGCTATTTTGCCCATTCTTCCGCCAGGCTCAGGTAACGATATCGCCAACAGCATTGATCGTGCACGCCGAGATCCTGCTGCGGAAATGATCGAGCGGCCTGCGGGAACACTTGGCATCGCCTACGTGGGTCAGATTTTGAACGGGTCGGGCGCGGGCACACTTGGCAATCCCGACGATGTGGTTGACTTCAACGAATATGAACCTGAAGCAGGCCTTTCGGCCTCGCCGACGAATTCGCATGTGGAAGACGGGTTTGTTGGTGATGTCGAAGAACAGACCATTGTCTATAACTACCTCAACCAGGTCGTCTCCACCCGATCTGACGTCTTCACCGCCTATGTGTTAGTCCGTGCTTACCCAGCAGACGACTTCACAACCGTGTCCGACGAGTTCCGGCTGCTGGCGGTATTCGATCGTTCCAACATCAACGCAAACGGAACCCCGCGTATTGTGGCCGTAAAACGTATTCAGAACTAAAGACGATCCGTAAATACGGCATACCAGCAAAACACGCTAACGATGTAGAACCCACGCCTGCCCTCAGGGCTTGCGCTTTGTTTTAGGACGCCTCACCAAGACTGAGGCCCGGCGTGCAGAACGCGATCCTCGATCCCGGCCACCTAAGCGATCTTGATGCCGACGGCTGCCGTTCCCTCCAACCTGCCGGCCAACTCTCCCGCGGTGCGAGACGCGGACCCAATCGGTAAATGACTTGTTATGCCCACGTATTCGCGCCACCGTCACACACCCGCAAGCTATTTAGGCGTACCGATAGCCTCGCGGGTGTTGATCGGGGAAGGGTGATAAACGTCAGCAAAGTGATCCCCCTCGCCGTTCTTTGTCGAATCGCTTGACTGCCGCGTAAAAGGCGACCTCCATGACCATTTTCTCCAAGATCATCGCCGGCGAGGTCCCCTGCCACCGGCTGTACGAAGACGAGCACGTCTTGGCGTTCTTGGACGTGGGGCCGGTCGCTCGGGGGCACTGCCTGGTCATTCCCAAAGAGCCGGCGGTGGAGCTGGGCGATCTGTCCGACGATGCGGCGGCGGCGTTGGGGCGGGTGCTGCCCCGTATGGTGCGGGCGGTGAAGGCGGCCACGGGCTGCGCCGGGGTGAACGTGCTACAGAACAACGGGCCCGCGGCGGGGCAGGCGGTGATGCACGTGCATTTCCACCTGATCCCCCGCTACGCCCCAGTTGAATCCGATGACACCGGCTTCAGGTTCAGCTGGCCCGCAGGGCAGCTGAACCCCCACGAAGCCGACAACCTCAAGGCCAAAATCACCACGTCTTTGTCGCTTTAAATCAACGGCTGCGTTTGCAACAAAACGAGGTCCCGGCGGGCCGTACACATCCGACTGGCGATCCCAGAGAGAAAAAACACTCTAGAGCATCGCATTACCTGACCGGCTGCCGCCAGCCCGACGGTCAGCCACCGCCGTGGGGTTTCAACCCTCACTGCGCAACCGGCGGACAAGATTATTTGCCCGCTACCGTCACGTATTCGACCATTCACGCGAAGTTCCTTTGATTTGTTCCTCGTCGTTTAGTTGTGCCCATGCGGACAATTCCCCCCCGCTACCGTCGTACGCTCGCCGTCCTCGCTCTTACCTCGGCGATACCGCTGGCCTCCGCTCAGGCCGGCGGGCTCGGAGGAGAAGCATCGCGCTTCCAAATTTTCAGCATCGGTGACCTGCAAGTGACCAACTCGTCTCCGAACGGGGCGGTGGCGACCGGCGGCAACCTGGTGGCATCGGGCTGCTCGATTGGCTCGGGACTCAACCCGCAGCGCGACTCGGTCATCGTGGCCGCGGGCGACGTCACGCTTTCCAACGGTTCCTACCAGAACGGCAACATCGTGGTGGGCGGCACGCCGAACATCGCCCCCAGCGCGGGGCTTCGTAACGCCCGGGTGGTGCAGCTACAAACCTCGATCGATTTTGTGGATGCACAAGACGAATATTCGCGGCTAAGCCAGCGGTTGGCGGGGTTCAAGGCCACGGGCGAGACGTTCGTCTACCCGTTCCGGGCGATCGAATTACGCGGGCTGGAGGACGGGCTGAATGTTTTTAACATTACCGAATTGCAGTACGAGCGGAGCAACGGGATCGTGGTGCCCGATTTTGATCCTGACGTCCACACGGTGGTCATCAACGTCGCCGGAAAAAACGTGCGCCGCGGCAGCAACGGCAGCCTGTTTGTGGGGCGGTTAAACAGCCGCATCACCTATCAGAGCCTGGCCAACCGCAACGACTTCAGCCGCCACCAACGGCTGCTGTGGAACTTTCATGAGGCCTCCGACCTGATCAGCAACGGTTCGATCCACGGTGCCATTTTGGCCCCCCGGGCCCATCTGACCCACCAAAACGGCCAGCTTGTGGGGCAGGTGATCGCCGGCGAAATCGACCTGCGTAACGCCGCCCGCATCGCCACGACGCCCTTCCTCGGCGACCTGGCCCCCCCACCGGCCAGCGAAATCTCTTTCGATTGATTGAAATACCACCGCGTCACGCCCCGGCAGCCGCATCGCGGTTGCCGGGGCGTTCTTGTTTAATTTGTTTAGTGGATCGCCTTGGGGCAGGTAGCATGAAACGATGCGGTTCTCTGTTTCGCGGCGTCAGAAAGGTTTCACCGTCATCGAATTGCTGGTGGTCCTGGGGATTGCGGCGGTGCTGGTCGGTCTTCTGTTTCCGGTGTTAGGCCGGGCTCGGTCGGCGGCCAAAGCCCACGTGTGCCGCGCCAACATGCGTGCGCTGGCGCAGGCCACCACCAACTACACGCTGGATTACGACCTGACCTACCCCCAAGCGACCCAAGACAGCGCCCTGACCGCGGCCCGGGGCGCCGCCGCCGCGGGCTCGGCGCTTTGGTACAACGCGCTGGACGCTTACTTGGGCCAGCAGGGCCGGGACTATTCGGCCGGCGACGTAGACGAACGGAATTATGTTTTGCTGAAACAAGATCCGGCCTGGTTCGAACTAGAAGACCGCGCTCCCCAGGGATCCGCAGACCGCGTGCGCCAGAACACCCACACCATCAAGATGAACGCGAATTTCGGTGCCCCGGGGGCGGGGTTCGCGTTTGTTCGCTCCACCGACCGCGACTTGGTGGCTCCGTCGCAGACGGCCTTGTTCGTGGACGGCAGGGGGCACGACACGCCTTCGGTCACCACCGGGAGCACGGCCGGGGCGAACGATTTTGCCGCGTCTCCCGGGCGGGTGGGGCTCCGTCACGGCGGCGGAGCTAACCTGGCCCGGGTCGATGGGTCCGCGACCCTGGAAGACAATCCGGTCAATCTGACCACAGCGGGCTTCCGCGCGTGGCACAGCGACGGCTCGGGGTCCTCTCGGAATTGGCCCGAAAGCATTTTTAATTTCCGCCAGCGTCGCCGTTGACATCGACCCCGGGCTTACAGCGTGCCTTTGGTGCTGGGCACCTCGTCGTGGGTCACCCGCACCGCGTCGCGCAGGGCTCGGCCGAAGGCCTTGAAGACACCTTCGGCGATGTGGTGGTTGTTGTCGCCCCAGGGCACGTCGATATGCAGGTTCATTTTCGCGTGGTTCACCACGGCGTTGAAAAACTCTTTGACCAGCTGAACGTCAAAGACTCCGAGGGTTTCGCCGACAATCGCAGGCGGGTCAATGCCGTAGCCCACCCAGTCCACTTTGAAAACGTAGGCGGGCCGGCCCGAGAGGTCGAGCGCGACCCGAGCGAGCGTCTCGTCCATGGGCACGGCCGCGTCGCCGTAGCGCTCGATGCCGCGCTTATCGCCGAGCGCCTGGACCAGCGCTTCGCCCAGAGCGATGCCCACGTCTTCAACAGTGTGGTGGTCGTCGATGTGGGTGTCGCCGTCGCACGCGACCCGGAGGGCCAGGCGGCCGTGCTTGGCCACGTGGGTGAGCATGTGGTCGAAAAAACCCACGCCCGTGGCGATGTCCGCCGGGTCGCCGGGTCGGTCCAGGTCGAGGGCGAGGGTGATCTTGGTCTCGCTGGTGTTGCGAGTGATGCTGGCGGTGCGTGGCGTGGGCATGGTGGGAGGTGGTGGGGATATGGGAGAGGCGGACGCCTGCTGGATGGAGCCCTACGCCGGGGCGTGCCGAACCACGTCGAATTCCAATCGGTCGAGCACGGCGAGCACCGCATCGTTCTGTTCGGCAGTACCCACGGTAATGCGCAGGCGGTCGGCAAGGCGTGGGGTGTTGAAGTGACGGATGAGGATGCCTGCGTCCTTGAGGGACTGGTAATAGGTCTCGGCGGTGGGCGCGTGGGCGTCGCCCGTGGGCACGCGCACCAGCACAAAATTGGTATGGCTGTCGGGGACCTGAAATCCCCGGGCCCGCAGGGCCTCGACAAGGCGTTGGCGCTCGTCGCGGGTGGCCTGCCACCGTCCGCGGGCGTAGGCCTGGTCGCCCAGCGCGGCGGTGGCGGCGGCCTGGGCCAGGATGTCGAGGTTATAGCTGTCGCGGGCCTTGTCCAGCGTGGCGATCAATTCCGCCGAGGCCAGGCCGTACCCAAACCGCAGCCCCGCGAGCGCGTAGCCCTTGCTGAGGCTGCGGAGCACGATCACATTGTCCAGGCCCTCGTCGATCAGCGCCAGCCCCCCGCGGTACGCCTCGGGAGCAAAGTCAATGTACGCCTCGTCGATCACCAGTAAGCCGTCGAACGAGCGGGCCAGGGCCCGCAGCGTGTCCACGCTTTCCAGCCCACCCGACGGGGCGTGGGGGTTGACCAAAAACGCCAGGCGGCAGCCCGCGGCGTTGAGCTGCTGGGCGTAGTCATCAGGCAGTGGAAAGCCGCCGTCCGCCCCGTCACCCCGCGGCACCCGGAGGACCGGAGTGTCGTGGATTTCGGCCAAGACCTGATACAGGCTGTAGCTGGGGTCGGTCATGCCCAACCCACCAGCGAACGCCCGCCCACCGGTGGGCTGGCAGCAGACGGTGACCAGCAGCCGCAGCAGTTCGTCGCCGCCGTTGGTGGCGATGACCTGCTGCGGGGTCAGGCCGTGCAGCCCGGCAGCCGCGCGGCGGAACGGCGCCGCATCAGCCGGCGGGTACAGGCGCAGCCCTTCGGCTCCTACCCCGTGCACCGCGCTCAGCACCGCGGGGGACGGCGGGTAGGCGTTTTCGTTGGTGTTCAGCTTGATCACCCGCCCCGCCGCGGTCTGTTCAGCAGAGGGCTGTTCGCCGGGCACATAGGCGTGCAAAGACCGGATGTTGTCGCGTTCCCAGGGCATACGCTCGTTATCGTCGCAGCCCCGGCGTACGCGGTCAAAAAGCGGCGGCTAGCACGACCCCCGCCCGGTACACTCTGCGGATGACCCGAGCCAGCGAGGGCAAAGCACCGGCGTCACGGAAAGCCGCCGTGGCGGCAGGCACCGCCGCGCTGCTGTGGATGTCCGCCGCGGCGGCCACACCCCAGGCGGAAAAGAGCACCCCCACCCGCAGACCGGTGCCCGGGCATCTGGCCCCCGGGGCGATGCCCGCGCCAGGCACGGCCCACCCGAACCGCCCGCCGCGGATCGACCACGACCCCGACGACACCGAGGCAGCCCGAGCCCTGCTGCGTGAAGCCGTGGTCGTGGGCCCCCAGGGCCGTCACCACCGCTTGCTGCGGGCGCTGCGTTTTCTGGAAGACCCAGCGCTTGCCCCCCTGTTCAGCCGCCTGCGCGACAACGATCACGCGGCCCTGCGGGTCCACGGGCTTTTGGGATCCGCCGAGTTGGCCAGCCCCCGCGGCGTGACCACCGAAGACCTGGTCGATTTGGAACGCGACGACCAGCGGGCCGAGGTGGTCCGCGCGGCGCTGGACGGCGGCCTACTGAACGAAGCGACCCGCGACCGGCTCTTGGCCTGGCCGGGCCTAACCCACGCGGTCAAATTACAACTCGCCACATCGCGGGTCGCGGCGGGGCGGGTCGCCTTCGAATCACCGGCCCACGCGGCCACGCTGGCAGCCCTGGGGCACTTCGAACCGACGGCCCGCGTGCCCGACCACGCGGGACCTGCCCCGCCCGACAACCCGTGGGAGCGACGCGGTCTGGCCGCCTTGCTGCTGCACCAGATAGGCGACGCCCGCGGCACGCAAGAGTTGATCGCCCTTAACAACGCCGACACCCCCCACCGCGATACGGTGCGGGCCACGCTGCTGGACACCGCACGCCGCCACAGGCTACACCGCGCGGGGCCCTGGGCGTACAGCATCGCCTCGGAACCGGACTTGCCCCCGCGCCTCGAAGCCTTGGCCCTGGAGGTTGCCGCGGGCTTCGGTGACCCGCGGGCCCACCGACACTGGGCCCAGCAGTTTGGCTTCGCTCACCAAGACCTCTCGGCCCGAACCCGCCTGGCCCTGGCCGGGCTGCGTTTTGCGACGGCGGCCGAGCCCGAGCTGTTCAATGTGGTGGCGGTCGATAGCGACCCTTTCGTGGCCACCGTGGGACGAACCGCCCGTGCGCTGGCCGGCGCGGCCCCGGACTTCGCAGCCGCCGCCCCCGGGACATCAACCAAAGACCTGATCGCTACCCTCCACAACCTGCACGCCACCCACCATCCCCTGGCCCACGCTTGGCTCGCCAGCTTCGCCACCGACCCCGCCACGCCCGACCGAATCGCTGAGACGACCGCCCACAAGCTTGTCACGGGTTTCCGCCCAGGCCAGGCCACAGGCCGATCCCGTCGGCTACAGGCGGTGTGTGACGCGGTGGAAACCCTCTTGCGACGTGCTCCAGACACCGTAGCCACCGACCTGCCCGACGTACTGGCCCACGCCGACCCCGCGTGGTCGCAAGCCTTGCTGCTGGGGCTGGTGCGCAGCCGCATCCCCACCGCGGCGACCATCGGCCGCGGGCTCAGCACCCCTCGCGACCCCGGCGCCCAAGCCCTGATCCTGGTGTTGCGGCTACGCAGCGGTGGTACGGTGGCCCCGGAACTCCGCCCGGTCCTCACCCAGGTGTTGCAAGGGCGCACCACCCTGGACGACGAGCTGCGAGTGCAGGCCGCGTGGGCTTATCTCAAACGCACAGGCGAGGCGCGCGCCCTGCTGCTTTTCCCCCGCGCTGCACTCACCGCCGACGCGGTGGCCCGCACCCCCAATTCTCCTTAGCGCCCCTCCCGCCCCATGTCACACATCCCCCTCAGCCAGCCGGACATCACCGACCGCGAGATCGACGCGGTCGTCGCCACACTCCGCAGCGGCCGGCTCAGCATCGGCCCCGAACAAGAAGCCTTCGAACACGCCGTGGCCAACGCCAGCGGACGCACCCAGGGCGTGGCGGTCAGCTCGGGCACCGCGGGCTTGCACGCGGTGTTGCTGGCCCTGGGCGTGGGCCCAGGCGACGAGGTCATCACCACGCCCTTCAGCTTCATCGCCTCAGCCAACTGCATCCTTATGGCGGGCGCCACGCCGGTGTTTGTGGACATCTGCCCCAAGAGCCTGAACATGGACCCGGCCCGCACCGAGGCCGCGATCACCGCGAAGACCAAGGCCATCGTCGCGGTGGAGGTCTTCGGTAACACCACACACCTGCGCGAGCTGGAGCGCATCGCCCAGCGGCACGAGGTCGCCCTGGTGGAAGACTGCTGCGAAGCCCTGGGCGGCGTCACCGCCTGCGGGCGCCGGGCCGGATCGTTTGGCCGGGCCAGCGTGTTCGGTTTCTACCCCAACAAGCAGATCACCACCGGCGAAGGCGGCATGATCGTCACCGACGATCACGCCCTGGCTGACCGCTGCCGCAGCCTGCGCAACCAAGGCCGCACGCCCCAAGCCCACCACGGGGCCGACCGCGCGGCGGGATCCTGGCTGGCCCACCAACAGCTGGGTTACAACTACCGCATGTCCGAAATCACCGCGGCCCTGGGCAACGCGCAGATGGCCCGGTTGCCCCAGATGCTCGACGCCCGCCGGCGCGTCGCAGGCGACTACATGCGGCAGCTCATGGACTGCGACGACCTGGTGCTGCCCACCGTCGAAGCAGAGACCGACGCCACCATGTCCTGGTTTGTGTTCGTGGTG
Source organism: uncultured Algisphaera sp. (assembly GCA_938015655.1). Lineage (GTDB taxonomy): Bacteria > Planctomycetota > Phycisphaerae > Phycisphaerales > Phycisphaeraceae > Algisphaera. The sequence continues at coordinate 44,737 of CALLPP010000019.1, forward strand.
CGGCTGGGCGCCGACTACGGCCGGGTCGAACGCGACCGCATCATCGACGGCATGAAGCGGCACGAGATCGGCGCCAGCAACTACTTCCCCTGCATCCACCTGCAGCCGTTCTACCAAGAGCGTTTCGGCTTCAAAAAAGGCGACTTCCCCATCGCTGAACGCATCAGCGAACGCACCCTGGCTCTGCCGTTTTATAATCTCCTGGACGAGCGCTCGATCGAGCTGATTTGCCGCACCCTGCGGCTAATGGTCGATCGCGAGCGTCTGCTGAAACGGTGAGGCGGGGCGAGGCGGGGCGAAATCGAAGAACGAAATACGAATAAGAAGAACCGACTCGGGCTTCAAGCGGGTATTTTTCACGGGCGCCGCACCACCTCCGCGGTCTGCGTATTTCTCTCACCCACCCAACCCCTGCGCCCCTGGGGAGGGCGAGGCTC
>CALLPP010000020.1 GCA_938015655.1 uncultured Algisphaera sp.
GGGTGGGCCACGAAGGCATCGAAGATCGCGCCGGCCGCCGAGGGCTCGGCGGCCGCCAGCAGGTCCACGTCGCCGATGGTCTCTTTGCCGCGGCGGAGGCTGCCGGCGAATTTAATCTTCTGCACGCCCGCGACCCGGCCCAGGCTTTCGATCAGCGTGGTGGCGACGCGGTACGCGCGGCCGATCCGCACACGGTCGCCGGCCGTGGCGGCGAAGGCCAGGCTCTTTTTTAGGTTCTCGATTTTTTTCTTGCCAAAGCCTTTGAGCGATTCCAGCTCGCCGGTGTTCAGTTTGGCCGAGAGGTCTTCGAGCGACGTGACCCCGGCCTGCTGCCACAGCTGGGCCACCGTCTTGGGGCCCAGGCCCGGCACGTCCAGCACCGCGATCAGGCCCGGGGGCACCTGGGCCAGCAGGGCGTCCAGGTCGGCGATGCGGCCGGTGTCTAAAAGCTCGGCGATACGCTGGGCGGTGCCCGCGCCGATGCCCTCGATTTTGGGAAGCAGCGTACGGTCGACCGACGCCACTTCTTGGGGCAGGTCGTCGATGACCCGGACTGCTTTTTGAAACGCGATCACCTTAAAGCGGTTGCCCCCGGTGATCTCGGTGAGGTCGGCCAGCTGCTGGAAGACGGCGGCAATACGGCGGTTGGTGGGGGGGGGCGTGGGAGCGGTCATAGGGCGAGAGCCTATGCGGTCTGGCCTGAAGTGTCGCTGATTGATACAGCCGTTACCGCTTACCACGCCCGACTCAGAAGTTGCTTGCCGAGTCGCCCGGGGCCGCGGGGTTTCCGAGGATTGACGTGCCCCATCCGGACCGGTGACCGGTTTGGGAACCCGGCCGCCTTCAGCCCACGAGGTGCTTTTTGATCTCCGAGACCGACGCCAGCGCCATCTCCAATCTTTCGCCCGCTCTGCATTTTCGGTTTCATGAGGTGGACGACCACGGTCGGGAAACCGGGCTCCGTTCTCGCCCGGGCCGCTTCGACGGACAGACCTTATGGCTCTCCGTAGCCGCTTTGTCCGTGGCAGACATCCGCAAGACCCAGCGGCGGCACAACCGACTCATCGTGCATCTGGCTCCCGAAAGCCCGATGGGATCGTTTACCCGCACCGTCGCATTCAATGTGAACAGCGGCCCCATTGGTGCCCTGCACGCCAGCCTGAACGAACTTGTCTCGGCGCGGCGGGCGCAGACACGCCATCGAGAGCTGGGTGATGAAGGCACTGCCGGAAGCTTTCGCAGTACTGAGTGCCCGCACTGCCGGTCCACGCTAGACCTGACCGGCTTTGCCGAAACACCGCAGGTGTACTGCGATTTTTGCGACACCGTCTACACCGCCGACGGCAGCGGCCCCGAAGACGAAGCGGAATTTTCGTTGTGTGACCGGTCACGACTCTACGCCCGTTCCCGCAGCTTCATCGAGAGCTTTGTGCCTTGGGATCGGCACCGGGTCCATGTCTGCAACGCCGCCTTTCGGCACACAGCCGCCCAGATGTTTTTGTGCAACCTGCCGTTGGTGATCGGTATGCCCAATGCAGCCTACCAACTGTTTCGCACCCGGCTGGGTGGTGACGCCCGTAGCCGCGCGTTTCACGGATTGCAGCGGGCCAACGTTCAAGCCCTGACCGGCCACACGGATCGAGCGATCAGCAGCTACCGGGCTCTGGCTGAGCGTCTGGGCCCGGCCGCGGGGGTGCATTACAACGAGGGGCTGGCTGCGGGTAAAGCCGAGTACTTTGCCGAAGCGGTGTTGGCGTTCGAAGCGTCGCTGGCGGACTGCGCCAACTACCGGCCCGCCGCCGAGCTACTTGCGCTGAGCCTGCAGCGGATGGGCGACCGCGATGGGTTGGAAAATTTCGCCGCCCGTTGGCACGGTGAACCGGTGCCGGCCCTGTGTGAAAGTAGGCTACGGCTGGTGGATGCCGCGTAGCGGCACCGGGTAAACGCGGTGGGTGGCAGGCCATGGCCTTATAAAAACCGCCAGTCGTTAAACGCCACCGTGTAACCCCACAGCAGCGCGTTGGTGATGCCGTGTGACCAGATCACCGGCCCCAGCCCGTAGCGTCCGCGGCCGCCCGACTGGGCGGTGACCGACGCCCAGGTCTCACCCCGGTTCTTCCGCGGGCGGTTGGTCCACCACACCAGTCCGCACCACACCACGCCGCAGGCGATGCAGCCCGGCCAATCGCGCATGCCGTGGCTGAGCATGAACACCAGCGTAGATGCCACGATGGCAAACAACGTCGCCGCGCCCACCGGGGTTTCGCGCAGCTGTCGCCCCAGTGCCGGCGGTGCGGCCGCCAGCCGCTGGCCCCACGCGCTGCGTTCCAGTGGTTCGCCGATCACCGGTAGGTCCGTGGCGAACTGAGCCAGCCCGCGGAACGTGGCCCCGGGTTTTTGCAGGCCCCGCAGCATGCCCGAGCGGATGAACAGTTCTTCAAAAAACGGCACCACCAGCGACATGCCCAGCAGCCGTAGGCCCATGCCAAGCCAGCCGATCAGCGGGTGTTCGGCAGTCAGGGCCTGCAGCTCATGGGGCTCGGGCTGAAGCTCCGCATTCAGTGTGGGGCCAAAGCGGTTGGGCTCCTGGCCCAGCGTGTCGTAGGGGTACGGGCCGCAGGCGGCGATCCAGTCGCCGCCGGTGAGCAGGGCCCAGCGGTGACCCAGTTCGCCACCCATCGCGTAGCCCAGCACCACCCAGGCCACCAGCAGGCCCGCCCCGGTGGGCACCGCCAGCCAGTGGAAGCTCGCCGTCAGCTCGGGCGTGAGTTTGCGGTAGCGCCACAGCAACCACACCACCACCCCGCACTGGGCGGTGTAGATCAGGGGCTTGAGCACGGCGGCCGCCTGGGGCAGAAACATCAGCACCGTCAGCAGCACGATGTAGACGAAGAACGGTGCCACTCGCGCGTGCCACGGGCTTTCGGCCATCCATTGGTCCATCGTGGACAGTACCGTGCCGGGCGGGGCCGAGGCAGCCGGGGACGTGGGTGCCGCGGGAGCGGGGCTGCGTTCAGGTTTAGGGTCAGGGTCGGGCATGCGGGAAGTACCTTAAAGCCATGCCCCCGGAACCGCGACTCACCTTGTACCCCGGCCCTCACCCCGCCGGGCAGTCCCCCGACAACCTGCGTGCCGCCTGCGTAATCACCCGCCGCCGCTCGGGCGGTCCCGGTGGGCAGCACCGCAACAAGGTTGAGACCGCCGTGCGGCTGACCCACCGCGACACGGGCGTGAAAGCGGAGGCTGGTGAGCGGCGTAGCCAAGCTGAAAATCTGCAAATCGCGTTGTTTAGGTTGCGGGTGAACCTGGCGCTGGAGGTACGGACCCGCGCGGTGTGCGAGCCCAGCCGTGGATGGACCACCCGGGTGAGTCGCGGTCGCCTCGCCATCAATCCTCGCCACGACGATTTCCCCACCCTCTTGGCCGAAGCGCTCGATGCGTTAACCGCGGCCGATTTCGATGTCCCGGCCACCGGTGTACGACTTAACGTGAGTGCCTCTCAGATTCTAAAATTACTGCGCCACGAACCGCGGGCCTTACAGCAAGTTAACGCAGCGCGCGCGGCACAGGGGCGGGGAACGCTGCGCTGAAGTTGTGGGTTTCTCATCGCAAAGAAGGTCGCGGGTGGACGCATACACAGGTTCATCACCCGCAGGTCCAACAGCCTTTCTCTGCCGGCGAGGCAGAACGGCGAGGGGCAAAGCGTCGTTGGTGTTTAAAAGACTGCACCCGGTGATTTGACCGGCTGCTGCTGCGGGGCGATATTCCGCAAGGACGGGCCTGGACTGCTCCCCAATCCCGTACCAGTTGATATGAGAGTCTCAACCGGCCGCCCCGGCCAGGAGACTCCCCATGTCCAAGCCCTCGAAACGTAAACGCCACAACCCAACCCAGATCATCGAGAAGCTGCGTCAGGCCGACGCCATGTTCGCCGCCGACCAGTCCGGCGGGCAGGTCTGCCAGAAACTGGAGGTGAGCGAAGCCACGCTCCATCGCTGGCGGGCCCG
>CALLPP010000021.1 GCA_938015655.1 uncultured Algisphaera sp.
GCCAACGTAATTTGCCTATTAGCAAAACGTTATGTGTTTTTCAGGATGTAGTTATGAATTTACTTTTTATCTGTAGCCAAAATAAATTACGAAGTCCTACAGCGGAATCCATTTTTTCTAATTTGGAAGGTTTCGACGTTCGCTCAGCAGGTGTAAATAATGATGCTGAAGCATAAATTTGATGTCATTTTGAACAAACATGTTGGTGGTAAACGGGTGATCAGGAGTTTTTTCGAATTTGAATAGGGGCATGACCACCCGCCGCCTGATGACCGTTGCCACCGCCACCGCGTTTGGTCTGGGCCTGACCGCCGCTTCGTTGTTTGGCCCGCCCAGCGTGGCGACCGCCGGGCATCACGAAGGAGCCGATGCCCACAGCCACGGTCACGACCACGCCGCTCCGTTGACGGCCTCGGACGTGAGCGAAGCCCAGGCCCACGTGATCATCGACACGGCGATCGCCCGGGCCGCGGCGATCGACACCAAGATGGACATCGCCGTGGTGGACGCGGGGGGCAACCTCAAGGCGTTCATGCGGATGGACGGCGCGTGGCTGGGGTCGATCGACATCGCGATCAAGAAGGCCAAGACCGCCCGCTTTTTTGACATGCCCACGGGCAACATCGGCGGCCTGAGCCAGCCCGGCGGCCCGCTGTTCGGCATCGAGCATAGCAACGGCGGCCTGATCACCTTCCCCGGCGGCGTGCCGTTGCACAACGAAGCGGGCGAGGTGATCGGCGCGGTGGGCGTGTCCGGATCGACGGTGGAGAACGACCACGACGTGGCCGCGACCGCCGCGGCGGCGATCTGAACCGCCGGCATGCGTGCCTAGAACAAAAAGAGGCGTGCCCGCGGGGCACGCCTCTTGTCGTTTTTTGAGTCAGCCCCACCCCCCAATCCCCACCCCCCAGTCAAGGCCTCACTCCTGCTCGGCCAGCCAACGCTCGGCGTCGATGGCGGCTTTGCAGCCCATGCCCGCGGCGGTGACGGCTTGGCGATAAACGTGATCGGCCACGTCGCCGGCGAGGAAGCAGCCCTCGACTTCGGTAGTGCTGCGGTAGGGGTCTTTCAAGACCAAGTAGCCCGCGTCGTCGGCCTTGAGTTGCCCGTTGAGAAATCCGGTGATGGGCGTGTGGCCGATGGCCATGAACAGGCCGTGGAGCTCCATCTCGCTTTCATCTTGGGTTTGGTTGTTGATCAGCTTCACGCCGGTGATCTTTTCGTCGCCCAGCACGTCGGTGACCGAGGTGTTCCACAGGACCTCGATTTTGGGGTGATCGAGGGCCCGTTTCTGCATGATTTTGCTGGCCCGCATCGCGTCGCGGCGGACGAACATGGTGACCTTGCTGGCGAACTTGGCCAGGTAGGTGGCTTCTTCGACCGCGGTGTCGCCGGCGCCCACCACGCCCAGGGGCTGGTCTCGGAACATGGGCAGGGCGCCGTCGCACACAGCGCAGGCGCTCACGCCGCCGCCGGACTGGGCGAGGCGCATCTCGTTGTCCAGGCCCAGCCAGTTGGCCTTGGCGCCCGTGGCGATGATCACGGCTTTGGCCAGCGCTTCGTGGCCGCCGTCGCCCTTGACGTGGAAGGGGCGCTTCGAGAGGTCCACCGAGGCGACGTTCTGGAAGACGTTGAACAGGCCCATGTTCAGGTCCAGCTCTTCGCCGTTCTTGACGCCGCTGTCGGTCACCACGCGGGTGTCGAAGCGCATGGCCTGCTTGAAAAAGTCGGTCATCATCTCCGGGCCGGTCTTGCCTTCGGGGTAGCCGGGGTAGTTTTCTACGTCGGTGGTGAGCATCAGCTGCCCGCCGGGCATGAGGTCTTTGCCCGCGGCCCGGCCGGGGTAAACCAGCGGGCGCAGGCCTGCGCGGGCGGCGTAGATGGCGGCGGTCCAGCCGGCGGGGCCGGAACCGATGATGACGACGTCTTCGAGGGGCAGGTCTTGGGGCATGGCGGAGATGATACGGGCCCGGCGGCTTGGGGAGGCGGCTCGGTCAGCGGGCGAACCGGCGGATCACCCCGCGCTGGTTCCAGGCCGCGATGCAGGTGGCGCAGATGCAGGACCGGCCCACGGCCTCGCGCGGCAGCTGTTCGAGCAGCGCCGGGGGGACCTGGGCGCTCATGCACCAGCAGGTCCGCGGGGTCTGCCCCTGGGCGACGGCGCAGCGGTTGGCGTCGCCGCACAGCGGGCAGCGGGTCGGGGCGAGCGGCAGGGGGGTGGCCGGGGGGTTCATGAGCGGTGCGGGGTGGTGTCGCGCGGCGAGGTGGGCGGCTCGTCGTCCTGATCCAGCAGCTGGGTGAACACGGTCTGGCCGGTGCGGTAGCAGCGGCGCAGGTACGGGCCGCACATGGTGCAGCAGGCGCTGGCGCCGGTGGTCTCGGCAAGCTGACGCAGGGACAGACCGTCGGCCCGGGCTTGTTCCAGCAGCCCGGCGAAGGGGCGTTGGGTGCAGACGCAGCGTTCGATTTTCATGTCGCGGATCCTTGTTTAGCTGCAGCGGGCCACGGCGCTGCGGAGCACGGCCAGGCTGTCGATCAGGCGGGGGCCCGGGCGGTTGAAATGGGCGTTTCCGTCGGCGAACACGAGCCGGGCGCCCGTACGCCGGTGCATGTGTCGCACGGGGTGTTCGGGAGGCAGAACGCTCCATTCGCGGCGGGCTCGCGCGGTGTCAAAGCCGCAGGCGGCGACGAAAATCAAGTCGGGCACGACGGACGCCAGGGTGTCGTCGGAGATGACCCGCGAATGCTGGCCGGGTCGGACGTCCAAGACGCTGCGCCCGCCGGCCCGTTCGATCAGCTCAGGGTTCCAGTGCCCGGCTCCGAAGGCGGGGTCCAGCCACTCCAAAAACAACACGCGGGGGCGGGCCGCGGTGGTGTTGGACACGGTGAGGTCAGCCAGGCGACGGGCCAGCGCGTCGTGGTGGGTTTGGGCCTGGGGCATGCGGCCGGTGGCCTGGCCCAAGCGCATGACATCGTTGAGCACGTCATCGAGCGTGCCGGGGCCCAGTCGCAGCACGGCGGGCGCGGGCGAGACGCCGAGCAGCGCGGCGTGGACCTGCGTCGGGGTGATAGCGCACACGTCACACAGTTCTTGGGTCACCACCACGTCGGGGCGGAGCGAGCGGATGAGCTCTGCATTCAGGTGGTAGAGCGGCCGGCCCTCGTGGGCAAACGTTCGAACCGCCGCGTCGATCTCCGCCGACGTGGGGTGGTGGTCGATCTCCGCGCGGCTCACCACCGGGCGGTCGGTGATTGTGGCCGGGGTGTCGCACTCGTGTGAGCGGCCGACCAGGGCGCCTTCGAGGCCCAGGGCGCAGACCATTTCGGTGGCGGCAGGCAGGAGGCTCACGATCCGCAAGCGGTCTCCTCGTGGATGGGAAGCAGGTCGGCGAAGGTGCGCACGTCGTGGTCGACCCGCTCGCCCAGCGCTACGTCGATGGGCCGGCGGTAGATCGGGCCGTCGAAGCAGAAGCTGTGGAACTCGCCGTTTTCGCCACACGGGTCGACGTCGGCGGGCAGGTCGTTGAGCAGATCGTGGTCAAAAAGCCGGCCGGCGAACGATGCGTCAAGCTTGTGGCGGTCGACGCAAGACAAACGCGTGCGGAAACCGCGGGCGATGAAGTCGTGGGCGAGGTTGGCGGTGTCGCGCTGCCACAAGGGAAAGACGCCGGTCATGCCGGCTTCGTTCAGCTGCTTCTCGCGGTAGTCACGCAGGTCTTGCAGGTTGATGTCGCCAAAGCCCACCGCCCGCACGCCTTGACGGTGGAAATCGCGCATGGTCTGGGCCATAAGCGATTCGTACTGGTCCATGGTGGCGCAGTCGGCGAGGGTGGTGTCCAAGTGGATCTTGGTGAGCGGCAGGCCGATGCGCTGGGCCTGTAGGTCCAGCAGGATGGCCCGCACACCGTGATGGCTGATGCGGTTGAACGCTTTGGAGAGCGTGGTCAGCAGCGCGACGACCTCGTAGGCGGGGTCGCATTGCAAGGCGTCAAGCGCGAGCGCGCTGTCTTTGCCACCGGACCAGCACATGACCAGCGGGTAGAAGGCGGCGGAGCCTATTTTATTATCAGTCGATCCTTTGGACTAAATATAGGAGGTGCTATAGGGATAGCCCTCTTTTCTGCTCAAGCCATTAGTGTAGCTTTCTACGTTATAGCGCTAGGAGAGGCCTTTGCACCTGTTATTCCTATGATGCAGGAATATGTGGGCTCAGACCTTATCACAGTCTATAATATAAGTATAGGCTTTATGGCTATTCTCACTTTTTTAATTCTAACTAAGGGTGCTGATCTAGGTGTAAAATCGCTCTATTTAGTAGTTGCTATTCTTTTTGTCTCGATTATACTGTTTTTCTTAGGAACTC
>CALLPP010000022.1 GCA_938015655.1 uncultured Algisphaera sp.
GCGGTGGGGGCGTGGGCGGCCATGGGGGTGGCTTTCGGAGGGGCGGGGTTCGGTCGGTGCGGAGTGGGCAAAACGGGGAATCGGGGAGTTTACTTGACGCGTCGAACGGTGTTTAGACTGGGGTGATGCGGACTTGGCTGCTTTTGGTCGTGGTTTGCGGGGGAGCGGGGATGAGATCAGGGGCGGGGGTGGACTTCTTAGAGGAGCCGCCGGGGCGGGTTCTTTCTTTGGAGGCCGAGGTGCAATTAGCGACGGCCGTGGACGGGGAGCGTCCGGACGAGCCGGCGCTTTATCCGCTGCTGCTGGACATGCGGGCGTGGTCGGCGACGGAGGTGGCGGCTGCGGGACGGGCTGCCGCGATCACCGATTACGCCGGTTTTTTTCGCGGCCCGGATGCACGGCGTGGTGAGGTGGCGGTTTTACAGGGCCGCTTTGCGGGGCGGGTGCGCGAGGTCGAGCTGCTGCGTGGGGGGCCGTGGGGGCGCAAGGTGACCGAGTGGGGGTTGGTGGCCGACGGGCCGAAGGACGACGCGGGCCGGGTGGCGGTGGTGTATTTCGCCGGGAAGGTGGCGCGGCCGCGCGACCGGCAGCGGGTGCGGGTGGTCGGCCGGTTTTTCAAGCTTTGGACGGACGTGGACGCGGCGGGGGCCGAGACGACGTACCCGGTTTTCGTGGCGGCGCCCTACTGGGAGCCGGTGGGGGGGGCGGCGCCGGGCGCGGGGTGGCGGGTGATGGTGGTGCTGGTGTTGGGGTTGGCCGCGGCGTTTTGGAGCGTGCGGCGTGCGTTGGCGTTGGCGAGGCCTGCGGTACGTCCCGTGGCGGTTCGCCCCCGGCTCCGGAGCGACCCGGGGCCGGGGGATGCCGGCGAGCCCGCGCTGCTACCCGGCGATCCCGCAGAAGCGTTGGGGGTGTTGCACGAGCGGCGGGAGCAAGCCGAGGCGGGTTGGGCTTCGGGCGATTGATTCGCGGCCGTCGGATAACGCTTCGATTACCATCGGCGGATGCCCGACATCCCTCTAGAACTGCCGCACCACACCTACCGCGTAACCGTAGCGCCGGGCGCGTTGGAGGGCTTGGCGGGTGTCGTACGGGGGGCCGTGCCGTCGGCGGATCGGGTGGTGCTGGTGACCGACGAGGGGGTGGAGCCGCACCACGGGCGCACGGTGGCCAAGGCGTTGCAAGAGGGCGGTGTCGACACGGCGGTGGCGGTGATTCCCGTGAGTGAGAAGAAAAAAACGCTCGGTACGGTGCGGAACCTGTACGAGATTTTTTTGGAAAACAAGCTTGAACGCGGCCACGCGGTGGTGACGCTGGGCGGCGGGATCTGCTGCGACGTGGCGGGTTTTGCCGCGGGGACGTACCTGCGCGGGGTGCCGGTGATCCAGTGTCCGACCACGCTGCTGGCGATGGTGGATGCCAGCGTGGGCGGTAAGACCGGGGTTAACGTGCCGCAAGGTAAAAACCTGATCGGCGCGTTTCATCAGCCCGCGGCGGTGGTGTGCGACCCGCGGGTGCTGGAGACACTGCCCGAACGCGAGCTGAGGTGCGGGCTGGCCGAATGCCTGAAGCACGGGGTGATCCGTGATCCGACGCTGTTTGACTGGATCGGGGCGAACGCCGCGGCGATCTTGGGGCTGGATGAAGCGGCCTTGGTCGAGTTGATTGCCCGCAACGTGAAAATCAAGGCGGACGTGGTGGTGGCCGACGAACGCGAGGCGGGCGAGCGAGCGCATTTAAACTTCGGTCACACCTTTGCCCACGCGATTGAAGCGACGGCGGCCTTTGGTACGCGATTTAAGCACGGCGAGGCGGTGGCCATCGGCATGGTGGCCGCGGCGCGGTGTGCCCAGAGGCGGGGGCTGTGTGATGCGGCGGTGGGCGACCGGATCGTGGCCGCGGTGGAGGCCGTGGGCTTGCCCTCTCGCGGCGACGGGCTGGCGGACGACGCGATTCTTTTGAAAGCGATGGCGATGGACAAGAAGGTGCGTGACGGCCGGATCCGCCTGGTGCTGCCCACGCGGATCGGCGAGGTGGTGATCGTGGACGATGCCGATGCGGACCAGGTGGCCGCCGCGTGGGCGGCGGTGCGGAGGGGTTGAACGTTTTTCGCGCATCGCATGGCCGGGCGGTGCAAAATAGCTTGAATGACGCTTTTTTGTGTCAGAATAGGGGGCGATCTGTTAGCTTGAGTTGAGGCCCTTGGTTCTGGCTCTAAAGCCGGGCGGTGGCATTAAAAGGTTGTGTTGTTCTTTATTACGTCCGAGGAGCCTACGAAATGTTGAAATCATCGATGGTTGTTGGTGTGGTCGCCGCGGCGGGGTTGTCTTCGCAGGCATCGGCGCATTGCGGAGGGCATGAAGGATGTCCCGGGCCGCTGGCGGGGGTGTCCAACAGCGTGGCCTTGCCCAACGCTCTGCCGGCGTTGCCGGCTGCGGGGACCCAGACCCAGTCGGCGGTGGGGTCGCCCACACCCGGTGTCTTCGATATACGGTTTAACTTTTTGAGCACGGTGACGACCGCGCAGCAGCAGGCGTTTGAGGCCTCAGCCGCGTTTTGGGAGTCGGTGATCGTGGGGTATCAGCCCGGCGTCACCCTGGACGGGATTGAGATCGACATTACGCTGGAAAACATCGACGGTGCAGGCGGGGTCTTGGGGTTTGGTGGGATCACCGGTTTCTTATTCGACCAAGGGGGGTTTACTTTTGTGACCGACAGCACGAGGGCCACGCAATCCGGGGCCATCACGCTGGACACGTCTGATTTTGGTGCGGTGCCCAACGCCAGCGTCATCAACCACGAGGTTGCGCATACCCTGGGGTTCGGGCTTCTGTTCGATGACAATGGTCTTGCCGTCGATGGCTCGGGGCAATTCACCGGGGCTAACGGGCTGGCCGCGTTTCAAGACGAGTTTGATCCCGACGCCACTTTTGTGCCCATTGAGTTGGACGGCGGCCCGGGCACGGCCAATGGTCACCTGGATGAGGGGGCCGGGCTCACCGACATCTTCGGGCGGGGAATTGAGAACGAGCTGTTGACGGGCTTTTTGGGCCCCAACATCGACCAGACGTTTTTGAGCAACACCACGGTGGCGATTTTTGAGGATCTGGGTTTTGAGGTGGTGCTGCCCAACGTGATTCCCGAACCGTCAACCGCCGCGCTTTTGCTGGGCTTGGGGGGGCTGTTGGCCCGCCGCCGGCGTGCCGACGCCTGACGCGTCGTTTAGTGTGCCCCGTGCTGCTTTAGCCGGCCCTTTGTGGGGCCGGTTTTTTTGGCTGGCTCTGAGGGGGCTTGTTGGTGCCGCCGCCTTGATGGGCGCGGTGCGACAATACGAACCGTGAAGCCGGAGATGGGATGTCGCCTGCGTCGGCGCACACGCTCTAGGCTGTAGGCATGTCCCGCATTCGACGTACTGACTTTTCGCCGCGCCTAGAGCTAATGCCGCTGCTAGACGTGGTGTTTTTGCTGCTGACTTTTTTTATCAGCAGCTTTGTTGTGATGATCCGCGCGGACACGCGGGGGGTGACCTTGGCGCCGGTGGCGGGGTCGGCGGCGGCCACGTCGCCCGCGGGTGCGGTGCGTTTGTTGGTGTTGCAGCCCGACGGGGGGTTGACCTTTGATGGGCAAGCGGTATCGCCCGACGGATTGTCGGGGTTGCTGGCGGAGCTAGTGGAGGCCCCGGAGCGTTCGACGCTGTACGTGAGTTTGGCGGACCAGGCGGGGGCGGGCGGGGACCGGGCGGGGGCACTGTGGGGTTTGTTGCAGGCGATCGACCGGGCGGGTGTGCGGGACGTGGTGATGGTTGGTACACCCGAGGAGGCTGGGGCCCGAGCCCCGGCCACGGGGTTTTAGGGCGTGGGTGCAGGCAGGGAGCGGCTCGTGAAGCAGACAACACCGACCGGCGAGCACAGCGGCCTGGGCGCGGAGGCGTGGGCGTTGGCGGTGTGCTTTGGGCTGGCCTTGGCGGCGCACGCGTGGTTGGTGCCGGTGATGGCTGCGGTGTTACGGGGCCCGGGCTCTGCGGGCGTGGAGGGGGTGGAGGTGGTGTGGGAGCCGGGCGCGGCAGAGGTGGAGGCGGGGCAGACGCTGCCGCTTGCGCTGCGGCTGCGACCCGCCGGCGCGGGGACGGGAGCCGGCCCGACGGCGGTTGAAGGCCCGGTGGAGGTCCGCGTGCAGTGGTCGCGCGGCGGGCGGTGGGACGACAAGGCGGCGGACGTGGCGGCGGCCCGGGGGGGCGAGGTGGTGGGGGGGGCAGTGGCCATGCCGTGGGACGCGGGCCCGGAGCACGCAGGCCCGGGGTGGTTGTTGGCCCGCGCGCGGCGGGCCGGTGGGGCGTGGTCGCGGCCCGCGGCGCGGGTGATGTGGGTGGAGGCGGCATCGGCGACGCCCGAGGTGGTGGTGGCCGCGGTGCGCGCGCCCGACACGGTGGCGGCAGGCGGGGTGTTGAGCATGGGCTTTACGTTGGCTAACCACGGGCGGGGCTGGGCCCGGGGGGGCGTGACGGACCGGGTGGTGTTGCGGCCGCAGAAAGAAGGGGTGGGCGGGGCCCAGCCTTGGACCGTGGCGTCGGTGGCGCGGCGTGATCCGTTGGCGCCCCAGCAGCGGGTGTCGGCCGCCCCCGCGGCGGTGCGCTTACCGGGGATAGGGGCGCGCGTTATGTGCGCCTTGACAGTGATGGCCTCGAATCGTGGCGCGCG
>CALLPP010000023.1 GCA_938015655.1 uncultured Algisphaera sp.
GCTGCGGCCACGACCGGTACCCGGGCCACCGCGTCCGCGGTTGCCGCCGCGGCGACCGTCTTTGCCCTTGCCCACGGTGTTCTGCGGCGCCGCCATTTTGCTGCCGCCCGCGGTCTCGGACTCGGTCATGAACTTCTTGGCCGCGATCATCATCTCGTCCACGGTGCTCGACTCGATGGTCACCCCACGCAGAGCGGCGATCTCTTCACGCGTGCGGAGTTTCTCAAGAGCGTCAATGGCGGCCCGGCATAGGTTGATCTTGTTGGTGCTGCCATAGGCCTTGGTCAGACAGTCACGAATACCGGCCATTTCCAGCACCGCACGCACCGTGCCGCCAGCGATCACGCCTGTACCCGGCGAAGCAGGGATAAGCTTCACGCTCGACGCACAGCTGCGGCCCAGCACCTCGTGGGGCAGCGTGCCCCCATGGGTTTTGACCTTGAACAGGTTCTTGCGGGCGTCTTTTTGGGCTTTTTCAATGCCCGCGGGCACGCCACGACCCTTGCCGTAGCCCACACCCACGCTGCCGCTGCGGTCGCCCACCACCACCAGAGCGGAGAAGCTCATGCGACGCCCCCCCTTCACGGTGGTGGCCGTGCGGTTGATCGCCACCGTGGTGGATTCAAGGGAGTTACCGTCGTCGAGGTATTCAGCCATCGTTTTAGCCTTTAGCCACTAGCCCGGGGCTCCAAAGAGCTGCGCTAGCAAGAAGAGTTTGGGTTGGGGTCGTGTTTAAATCGGTGCGGGGAGCATTGCTTACTAACGGCTAACGGCTAGCGGCTAGCGGCTCGAGTCAGAATTTCAGGCCGCCCTCACGGGCCGCATCGGCCAGGGCCTTCACTCGGCCGTGGAAGCGAAAGCCGTTGCGATCAAACGCGACGGTTTCCACCCCCGCACTCTTGGCTTTCTGGGCGATCGACTTGCCCACGGCCACGGCGGCTTCGATGTTGCCGCCCTTTTCGAGCTTGTCTGCCACCGAGCTGGCCGCGGCCAGCGTGGTGCCCGTCGCGTCGTCGATCACCTGCGCATAGACGTGTTTGCTGCTGCGGAAGATCGAAAGCCGCGGAGACTCGGCGGTGCCGTACACACGCTTGCGGATACCTGTCTTGCGGCGAGTCCGGCGGAGGGTTTTCTGCTTGTTCTTGTCCATGGTCGGGTCCGCAGCAAACCGGTGCGGTCGGGGGTTGGGGTTTTTCGGAGCGAGGGCAGGAACCCTCTTTTCGCTGCATCTATCTCACGGATGTCCTGTTGCGGACGTGGTCTTGCGAATGTGGGCGAAGCACGGTTCGCTTGCATCTCCACGCCGATGCGGCTTGTGGCCGTATCGTACGCCTCTGAGGCTAGCCCCAAAGACGAAAAACTTGACGGAGCAATCAGTTACCGAATGCCTTACCTTGCTTACGGATTATTTGCTCGCCCTGATACCGCACGCCCTTACCGTTGTACGGCTCTGGCTTGCGGTGCTGCCGCATGGCGGCCGCCGTCTGGCCGACCAACTGCTTGTCGATGCCGGTCACGGTCACTTCACTCATAGCACTGCCGGGCTTCACCACCACGGTGACTCCGCCGGGAATTTCCACGATCCGCTCGTCGGCGTAACCCAGCTTCAGCTTCACCTTGTTGCCCTGCACCGCCGCGGTGTAGCCCACACCGTGGACTTCCATCACGATGCTGTAGCCCTTGGTGACGCCTTCGATCATGTTGGCGATCAGTGAGCGGGTCAGGCCGTGCATAGCCTTGGAGATCTTGCTGTCGTCTTGCCGGGTCACGACCACCTCTTTGGCGTCGTCATCCACCGTCACCGACACTTCCGGGCGGTGCACATAGGTGAGCGTACCGCCCTTGCCGTTGACCGAGATTTCCCGGCCGCTGACTTTGACGGTGGTTCCTTGCAGCTCGACTGGTTTTTTTCCAATGCGTGACATGGTTGCTCTCGTCTCGGTTGTCCCGAGGTTGTCAGGCCGCCGATGAAGGACTGGCCTTAGCTTTAAAACGTTCGGTCCGAAACACTTCGAACTTCGTAGTTCAACACCTGCATTATTCGACGATACAGATCATTTCGCCGCCGACGTTTTCTTCGCGGCACTGACGGTCACTCAGCACGCCCTTGGGGGTGGTGAGGATCGCCACACCCAGGCCTGCCAGCGGCCGAGGCAGCTCGTCGACCTTCGCGTACACCCGGCATCCGGGTTTACTCTGCCGCTGCATCTTGTGGAACAGCTGTTCACCGTTGGGGCCGTATTTCAGTTGAACCCGCAGGATACCCTGGCGGCCGTCGTCGATCACGTCGTAGCCTTTGACGTAGCCCTCGTGTGTCAGCGCCTTGGCGATGCCGGTGCAGACCTTCGAATTCTTGCAATCGACCGACGGGCTGTGGTTCAGCGCGGCGTTGCGGATGCGGTTGAGCATGTCGGCAATGGGGTCGCTCAGGGCCATGGCGGGAGTTCTCTCGGGCGTCAGGCGTCGCGGGGACGACGCGGGGGATCAATTCAGGGGGAGCGGAGCCAGCAAACGGCGGCCGCGGCGGACGATAGGATGCTTACCAGGAAGCTTTACGCATGCCCGGGACCTTACCTTCGAGGGCAAGCTCGCGGAGTTTGATCCGCGAAATCTGGAACTTGCGGTACACGCTGCGGCTGCGGCCGGTCAAGGCACAGAGGTTACGCACTCGGGTCGGACTGGCGTCGCGGGGAAGCTGGGCCAGCCCCGCGTAGTCTCCGGCCTTCTTGAGGGCGGCGCGTTTCTCAGCGTACTTCGCGACGGTCTTCTTGACGCGGTCGTTGCGGGTGATGGTGGAGCGTGAGGCCATGGTGTTGCAATCTCGGTTAGAACGGGTGGTCTGGAGGGCTGTGGGCGCTGAAGCCTACTTTTTCACCGGCGGTTTACGGAAGGGAAAGCCCATCTCGGTCATCGCCAGACGCGAGATGTCATTGGTGGAATTCTTGAACACCAGCGTGACATGCATACCGAAGGTGTGCTGGGCACTGGCCATGTCGACTTCAGGAAAGATCCCCTGTTCGGTCAGGCCGAAAGAGTAGCTTCCGCGGCCGTCGAAGCTCTTGGGGCTGAAGCCACGGAAGTCCTTAATCCGGGGGATCGCGAGGCTGACCAGGCGGTCAAAGAACTCCCACATCCGTTCGCCACGGAGCGTCACCATGGCGCCATTTTCATAGCCGGTGCGGACCTTAAAGTTCGCGACCGATTTACGGGCCTTGGTCATGACGGCCTTCTGGCCGGTGATCAGCGCAAGGTCTTTGACCACCTGCTCCTTGGCCTTGGCGTTGAGTTTGGTGCCCTCGATCTGATTGCCCATCCCCACATTGACAATGATCTTGTCCAGGCTGGGCATGGCCATCGGGTTCGAGATCCTCGACTCCTGACGGATCTTTTCCGCAACGGGGCCGTTGAATTTCTCTTTCATCCGCGGCGGGGCGACGGGGGCAGAGGTGGTGCTCATGACTTACTCGATTCGATTCCGGGATCGGGGCCCGGGTTGGGTCGTGGGGGTGGGTCGAACGGGGCCGGTTAACGGGCCTTCTTCAGCTCCGGACCCAGCTGCTCACCGGTGGTGGCGGCAACACGGATCTTGGCTCCGTTGTCCTTGGTTTCAAAACGGACGCGGGTGGGCTTGCCGTTTTTATCCACCGGGCTCACGTTTGACGCGTGGATGGGCACCTCGATTTGGATGGTGCCTCCCTGGGGATTGGCCTGGCTGCGCTTCAGGTGCTTGGAGCGGACGTTGATGCCCTGCACCACCACCCGGACGTCGTCGGGGTGGTCGGCAGTGACTACGCGGAGCACTTCGCCGGTCCGGCCCCGGTCTTCTTTACGGCCTGCGGTCACCATCACGGTGTCGCCTTTGCGGATGTGTCGTGCCATATCAAACCACCTCCGATGCGAGGGAAACAATCTTCATATAACTCTGCTCGCGAAGCTCGCGGGCGACGGCACCGAAGATACGGGTGCCGCGGGGGTTCCCATCGTCGTCGATCAGTACGATGGCGTTCTTGTCAAAACGCACGTAGCTGCCGTCTTTGCGACGGATCGGGTAGTTGGTCCGCACCACGACGCCTTTGACAATCGTGCCCGACTTTAGATCGCTGCCGGGCAGCGCCTTCTTAACCGAGCAAACAACTTTGTCGCCAACCCCGGCACAGGGCCGGGTGGTTTTGCCGCGGGCCGTTGAGGTACCGAGCACCCGGATCACATACGCGATCTTGGCGCCGGAGTTGTCCGCGACGTCGACTCTGGATTCCTGCTGGATCATGGCGGTGGGCCTTGGCCATTCCGGAGTGAAAGTCACCGGGAGGCGTCTAAAGGGCTAAAGGGGATCTAACAAAAGGTGGGGCTTCGAAGCGACTCAGGCCTCTTCGGCGGACTTCTCGATTTCGGGGGCAGGGATATTGGTCACCGGGGGCAACGCTTCCTCGACCACCCGGACCAGACGCCAGCTCTTGGTCTTGCTTAGCGGTCGGCAAGAGGCGATCTCAACCCGATCCCCTTCTTTCGAGGCGTTCTGTTCATCGTGGACCTGGAACTTCTGGGTCTTTTTGATGAACTTGCCGTACTTGGGGTGGCGGACCTTGTAGGCAACGGTGACGGTGCGGCTCTTGTCGCGTTTATCGCTGGTGACGACACCGATTTTGGTGCCAAGCAGGGGACGCGCGGATTGCGTGGTGGTGGTGGCCATGGTTTAGTTAGACTCCGATTTCGAGCTGTTGGCGAGCTCACGGCTGCGCTGTTCGGTCAACACGCGGGCAACATCCTTGCGGAGCTCGCCGAGGCGCTGGGGGTTTTCAAGCTTCTGAGTGACGGCTTGGTTGCGGAGCTCGAAGAGCTCGTTACGGACCTGCTTCACCGTTTCGGTGAGCTGGGCGTCGCTCATCTTTTTGACTTCGGCGGCGTTCATGGTGCTTGCCTTGCCCCCGAGGGGGCGGAAATAGTCGGGCGGGTTTCGGGGACGGTCGAATCGGGTGGCCAGGCCAGGTCAGGACGCAAGGCCGCGGCGTTCAACAAAGCGGCACTTGAACGGAAGCTTGTGGGCCACGCGGACAAAGGCCTTCTTGGCGATGTCGCGGGGCACCCCCGCGAGCTCGTAAACCACGGTGCCGGGCTTCACCCGGGCGGCCCAGAACTCCGGCTCCGCCTTGCCTTTACCCATGCGCTGCTCTAGCGGCTTCTTGCTCATCGGCTTGTCCGGGAACACTCGGACGTAGAGCTTCCCTTCGCGGGCGACGTATTGACGGGCGGCGATACGGCCAGCCTCGATTTGACGGGCCGTAAGCAGACCACCTTCGGTCAGCTGCAGGGCGTAATCGCCGAACGAGACCTTGTTGCCGCGGCTGGCGACGCCGCGGATCTTGCCGCGTTGCTGCTTGCGGTACTTTACGCGTTTGGGGAGAAGGGGCATGGGAGGCTCTCGGGTTCAAGCGGCCGTCAACGGTCGCATTCGTTTCGGTTGGGTTCGGACAGGGTCGAGGCGGTGACGGCGCCAGCCGCTCGGGCCGGAGGCCCGACTCCAATTAGTAGTTGCCGCGGGCACGGGGGCGGGCCCCGGCGGCCTTCGACTCGATCTCGCCTTCGGCGAGACTGGCGAAGGTGCCCTTGTAGATCCACACCTTTACCCCGATGATGCCGTAGGTGGTGCGGGCTTCGGCAAAGCCATAATCGATATTGGCCTGCAGGGTTTGCAGGGGCACGGCGCCCATGCGGATCTCTTCACTGCGGCTCATCTCGTGGCCGCCCAGACGGCCTGAAAGCATGATTTTGATGCCCAGGACGCCGGGCACATTCATGGCCGTTTCGGCCTTCATCTTCATCACGCGGCGGAAGCTAGCCCGCTTGGCCATCTGCTCGGCGATGGACTCGCATATCAGCTTACTCTCCGCATCGGGATTGCTGACTTCGATGCAGTTCATCGACACATTCCGGCCAGTGAGGTGTTGCAGCTCACCGGTGAGTCGGTCGATTTCGGCTCCCTTGGGACCAATGACCAAGCCCGGACGGGCCGTCTTGACGATGATCTTCAACTCTTCACGGGTCCGCTCGATATGGATGTCCGACACCGCGGCGAATGGGGGCCGGCGGTTCAGCTGACGGTCGAGGTAGCGGCGGATCCGCTCGTCTTCGATCAGCAGTTCGCCGTAAAAGGCCTTGGTCGGCGCATACCAACGGCTGCGGTGAGCCTCGGTGATGCCGACACGGAAGCCGAAGGGGTGAACTTTTTGTCCCATGGTGGGTTTCTCGCAATCGCGACGTGGGTCGCGTCTGGGGGAGTTGCCGCGGTGCGGCGGTCGGTCAGTCGATCAGGAGAGACGGCCGGGCCGCCGGTAAGGATTAGCCCTCGTCAACACTCACGGTAATGTGGCTGGTGCGCTTGAGGATTTTGTGCGAGCGGCCCCGGTCTTTAGGCTGAAACCGCTTGATAGTGGGCCCGGCATCTACCCGGGCATCGCTCACCACCAGATTGCGGACGTTGGCTTCAGCCTGGTCGGCATTGTGGTATGCCGCAACCAGGGCGTTTTTAACTAGCACCGCGGCGCGAAGCTTAGACATCTCTAGCGTGTTGAGGGCGTCGGAGTAGCGCTTGCCGCGGATCAGACCCACAACGAGCCGCGCTTTCTGCGGGCTGATGCGGGCCATGCGGTGGACGTTGGTGTAGGCCATGGCGTTGCAGGGGGTCGGTGGGTTGGGAGGCGGAAAACGGTGCCGGTAGGCCGGCAAAACCAGAACGAGAGGGGTTAGCGTTGCGCCGCCCGCTGGGCCTTGGTGCCGGTGGTGTGGGAGCGGAACTGGCGAGTCAGGCTGAACTCACCCAGCTTGTGGCCGACCATGTCTTCGGTAACGAACACGTTGAGGAACGAGCGACCGTTGTGAACCAAGAACGTGTGGCCGACAAATTCGGGCACGATGGTGCAGGCCCGGGCCCAAGTCTTGATGGGCTCGTGCTTGTCCATTTGGTTGAGCTTTTCGACCTTGCGGTAGGTCTTAAAGTCAACGTAGGGGCCTTTTTTTAGACTGCGTGCCATGTCGTTGCCTTGGGTTTCTTAACGGCCGGCGACGGGCCGGCGAATGCGTTCGTAACGTGGAAAAAATACTGCCGGTAAACGGCTTACTTAACTTTGAGCTGACCGTACCTCTTGGACACCCGACGGCGGATGATCCGCTTGTTGCTGCCCTTGCCGGGCTTGCGGGTGCGTCCACCTTTGGCCAGGGTGCCCGACCGCTGGGCCGGAGGGCGGTTGCCCGACGACTTGTTGTCGCCGCCGCCCATGGGGTGTTCGTGGTGGTTCTTAGCCATGCCGCGGGTGTGCGGCCGGCGGCCTAAATGGCGACTCTTGCCCGCCTTGCCCAGGCTGGTTTTGTTGTGGTCGGTGTTACCCACCTGTCCCAGCGTGGCCCGGGCGTCCACCGAAACCTGGCGGACTTCACCCGAGGGAAATACCAGGGTCGCCCATTTGCCTTCGCGGTTGGTCAGGCGGGCGTAGGTGCCGGCGGACCGGCAAAACTGGGCGCCCTTTCCCGGAACCATTTCGATGCAGTGCACATTGAGGCCGGTGGGGATCTTGCCCAGGGGCATGCTGTTGCCCACCTGTGGCTCGGCTTTCTCGGCCGAGCTAACGACCTTCATGCCGTCGGTCAAGCCAATGGGAGCGATGATGTAGCGCTTCTCACCGTCTTCGTACTGCAAGAGCGCGATGTTGGCCGAGCGGTTGGGGTCGTATTCGATGCCCACCACGGTGGCGACGACGTCATCTTTCTTGCGCGAGAAGTCGATGCGGCGGTAGCGCTGCTTGTTGCCGCCACCGCGACTCTGCACGGTAATCTTGCCCTGGTTGTTGCGGCCACCGAACTTCTTGTTCTTACTCAGCAGCGTCTTCTCGGGTGACTTTTTGGTCACTTCCGAGTAGAGGTTGACCGAGGCGTCACGCCGGCCGGGCGTCGTCGGCTTGTAGTTGCGAATGGCCATGATGAGGACTCGTTACGAGGCGTTTGCGGGCGGCGGAAGGGGTCCGCCGGGCTTGAAAAGGCGAGGTGATGGCGGGATCAGAAGATCTCGATACGGTCTTCGGCGTGAACCTGCACGATGGCCTTTTTCCAGTTGGAGCTTTTGGCAGGGCCAAAGCGGGTGCGAAAGTACTTGCCTTTACGGATCTGGGTCGCGACGCTCTCGACGCGCACGCCGTAGAGGGTTTCAACCGCAGCCTTGATCTGCCGCTTGCCGGCCTTGAGGTTGACCTCAAAGGCGTAGCGGTTGCGATCCGTCGATTCCCAAGTGCTCTTCTCGGTGACGAGAGGCTTCTTGATGATGTAGGTGGGTTCGAGGTGCATGGCTTTACGCGGCCTCCGCAGGTTCGTGGGTCTTGACGCCTTGAGTCACGCGGGCCAAATACGCTTCGAAGGCGGCCTTGGGCACGACGACGTAGCGGTGGTTCAGCAGGTCGAAGGCGTTAAGCCGGTCGATCTGGGTGACGGTGATATTTTCGAGGTTTTTCGACGACGCAGCTTCCGGGCTGGTGACGTCAGGCAGGGCGATCAGACACGAACGGTCGATCTTGAGGGCTGCCAGCAAGGCGGAGAACTTCTTGGTGCTGGGTTTGTCGTAAGCCGGGATGTCGATGAGCCGAATCTCACCGTCGATCGCCTTGGCCAGGAGCGCGTTGCGGTTGGCCAGGCGCTTCATTTTGACGGGCATGTCTTGCCGCCAGCGGTGACCGACCTTGGCGTGGGCCGAACCACCCCCGCGGAGGATGTTGGCCTTCTTGTCACCGCGACGGGCGTTGCCGGTCCCCTTCTGCTTGTAGAGTTTCCGGGTGGACCCTTCGACCATGCCTCGGTTTTTGGTCGTGGCGTTGATCGAGCGGCGGTTGGCGTGGTAGCGCACAAACGCCTGCTTGAGCAGACCCGGACGGACCGAGCCACCCAGGAGACGCTCGTCGATCTGGACGGTGCCGGCCTCGGCACCCGACTCGTTATAGACGTGGATATCGATCATGGTTCTTACCTACGGGCCGCGGGAGGTCAACGGGACCTGGCCGGGGGCTGCGTGCGTTTCGCCGGGGAAGCCTTCTGCTTGGAAGGGCAAACGACCGACTCGGTGCGGGGCCGGATTGTGGCGCCGGGGAAGTTTCGCGTGCGGGGCCTGCCGTCACAAGACGGCCGGTTCACCCGCGGCGACTTACCCCGCCTGAGCGATCTTGGCCTTGCCTTTGTAAAGCCGGGTTGCCGCCCGGACGTAAAGGAGCCCCTGCTTAGGCCCGGGCACCGGGCCATGGATCAGGAGCAGGTTCTTTTCTGTATCGATACCGATCACCCTAAGCGATCGGACGGTCACCCGCTCGGCACCCATGTGCCCACCCATGCGGATACCTTTTTTCGGCTTGCCGGTCCCCAGGTTCGAAGAACGCCCACCGATCGAACCGGGCGAACGGTGCTTTCGCTCGACACCATGGCTGGCTTCCTGACCCGCGAATCCGTGACGCTTCATGGGCCCCTGAAAACCCTTGCCTTTGCTGGTACCGACGACGTCGCAGAACTTGATGCCCGCAAACGAGTCGACGGTGATTTTTTGCCCAGTTTCGTAGCCTGCCGCCCCACCGTCTTTAAGACGCACCTCGCGGCGGAAACGCTTGGGCCCGACCCCAGCCTTAGCGTCGTGGCCGATCAGCGGGAATGTCGAGCTACGGGGCTTGAGATCTTCGAAGGCGAGCTGCACGGCGTCATAGCCGTCAACTTCCGCGGTTTTCACTTGCGTGACAAAACAGGGGCCGGCTTCAACCACGGTGACAGGCACGTTGTTGCCAGCGTCATCGTAGAGACGAGTCATCCCGATTTTGCGGCCAAGGATTGCAGTGGACATGAAATGGATCTCCGGGGGTGGCGAGGGCTGCTCGCCGGATCTTCCCGTCAGGCGGGAGAGGATCGCGCCCTGTTTGATGGTGCGAGGCGGGTACGAACGGGGGATTAGGCCTTGATTTTCACGAAGACGCCGGCGGGAACGACCAGACGGTTGAGCGCCTCGACGGTGCGGGCACTGGGCTCTTTAATGTCGATGATCCGCTTGTGTGTGCGGATTTCGAACTGCTCCCGCGACTTCTTATCGATGTGCGGGGAGCGAAGAACGGTGTACCGCTCGATGCGGGTGGGCAGCGGCACCGGACCAGCAACCTTTGCGTTAGTCCGCTTGGCGTGGTCCACGATCTCACGAGCCGAGGCGTCGAGCGCCTGGTGGTCGTAAGCTTCCATTCGGATTCGGATCTTGCCAGCGGTCATCGGGGGCTCATCGAACTGCGGAGGGGGACGGAGGGGCCGGGAATAGCCCGCGTCGAGCGAACCAGGGCCCGCGACGGGGAGCCGGGTAGTCTAGGGTCCGCCGTCAGCCTGTCAAGCGGGCTTTTTTTCGGATGCCCCAGGATCCTATTCACGCCGGCTCGTCGGGCGGGCACGCCACGGCCAAAACGCCCTCATCGACGAAAATAGGCACCTGACTGGCCGCGCCCAAGGCAATCGCATCGGACGGGCGGGCGTCAACGTCAACGCGGTGTTGGGGGTCCGAAGAAGACCGCAAGCACAGGCGAGCAAAGAAGGTGTGCTCGTGAAGCTCGGTGATTTCGATGCACTGAATCTCAAACCCCAGGGTGTGGATCACGTCACCCAACAGGTCGTGGGTTTGGGGCCGAGGCGACGCCTCGCCCAGCAGCCGGCGGCGGACCGCCGAGGCCTCGGCGTGGCCGATGACGATGGGGAACGTACGCGAGGGGGCGGCGCCCGATGATCCGACTTCGCGCAGCTCCACAAAGTGAAGGTCTTGAGTGTCGCTGGCCAGCACCCGGGCGACTTCCATTTCGACGGGCATGGCGTCGTCCTTCCGCTGGGCATTCGCCCCGCTGGTGGCTTCACGGGCCGGGAGACTGGATCAGAGCATGGTAACTGCCGTCGTGGCCCCGGGGCCCGGCGACCGGCAGCAGGGTGTTTTCGGCCCGCAGCGCGCCGCCTTGGGCATGGGCCAGGGCCCACTGCACCTGCTCCTGGTTTTCTTCCGGGTCGATCGAACAGGTGCAGTAGAGCAGATGCCCGCCCGGGGCCAGCTGCCGCAGCCCCGCGGCGATGATGCCTTGCTGCAAGGCGACCAGCGACGCACGGGAGCGCACCGTTGACCGGTAGCGGGCGCCCGCGCGGCGGGCGAGCACGCCGGTGTTGGAACACGGCACGTCGAGGACCACCAGGTTGTACGGCGGCGGACCAGCGGCCGTGGGTGCCGCGTCCAGGGCCCGCAGGTTGTCCACCGCGTCGGCGGCCAGCGCCAGGTCCACGGCCCGGACCGGGTCGGGGTCCCAGGCGTCCACCTGCGCGTCGGGGAACACCGCCGACAGCTGCCGGCTTTTGGTGCCCCGCCCGGCGCAGAGGTCCAGCACCCGCGTGGGGGTGAGCCCCGCGGACCGGGCCACGGCGACCGAGGCCAACGACGCGGGGTCTTGCACCCGCCGGCCCGGCGCCGCGGCCAAAAAGTCGATCAGCTCGGCGTGCGTGCCTTCCCAGAGCCGCGGGGTTTCTTGATCGATGACGTAGGTGCGAGGCGACGCGAGGCTTTGCAACGCGAGCGCCGTGGCACGCTCGCGCCCAAAGAGCTTGAACCACCGCTGTAACAGTGGCAGCGGCAGGCTGGCGGCCGCCGACAGGTGGGCCAGCAGGTTGTCGGGCTTGGGCAGCAGCGGCCGGTTCAACCGCACGGTTGCCGGCGCGTCGGCGTCAGCCGCCGCCAGGGGCACCGCGTCGGCCGCGGGCGTCCAGGGCCGGTCGTCGGGCCCGGCCACGAAGCCCGCCGCTTTGCGCAGCGTGGTGTTGACTAGCCCCGTGGCCCGCTTGCGATCCAACTTACGGGTCAGTGCGACGGCGCTGTCAATCACGGCGTAGTCCGGCAGCCGGTCCATGAACAGCAGTTGGGCGCCGGCGTTGACCATCACGCCCCGCACCACCGGGTCGAGCTTGGCCACCGGCTGCCGCAGGGCTCCCTGCAGCACGGCTTCGATGGTCATCCACCGCTGTAGGCTGTGGCGGTGGATGGCCGTGCACAGGCGCGTGTCAGCGTCCGAGAGCCGGGAGGTGTCCGGCTCGGCCAGGGGCAGGTCGGGGAAGCGGGCGGCCAGTCGGACCACGACCAGCGCCGCGGCGAGGCGGGCGGGATCAGCCACGGGCGGCCGCGCTTTCCCCGCCCGGCCGCGGGGCGCCCGTCGGGCCGGCCGCAAACAGCTGCTCGGCCAGATCCACCGCGCGGGCCAGGGCCGCAGCTTTGTTCACGGTTTCTTCGTGCTCCGCCTGCGGGTCTGAATCCGCCACCACGCCGGCACCGGCCTGGATGTGGACCGTCCAGCCCGCGCCGCCCGAGGGCTCAGCCACCGCGGGCGGCCGGGGCCGGATCACCATCGTGCGCAGCGCGATGCACATGTCCAGGCTGCCGGCGAAGTCGGCGTAGCCCACCGCCCCGCCGTACGGCCCGCGGCGTGTGGGCTCCAGCTCGTCGATGATCTGCATGGCCCGCACCTTGGGCGCCCCGCTCACCGTGCCCACCGGCAGGCTCACCCGTAGCGCGTCCCAGCAGTCCACACCGTCGCGCAGCGTGCCGGTGACGGTCGAGCTCAGGTGCATCACGTGCGAATAGCGCTCGACCGCCAGTAGTTCGGGCAGTTCGACCGTGCCCGGCTGCGCCACGCGGCCAATGTCGTTGCGGTGCAGGTCTACGAGCATCACGTGCTCGGCGCGGTCTTTGGGGTCGGCCTGCAGGTCGTCGGCCAAGGCCACGTCGGCCGCCGGATCGGCTGCGCGGCGCCGGGTACCGGCCAGCGGGCGACTGGTCACGCTGCGGCCGGTCACGTTCACCAAAATTTCAGGGCTGGATCCGACTAGCACGGCGCCGCGGGTCTGCAAATAGAACATGTACGGCGAGGGATTGACCACCCGCAGCGTGCGGTAGACGTCGAACGGGTCGGCCTTCGTGGCGCGCTCAAAGCGTTGCGAGGGCACGATCTGAAACGCATCGCCGGCGCCGATGTACTCCTGGCAGCGCTGGACCGCGGCCGCGTAGCCGCCCGCGGGCATGTTCGACTCGCCCGGGTCGGGCGTGGCGGTGGAGAGCGCCACGTGCGCCCGCGGGGTGGGCAGCGGCGGGCGGTCGTCGTCCAGCAGACGCGATTCCAGCTCGTCCAGCTCGTGCTGGGCGGTGTCCCACGCCGCGGCGGCCGGGTCGTCACCCTCGCCAAAGGCGTTGGTGTCGATGTGGGTCAGCACCATCACGGTCTTCTGCACGTGATCGAACACCACAGTCTGCAGGTACAGCTGCAGGTGCAGGTCCGGCAGGCCGCGGTCGTCGTCGGGCGGCGCGGCAAGCTTCTCGGCCTCGGCGTAGCGGACCGCGTCGTAACCGACGTAGCCCACCCACCCGCCGGTGAACGCCGGCAGCCCCGGTTCGCGGACAAAATCCGGGCCCGCGGTCAGCCGCGGCGCTTCGGTCAGCGGGTCGGCGCTGCGGAACGTCTCGTCGCGCTCCCGGCCCCGCCGGGCATCGACGACCGTCACCTCGTGGCCACGGGCCAGGACCTGGGCCACAGGCCGCGCGCCCAGGGTGCTGTAACGACCCACACGGTCGCCGCCGGTGACCGACTCGAACAAGAAGCTGGGGGCCATACGCGCGTCGCCGCGGACCAGCGCCCGGTAGGCCGACACGGGAGTCAGCACATCGCTGAGCAGCCGCCGGGCCACCGCAATCACCCGCCCCCCGGGCGCCGCGCGGCCCGCATCAAAGCGAGACGCGAAGCCGCCGGCGTCGGGGAGGCTAGCGGAACGTCCAAAAAGCAAAGCCAGGGTCTTCCGGAGGAGGCGTCGGGGTACGGCGGAGATACTCCGTCACGAGATCTGGACCGCCGCGCGCTAGTGTATAGTCGCCGGTGGTAAACCGCATTCACTTCCCCCAGAGCCCGACGCATGAAAGTCGACAGCTTCCTCTCTCATCACGGGCTGATCGAAAACCCGTTCGCCGCCGAAGAAGCACGCCTGGACGCAGTGTTCGCCCGGCTGTTTGAAACCAGGATGCACCATCCGGACCTGGACAAGATCATGGGCGACATCGCCCAGCCGTCTACCGCCGTGGTGTTCGGCGAAAAGGGCTCGGGCAAAACCGCAATTCGCCTGACCCTCGCCAAGGAAGTGGCGAGCCACAACCGCGCCCAAGACAACACCCACCCCGACAAGCCCGCCCGCACCGGCGAGCGTGTGCTGGTGGTGGCCTACGACGATTTCAACCCGGTACTGGACAAGCTCACCCGCGCCGGCCACACCGACGCCGCCACGGTGATCCAGAACTTCCGGCTGGTGGACCACCAAGACGCGATCCTGGGCCACGCGGTGACCAAACTCACCGACGCGTTGCTGAACGACGCCCCGGGCACCGACCTGCCCATGCCCCTGCCCAAAGAGAAGCCGCGCGTGCTCCGCAAGCGCCTCACCGCCCAGCAGCGCCTCGACATGGCCGTGCTGGCGGGATTGTACGACCAGCCGCCCTCGGGCATCACCCTGCCGCGCTGGAAAAAGCTCTGCAAAACCTTGCGGATCGGCTGGCGCTTGCCCCTGTCGTTCTGGCGGAACCTGGCCGTCGCCCTGATGCTCGTCACCGGCCTGCTGGCCCTGGGCTTCTGGTGGCTGGAAGGACGCGCCCCGCAAGCCGTCGCCGGGGTCACCGCGAATCCGGGGGCCGGGGATCACCGCGGGGCCGACTGGTGGATGATCCCGACCCTGGGACTCTGCGCCGCCGCCGCGGTGGTGCTCTGGGTGTACTGGAGCGCAATGTTCTTCCGCACCTGGGGGCTGTCACGCAAAGTCGCTAAAGAGATGCCGGCGATCGGCCGCACCGCGGGCACCCTCCGGGGTGTCTTCGGGCAGCTCTCGGGCCCCATGTTGGCCGGCCAGCCGCTTCCTCAGCACGGGACCGATGCCCAGAACTGCCGCGACGCCCGCTACCAGCTGACCCGGCGCTTTGTCGGCGTGCTACAAAGCCTGGGCTACTCGGGCATGACCGTGCTGGTGGACCGGGTGGACGAGCCCACCGCGGTCGCCGGCGACGCGATGAAGATGCGCTCGCTGATCTGGCCCATGTTCGATAATAAGTTTTTGAAGCAAGAAGGCATCGGCCTCAAGCTGCTGCTACCCATCGAACTCAGTTACCTGCTAAACAAAGAAGGCCCCGCGTTTTTCCAGGAAGCACGCCTGGACAAACAGAACATGATTGAGAAGCTCAGCTGGTCGGGCGCCACGCTTTACGACCTGTGCTCGGCCCGGCTCAACGCCTGCGCCTCGGCCACCGGCAGCGAACCGCTGACCCTCACTTCGCTCTTTGACGAGAACGTCACCCGCCAGACGCTGATCGACGCCCTGGACCAAATGCACCAGCCGCGCGACGCGTTCAAGTTCCTCTACGGCGTGGTGCAAGAACACTGCCGCCTGCTGGCCGATGACGCGGGCGACTTCCGCATCAACCAGCTCACGCTGGACACCGTGCGTCGGAACCAGAGCCAGCGAGTGCAAGAGCTTTACCGCGGACTCACCCCGGGTTAGACCACCGCATCACCCGGTTTAACCACCGTGCCTTGCGGGAACGTGGCCCCCGGGGCGGCGGTTCCTAACGGGAAGCCTCTCCCATGGGCGGCAGCCGGTCAAACCATTCGATGCGCCCCCTGTAAGACGGCGGCGACCAGCGGTTGCGGGTTAACCCGTATTAGGAGGTGACGTGGCGGGCGCCAACGGCCGTTTGTGCCCACCGCGCCCGATAATCAAGAGAATTTTTGGCCTGACAGAACACTCTAGGACGATGTCCAACCCCTGGTTGTGGGCCAAGGTTAAAGCGCGGTAACCTTCCGCAAACTAATCTCGAAAATGCGTGCCTCAACGCCTCGACCACATCGCCACCCTGCCGCCACCGGCACGGACCTCGGACCGCGCCCCGTCGGCCCGGCCCGCTGCCCCCAACGGGGTACCCTCAAATCGCTGTAAGGAGCCACTTCTATGCACAGCCCGTCTAAGACCATCGCCCTGCCCTTCGCCACATTGGCCGCCGCATCGGTCGCCCTGCCCCTGCAGGCCCAGTCCGCCGACCCCTACAACCCCGCGCCCGCCAGCACCTACGACGCGCCCCGCGTGATCAACACCGGCCAGCTCAACATCTCCGCCGGGGCCGAAATCGTCTCGACCTACATCTTCCGAGGCGCCGAACAGCAGGACAGCGGCCTGATCATCCAGCCGTGGGCCGAAGTCGGCACCTCGCTGGGCGACAGTGGCTTTGACCTGACCCTGGGCACCTGGCACTCGCTGCAGTCGCGCGGCGACGCCGTGGGCAC
This sequence comes from uncultured Algisphaera sp., assembly GCA_938015655.1. Taxonomy (GTDB): domain Bacteria; phylum Planctomycetota; class Phycisphaerae; order Phycisphaerales; family Phycisphaeraceae; genus Algisphaera. The sequence continues at coordinate 16,383 of CALLPP010000023.1, forward strand.
CCAGTCCGGTGCCAACAGCCCCAGCACCTTGTTCGAGTCGGACATCTACATCGATCTGGCCTACACCATTGATGATTGGACCCTGCACGGCCAGTTCCAGGGCTTCTACTCGCCCGCGGGTAACTTCGGCTCGGTCGAAGAACTCAACTTCAAAGCCGAGTTCGACGACAGCGCGTACCTCGAAGAATACGCCTTCTCCCCCTACGCCCTGATCGCGTTTGAAACCCGCGACGAAAACGGCTCGGAAGACGTGTACCTGGAAATCGGCGGCGAATTCACCGCCCCCTTCGTGGACAGCGAGTCGCTTCCCGTCGATCTGACCTTCCCCTTCGCCTTCGGCTTCTCGCTGGATGACTTCTACCAGGACAACGGTGGCGACAACGAGTTCTTCGGCTTCTTCCGCATCGGCGCCGTCGCCACGGTCGCTCTGGACAACATCCCCGCCGAATACGGCGAGTGGTCTGCCCACGCGGGCATCGACCTGTGGTTCGTCAACGACGACGCCAATCTGCTGGACAGCGGCGACGAAGTCGAACCAGTGCTGCGGGCCGGTATCTCGCTGAGCTACTAAGGCTCATCGGACAACGCGGCCCCCCGGGGCACGCGGCCCAGACCAACGCAAGCCGGCCCGCTCAATGAGCGGGCCGGCTTTTTTGAATGCGGTACGTCGTCTCGCCGCCGGACTGTTCTTCGTCCACGGGAGAAGCCCCCCTCTTTACTCCACGATCGCCCGCAGCGCATCAACTAGCTGATCGATCTCGTTCGCCGTCGAGAACGCCCCCGGGCTTACCCTCACCGCGCCGTCGGGAAAGGTGCCGAACCGCTGGTGGGCGTACGGCGAACAGTGTAGCCCGGGGCGGACCGCGATCTCGAAGCTGTCGTCCAGGATCGAGCCGACGTCGGGGGCGTCAAAACCCGCGACCGTGAACGACACCGTGCCCACCCGCCGGGCCGGGTCGCTCGTGCCCAGCACGCGGAAGCGGTCGTCGCCGGAGAGCGCATCGATCAGCCGGGCGCACAGCGCCTGCTCGTGGGCCAGCACCTCGGCCAACGGCGTGGCCAGCACGTGGTCCACCCCCGCCGCCAGGCCTGCCAGCCCGACGGTGTTGGGCGTGCCGCCTTCCAGGTAATACGGAAACAACGCCGGCTGCGTGGGCGTCGACGAGTCGCCGCCGGTGCCGCCCTCGCGGAACGGAGCGAACCGCCCCGCCGCCGCCGCGTCTCCGGGCCCCGGGCAGCGTTCGCCCACATAAAGCGCCCCGGTGCCGGTGGGCCCCAGCAGGCTCTTGTGCCCGGGGAAGGCCAGCAGGTCGATCTTCATCGCTTCGATGTCCACCGTCACCACCCCGGCGGTCTGTGCAGCGTCCAGCAAAAACAGCACGTCGCGGTCGCGGCACAGCGTCCCCACCGCCGCGGCGTCCTGGATCGTGCCGGTCACGTTGCTGGCGTGGGTCATGGCCACCAGCACCGTCGCGTCGGTCAGGGCCGCGCCGATGTCCGCCGGGGCCACGAACCCCGCGTCGTCGCAGTCCACGCGTGTGAGGGTAATGGCCCCTTGGTCGGCCAGGGCCTGCAACGGCCGACTCACCGAGTTGTGCTCCAGCACCGTGGTCACCACGTGCGGCACCACGCCCGCGGGCTGCGCCCCCACCACCCCTTTGATGGCGATGTTCAGCGCGTCGGTGGTGTTGAGCGTAAACACCATGCGCTCGTGGCTGGCCCCGTTGAACAGCCGCGTGAGTTTCAGCCGCAGCGCGTCGAGCGCCTGCTCGGCCGCCACCGCCATGCGGTGCCCCGCCCGGCCGGGGTTGGCCGCGTCGTTGGCGATGAAGGCCGCCGTGGCTTCCCCCACGCCCGGGGCCTTGGGGAAGCTGGTGGCGGCGTTGTCGAGGTAAATCATCACAGTGCAACCGGTGGTCGGAAAACAAAAAGGTGGGGCGAAAAACGTGCGGCGCACCGGACGGAGGGAGGACAGGGGCGGGACTAAGCGGCGCCGTGGGTCGCCGCGGCAAAACGCCCCGTACGCCCCGCACGCCCCGGCGCAGACAGGCCGGGCCTACACCGCCGGCAGCCCCAGCACCCGCCGCCACGCCGACAGCTGGCCCAGGTGCTGCATCTCGTGGATGAGCATGGTGTGGGCCAGCGCCGTGCCGGTGGTGGGGAAGCGCTCGCGGAAGCCCGCGGGCAACGTCTCGGGCACCGAACGCTCGAACCAGTCCGGGGTCTGGCCGGCCACGGCGGCGGTCACCGCGTCGTGAAGCCGCTCCAGCTCGGCCAACGCCGCGGCCAGCGTCGGCTGCCCGGGGGCGTGCGGCCCGGGGTAGGTGCCGCCATCGAACCAGGCATCCCAGCCCTCCAGCGTGCGGGGCTGGGCAAACAGCAGCCCCAGCGTGACCTTGTCCGCCGTCTGGGCCAAGTGGCCCACCACCCACCGCGGGGTGTTCATCCCCGCCGCGGGCGCGTGGTCGCCCTGCTCTTCGCTCAGCCCTTCAATCAGCCGGCGGGCGTAGTCGAGGTTGCTGGCAAACCGCTGGTTCAGAATATTGCGGATCATCGGATCTCCTTTAGAACAGCCGCGGCATGCCCTTGGCCCGGCGCCAGGCCGACAGCTGCCCCAGGTGGTAGCCCTCGTGGGTGGTCAGCACGAAGCTCAGAAAATCGTGCACGGTGGGCAGGCCCGCCTGCACGAAAAAGTCGTAGGGGCAGGGGCCCGCCAGCGCCTCGCTGGGCGCGTTGGGGGCCAGGGCCACCACGTCGGCGTGCCCCTTCTTCCAGGCCGCGACCACTTCATCCCACGCGGGGTAGGCACCCACGCCCTGCTGAAGCTCGGTGCCGCCGTCAAACAGCGCCTTCCACCGGTCCATGTCGATCGACGGCGTGCCGCCGAGCATGCTGGTGACCTGCCCCGCCACAAAGGCCAGGTGGCCGATCACCCACACCGGGTGCTGGCCGCCGGGGCACGTGGACGTCGCCGCGTCCGCGGCGTCGATCCCGTTGATCAGGCCCTCGGCCAGCGTGAGGTGAAACCCAAAGACCTTCATTTCTTGTTCGAACGCCATCATGAACTCCTGATTAAATGTGGGACCGTTTAAGCCGCCGCCGGCGGCGGCGGTCAGGCCCCCACGTACTTCGCGTAAACACCCTTCGCCACGTTGGCGTGCTTGGTGCCCTTCACAATAGCGCGGCCGTCGGTGAAAAGCGTCAGCTCGTACGGCTCGCCGTTGTCGGTGATGTCAGCCCGCAGCATGAACTTGTTGACCTTCACCGTGCCGTGGGCCTCCAGCCGCTGGCCGATCTCCGTGAAGTCCAGCTTGCCGCCCGCCGCCTCTTTGTTGGTGATCTGCACCGCATTGCGGCCGCACAGCGTGGTGGTGCTGCTGCCGAACTTGCCGTCCAAAAACTCGAACTCCCGGTGCTTGCAGCAGCGGCAGTCGCCCACGTCGTAGGCCTTGGCCACCTTGAACTGCCGGAACGTGTTGCCCCACAGGTCCAGGTTCAGCATCGTCGGGCTCACCCGGTCCAGGTTGCCGGTGAGGATCTTCAGCGTCTCGGCCACCTGGTAATTGCTCACGATCGACACCGCCGGGCCGATCACCCCCGCCGTGTCGCACGTGGGGTTCAGCCCCGGCGGCGGGGCCTGCTCGAAGATGCAGCGCAGGCACGGGGTGGCCCCCGACGCCTCGCCGGCCTCCCACGCCGCGTCGCCTTTTTCGGTGTGCGGCAGCACCGCGTAGCTGGCGCCCACCGTGCCCACCGCCCCGCCGTACACGTACGGAACCCCGTGCTTCACCGCGCAGTCGTTGGCCAGGTAGCGCGTCTCGAAGTTGTCCACCCCGTCCACGATCACGTCCACGGGTTTGCCCGCCCACTGCCCTTGGGAGTAGCCGCCCAGGGCCAGCTTCTCCATGTTGGTGTGGTTCACGTCTTCGACCACCGCGGTCACCGTCACGTCGGAGTTAATCCCCGCGATCTTGTTCTTGGCCGCCTGGGCCTTGGGGATCGCGTTGGCCACGTCCGACTCGTCGAACAGCACCTGCCGCTGCAGGTTGGTCATCTCGATGAAGTCGCGGTCCACGATGATCAGGTGCCCCACGCCGGCGCGGGCCAGCATGTTGGCAATCACCGTGCCCAGCGCCCCGCAGCCCACGATCAACGCGGAGCTGCCGAGCAGCTTCTTCTGGCCTTCTTCCCCGAACCCGGGGAGGAGCATCTGGCGGTGGTAACGGTCAAGTCCGGGCATGGCATCACTTTCATCAACAAAAACGGGTTAACCGCAGAGGCACAGAGCACGCGGAGGAGACGCTAGCGGAGGCAGCACGTCTTGTCCGCAACGCCAAAACGCGGGGTGCAGCCGACGACGCGGAGAATCTTTCTTTGCGGTCTCTGCGTCTCGCTTCTTCGGCCACACGGAGCATCACCCCGCCACCATCGACCCGCCTTCCACCGGATCGACGCGCACGTCCGCGTCGGCCAAGAACTTCAGCGCCGCGTCCAGTTCCCCCTGCGTGTCGGCGGTGAACTCCAGCGCCATCACGCCGATCTTCGCACCCACGTGGGCCTGGCGGATGTCGAACATCACCTGGGGGAACTTCTGGCTCAGCTGCCAGATGACCGGCTGGTCTTGGCAGCCGCCCTCGAAGGTCAGCCAGCACTTCTGCTTCACGGGGGTGGGCATGGCGGGTTCCTGAAAAGGGGTGAGGTCAGCCGCCGGCGATGGCGGGCACGACCGCGACCTGGTCGGCGGACGTCACGGCGGTGTCGAGGTTGTCCAGGAAGCGGATGTCCTCGTCGTTCACGTAGATGTTCACGAAGCGGTTCAGCTCGCCCGCGTCGTTAAACAGCTTCGCCCCGAACTCGGGGTAGTCGGCCTTCATCGTGTTCAGCAGGTCGCCGACGGTGGCGCCCTCGACGGCGACGGCCTCCTGGTCGTTGACCTGGGGACGGAGGGCGGCGGGGATTTCAACGTTGATGGTGTCGGGCATGGTATGTCTCTTCGTCGGGGGGCCTCTAAGGCGGTGCTTCGCACACCACAGAGGTCCAGGATTGAGTTTTGCGGAGAACACAGAGGAAGGCATTTCGAAGCGCCGTCTTGTCTTCCTCTATAGTTCTCTGTGGCCTCTGTGACTTCTGTGGTAAAGCGAAGCGTTGCCTCACCGGAATCTTAAGCATCACCCGTCGATCAGCGCCGAGAAGTCTTTCATCTTCGCCGGGATCGCCGCCGCTTCGTCGAACTGGCCGTCCAGGGCCTCGATCGTCTTCAGCCCGTTGCCGGTGATGCACACGCAGATCGATTCGTCCTTAGGAATCGTGCCGTTTTCGATCAGCTTGATCGCGCACGCCAGCGTGGTGCCGCCGGCGGGCTCGGTGAAGATGCCCTCGGTCTCGGCCAGCAGCTTCATCGCCGCGACGATCTCATCGTCGGTCGCCGACGCGCCGCCGCCGCCGCTCTCGCGGATGTCTTTCAGCACGTAGTAGCCGTCGGCCGGGTTGCCGATGGCGATGCTCTTGGCGATCGTGTCGGGCTTCTGCGGCCGGAACAGCTCGGCGTCTTCTTCGAGCGCGGTGACGATGGGGTTGCAGCCCTGAGCCTGCGCGCCGTACATCTTCGCGCCGTTGTCTTCGACCAGGCCCAGCTCGATGAACTCTTTGTAAGCCTTGTAGATCTTGGGCAGGATCGTGCCGCCGGCCACCGGCGAAACGGTGTGCTGGGGCAGCCGCCAGCCCATCTGCTCGGCGATCTCAAACCCATGCGTCTTGGCCCCTTCGGTGTAGAACGGCCGCAGGTTCACGTTCACGATCGCCCAGTTGTACTTGTCGGCGATCTGGCTGCACAGCCGGTTCACGTCGTCGTAGTTGCCCTCGATGCGCACGACCCTGGGGCCGAACACCCGCATGGCCGCCATCTTGCCCGCCTCCAGGTCATGGGGCACCATCACCACCGCCTCCATGCCCGCCGCCGCGGCGTGGGCGGCGACCGAGTGGGCCAGGTTGCCGGTACTCGCGCAGCCCACGCAGTCGAAGCCGAACTCGAAGGCCTTGGTGACCGCCACCGACACCACCCGGTCTTTGTACGAAAAACTCGGGTAGTTCGCCGAGTCGTCTTTGATGTACAACTCTTTGCAGCCCAGGTGCTGGGCCAGCCGGTCGGCCCGCACCAGCGGCGTGAAGCCCGAGCGCAGCCCCGCGCGGGGCTCGCCGCTGATCGGCAGCAGGTCGCGGTAGCGCCACAGGCTGCGCGGCCCCGCCTCGATCGACGCGCGGGTGACCTTGCCCTTCATCGCCGCGTAGTCGTAGGTCACCTCGACGGGCCCGAAGTCGGTGTCGCAGATCGTCCGCGGCTCGATGGGGTAGTCGATGCCCGACTCTTTGCCGCGCAGCGACTTGACGTAGCCCTGAGCGGACCGGTCGGCGGCGGCGGGAGATTCCGGCTGAGAGGTGGCGGTGGGCATGGTCGGGGTCCTGCGATCGGGGCGGGCGACGGGGCCAAAAAAAAGGCCTTCACATCACGGAGGATGGGAAGGGCTCGCAGGGCTGCGGGGAGATCTAGCCACCGGGGAAACGGCCAGACGGATCCGCAGGATCCAGGGCGACCCGTCACTCATCTTCCCTTCAACGGGCCAAAAGGCGACGTTAAAAGCGAGAATTCGCACCATTCAACGCCTTGGGCCGGGGCCCGCGGCAGGGGAAGGTTGCGGTGACTTCAAAGGGCTCGTCCCTCGGTCACTCTGGATAAGCGCGTGTTACGCGATTGGGTTGTCGGGCGAAAGGGTAGGCAGCGGGCCCCGGCAAGTCAAGGCGGACGCCCGCCATCCGGCCGCCCGCCTCTGCGTGGCACGCCCTGTCCGCGGCCCCTGAGTCTGCCGTCCGCGTCACCCCCCCGCCAGCCCCACCAGCACGTCCAGCCCTCGCTCCAACATCGCCTCGTCGCAGGCGTAGCTCAGGCGGAAGTGCGTGTCGCGCTGGCTGAAGACACTGCCGGGAATGATCAATAGGTTCTGGGCCACCGCGGCTTCCACAAACTGGCTGGCGGTCATCCCCAGCCGCTCGGGCACCTGGGGGAAGGCGTAGAACGCCCCGCCGGGCGCGGCCAGCTCGTAGTGCGGGCTCAGCCGCTCGACCACGCGGTCACGCTTCTTGGCGTAGGCCGCCACGTGAGCGCTCATGTCGGTGTCCAGCGCGGTCACGCCGGCCGCCTGCACCATGCTGGGGGCGCACACAAAGCTGTACTGCTGCAGCTTGGTCATCTGCTCCACGATCGTGGCGGGCCCCGCGGCGTAGCCCAGCCGCCAGCCGGTCATGCCGTAGGTCTTGCTAAAGCCGCGCAGCAAGAGCACGTCGGCGGTGGTGTGCAGCGGGCTGGGGAACGGCGCCCCCTCCAAGCCGTACGCAAACACGTCGTAGATCTCATCGCTTAGCAGCAGGATGTTCTTCTCGGCGCAGAAGCCCGCCACCGCCGCGGCCTGGGCCGCCGACGCCCGCACCCCCGTGGGGTTGCTGGGGGTGTTGAACAGCAGCAGCTTCGTGCGCTGGGTCACGTGCGGGGCCAGCCGCTCGGGCGTGACCGCGAAGTCGGGGTAGGTGTCCACGAACACGGCGGTGGCGCCGGTCAGCGTCACCAGGTGCTTGTACATCACAAAATACGGGTCGGGGATCAGCACCTCGTCGCCGGGGCCCACGCAGGCCATCAGCGCCAGCATCAGCCCGCCCGACACGCCGCTGGTCATCAGCAGGCCCGCGTCGCCCGAGGCCAGCGCCGGGCCCAGCGTGCCGGGAAACTCCCGGGAAAGCTCGGCGGCCACCTTCTCGCGCAGCGGGCCGGTGCCCTGCGTCTGCGTGTAGCGGTTCTGCCCGCTGCGGATCGCGTCCACCGCGGCGTCCTGAACCGCCTCGGGCACATCAAAGTCCGGCTGGCCGATCGAGAGGTTGATCGGGTTTTTCAGCGTCGCCGCCAGGTCGAACACCCGGCGGATGCCCGAGGCGTCGACGGCGCGGGCGCGGTTGTGGATGAAGCGGGAGAAGTCCATGGGCTTTCAGGCGAAGGCGGGCAGAAGAACCGAGAACTTTACCGACAAACCACCCGCCGCCACGCCGGCCCCACCCCGAAACCGTCGCTTGCGCACAAAAAAGCCGCCCCGTGGGCGGCCGTGATCCGTACGCGTCGGCCCAACCCGCCGGACGGGCCGGCGGGAATCACTTGTCTTCGTCGCCCGCGTCTTTCTTCTTCTTGGTGGTCTTGCCGGTCACCAGCTTGCGGTTGCCCACCTTGCGGATGCCCAGGGGGCTGTCTTTTTCAACATCAAAGCCGTCGGTCTTCACCAAACGGGCCACACGCTCGGCGCGGGTCAGGACGTTGCGGTGGCGGCTGAGTCCGCCGCCAGATTTCAGTGAGGAGTCGAGGCTCATGGTCTTGCTTCTTTCGTAGGCCCAATCAGTCGGTTACGGGCTTGAATTTACGGAACATCATCGTGTTCAGGTCGCTTCCGATACCACGGTTGTGAGCCTTCCAAGCCCTTCCCAGGGCTCGTCGAGCCGCATAAAAGGACTCATGCTCGCCGTTAAACCACTGTTCTCGGCTAAAACCGCGACTCACGTCGACGACCTGGATCCAGCCCTTGAGCTTCTCGCTCGACGCCGGATCGAAGAGTTTACTGCCGGTCAGAATCGTTGCAACCCCGGCCTGCTGGAAGAAACGCTGGATCCGGCGGGCTTCGTCGATGTCCTCGGCCCGTAGGCTGACAAAACACAGGTAGTTGTAGCCCGGAATGCGCGGATCGGCGGTGGGCAGGTGCGCTGCGCCGCCCGGGGTGTCCTGCCCCTGATCAAACCACGAACCCGGCGGAGAGGGGGCAATCAGCGCCTCGCCTCCCGCCACGACCGGTGCCGGACCGGCCGCCCCTTCCCCCCCCAGACCGCCCGTCACCAGACCCGCCGGCAGCCCGGTGCGCTGCCCCACCTGCGAGCCCATCCAAAACACCCCAGCCAGGGCCAACACCACCGCCAGGCCCATGCCCGCCAACGCCACAACCGGAAGACGTACCGCCACGGGCGAGCGTACCGCCGAACCCCATACCGACAACCGTACCAACACCCCGCGCCGAACCACCCGCAGCCGGTGCGCCAGCCCTCCCACGCCTGAAACTTGCACCTCGCCCTCACGGTCCGGCAACGATGCGTTACCAAGACCACCGTCGGCCGGTGGAAGCTCCAGCGGGGCGCTTGACGTCGTCACCGAGTCCGAGGTCGCAGCCCCCCCCGCAACCTGACGCATGATTTCGTATGGCGCGGTACGTCCGTGTTTACGGGCCATGTTCACTGAGTCTACCGGGTAATCGTCCGAGAAAACTACATCCACCCCAATGCTAACGCGACCCGCGCTCACCCCGCAGCCGATCGCACAACAGTTTTTCCACATCGGGCGCCCCCCCTTCCGCCCCATCCCCAACACCAGAAACCAAGCACCAGACCGGAGCCGCCGGCACCCCGCGCCGGCTCAGCCCCCCGCCCCGATCGCGCTGGCCACCGCGTGGGTGTCGGTGTGCGAGATGCTCAGCCACCACCCGGTGATGCCCAGCTGCTCGGCCTTCTGGGCCGCCACCCCGTGCAGCCGCACCGTCGGCTGGCCCGAGGCCTCGCGTACCACCTCCACGTCGGTCCACGCGATGCCCCCCGACCAGCCGGTGCCCAGCACCTTCAGCACCGCTTCTTTCGACGCAAAGCGCCCCGCCAGGTGCTCGTCGCGCCGCTTGGGCCGGCTGTCGGCGTAGCCCCGCTCGTCGGCGGTAAAGACCCGGCGCAGAAAACGCTCGGGGTGCTCGCCCATCATCCGCCGGATGCGGGCGGTCTCGACGATGTCGATGCCGTGGCCTTTGATGTCCATGCCTCCCAGTTTAGATCAATACCACCCGCCGCCCTCGCAACACACCCCAGCCGTCGGCTCGGTCGGGCACGGCTAAACTCCGTCACACATGGACCCCGCCCTGCGAGACATTCAGAGGAAAGTCAACGACCAAGAGCGCCTGTCCGCCGACGACGGCCTCACCCTCCTGCGCACCGACGACCTACACACCCTGGGCGACCTGGCCCACCAGGTCCGCACGCGCCTGCACGGCGACCGGGCCTACTACAACATCAACCGTCACCTGAACTACAGCAACCTCTGCATCCTGTCGTGCAAGTTCTGCGAGTTCCACCGCAAACCCGGGCAAGACGGCGCGTACGAATACACCCTCGACGACATCGTCAAGCAGGCCCACGACGCCCGCGACGCGGGCGCCACCGAGATGCACATCGTCGGCGGCCTGCACCCCAAGCTGCCCTTCAGCTACTACACCGACATGCTCGCCGCGATCCGGGAAGCCGCGCCCCAGGTCCACCTCAAGGCCTTCACCGCCGTCGAGATCGTTCACCTGGCGCGGGTCAGCAAGCGGGCGGTCCGCAAAGACTTCGCCGGCGCCGTGCGCGCCGTGCTCGAAAACCTGGTCGCCGCGGGCCTCCGCTCCATGCCCGGCGGCGGCGCCGAGGTCTTCGACGACCGCGTCCACGACGAGGCCTTCCGCGGCAAGATCCGCAGCGACGAGTGGCTCACCGTGCACCGCACCGCCCACGAGCTGGGCCTGCACACCAACGCCACCATGCTCTACGGCCACATCGAGAGCCCCGAAGACCGCATCCACCACCTGGACATGCTCCGCCAAGAGCAAGACCACGCCACCGCCCGGGGCTTCCCCGCCCGTTTCCAGACCATCATCCCCCTGCCGTTTTTCCCCGACGGCAGCGAGCTGCAGCACCTGCCGGGCCCCGGCGGCGTCGAGAACCTGCGCATGATCGCCGTCGCCCGGCTCATGCTCGACAACATCGACCACGTCAAGGCCTTCTGGATCATGCAGACCCTGCCCATGACGCAGGTGATGTTGGACTACGGCGCCGACGACGTCGACGGCACCGTGGTCTGGTACGACATCACCAAGGTCGGCGGCAGCGACACGCACCAAGAGGTCACGGTCGGCACGCTGCGGTCCGCGATCTGCGAGGCGGGCTACGTACCGGTCGAACGCGACACGCTGTACCGCGAGGTGCAGCGCAACGGCGCGGCGTGGACCGTGAGCGACGCGGCGGGTGTTTCGGGGTGAGCCGGGCCGGGCGGCGTCGTTCGTCGGGGGGGCTTCGAGCGGCACGGGCCTTTCTCAACCCCAAGCCAGGCGGCTCGCTGCGCTCGCGAGTCGAGTTGGCGGTGCGCGGCGCACTCGAAACTGCCGGTCAACTTGGACACGGCCAAGGGCCAGCCACCGAGTTGAGTGGCGGGGTTTCGCTTACGCACCGCGTATTTTACAACAGCTGCGGCCCACGGCGACGTACAAGACGCCGTGGACACAGAGAAAAGCGGCAGACCAAAGCGTTTGGGTAGATCGAAATACCCGGCGGGGCTGCGGCCTTACGGCTTCATCAATCCCGTCAAGCCACCCACCTGCTCTGGGCCCATCAATGGAATGAAAACCGTCGATGTCTACACTGATGTCCAGCGTGGGCGGTCAACGCCACCGGCCACCAGAAAGCCCCCTCTCATCAGCACCCGCTCTCGTCCCTCACGGCCGCTTTTCGCGAAAAGTCTTCGCCATGCAACACGTTTCAAACCGTACCACCAACCAAACCCGCCCGGATTGGAAGTGCGGCGGCCTCGTGGTTTTATGCCGAGTGTCTTTGGCCCTCACGTTCTTTTTGTCGGCGGGCCCAGTATCGGCCGACACGGTGCTGATCGGCCTCAACATCCCGGATGCCAGCGTGCTCGACGGCGACTTCACGCAGGTCCGCCGCGCCCCATGGCGTTCAGCCCTCCCCTCGCCGCACTGGACAACCCACGTCGTCAAAGGCCCGGGACGGGTTGGCCTCGCCTCGGGCCGAATGATGAACGACGGCGCCGCCGTCGCCACCATCGAGTCCGACCGACTCGACCATACCCCACACAAGCAGCTGATCCCCGGCGACGTTCTGGCGTGGCGTTTCTCCTCGAACGCCGAATACCCCTGTAACGGCCGGGTAAGCCTCAGCCTGGTCTTCAACGACCAGGTCCGGGTCTTGGCCAGCCGCCTCAAAGTCCCTCACGGCCCCGCAACACCCCGGGTTTACGAGGGCTTTTACACGGTGACCACCGAAGACGCGGCCCCGGGGATGCCCAGGCTTCGATTCACCGTCGAGTCGACCCACCGCATCAAGGTGTACATCAACTGGGTGGATCTCAAGCTGCTCGCCGACATCCCGGACGCCACCCGATGGCTGGCGGCCAACGGAGTCGAGACCGGCATCGAACTCACCTGGGGCGGCACCCCCAACCGCCCCCACACCATCTACCGCAGCGACGATCCCCGCACGGGCTTCAAGGCGATCGCCCAAGGCGTACGCGGCAACCGCTGGACCGACACCACCGCGACGAGCGGAGCACACTGGTTTTACGCCGTCGAGCACGGGCCGGTGATGTCGCCGGTGATCGGCGCGCGCACCGTCGACTCGCAGGCCCCAGCCGCACCGTTCGCCGTTCAAGCCACCGATGGCGACTGGGTTACCCATGTGTCTTGGAAGTCTGCGGACGACGACACCGAATACTTCAAGGTCTACCGCGCCGACAAGCCCGATCAAGACATGGTGTGCATCGCGCCGCACGTCACCGGCACCAAGTTCACCGACGACCTGCCGATCAAAGGCTCCAACAATGTTTACGCCGTGCAGGCAGTGGATTACAGCGGCAACCCGAGCCCGCTTTCCGCCACCGCCATCGCCACCACGCGGTCGGTCCGCGGGGCCTCGTTCAGCGATCTGATTCAACCTATGCCGATCCACCGCCAGCTCCGCGCGGACGTCTGGGGGGCCGACACCGTGGTGCCCCGCGACCCCGACAACGGCGTCGAAGACCCGTTCTGGAGCTACTGGGGCGGCAAGGTGATCGAAGACCCCGCCGACGGCAAATATCACATCTTGGTGGTCCGCTGGCCGGAAAACGACCGCAAAGGCCACTGGGCCTGGCCCTACTCGACCGTCGCGCACGCCGTGGCCGACCAACCCACCGGCCCCTATCGCATCGCGCAAGATCTGGTGTACGACCACGCGGAGGGGAGCGGCCACAACGCGAACATCATCCCCCTCAACGACGGCCGCTACGCCCTTTATTCGCTGATCCACTTCAAGCCCACCATCTTCACCGCCGACACGATGAGCGGGCCCTGGACCCTCGAAGGCGAGATCCAGGTCAACTACGAAAACCCCCTGGTCGATGTCAAACGCGACAACCGATACCGAAACAACCTCACCGGCGTGCAGCAAGCCGACGGCACGATCCTCATCGCGACGAAATCCGGCGCCATGATGCAGAGCACCACGGGGCTGCTCGGTCCCTACGAAGCGCTGAACCGCGACGTCAACCACAACCCCACCGTCCCAAAACACCTCAAGACCAACTACGAAGACCCGGCCTTTTGGTACGACGGCCTGCAGTACCACCTGCTGATCAACGCCAACCACACCCGCCGCGCGATCTACTTCCGGTCCCTCAACGGCATCGACTGGAAGTATGAAACCGGGTTTGCGTTCACGCCCACCTGCACCATCTACGAAGACGGCACCCGCACCTTTTGGCATAAAGTCGAGCGGCCCAACGTGCTTCAAGACGAACAGGGCCGGGCCACCCACCTGTCGCTGGCGGTGATGGACGCGCCAAAAGACGAAGACTTCGGCGACGACAACCACAGCTCCAAGCACCTGGTCATCCCCCTGGTGGTCAACAAACGCATCACCATGCTCAACCCACAACCGGTGTCGACAGAAACCAAAAAAATCCACGTCGTGATCCACTCCGAGCCCGGCTTCGACGCAGCCAACGACCTGGACCTGACCTCGCTACGCCTCGGCGGATCCGAGGCCGTCAACTTCGGTGGCGGTGCCAAGCTCGAAAGTTCCACCCCGCACCCCGACGGCCTGCAACTCACCTTCGACGGCGCGGACAACGGGATGACCGACCAAAACTTCGTCTGCAAGCTCATCGGCAGCACCACGTCGGGCGGGCTGGTCGTCGGTTACGCCCCAACACAAGCCCAGCGCAAGCCGCCCGCGGAAGCATCCCACCGGAACAGGTGACGCTCTTAAAACTTCACCAGTGATTAGAGCCCCACATCAAACGGTTTAACCGTCGTGCCTTGCGGGACGTGGTTCCCGCGGCGTTGGTTTTTATCGGCAACCCAAGGGGGTTCCTGCGTCAACCTCCTTGCGGGAACCACCTCCCGGGCCGCAGCCGGTCAAATCATTCGATGCGGGGCCCTAGAAGCCTCCTCACCGCTGCGCCTCATCCGCCGCGCGGATCAACGCCACCCAGTCGTCATCGTCGGGTGCGGGCCCGATCGACACGCCGCCCCCCCCAGTGATGCCCGACGCGCCCGCCACCAGGGGCCCGCCGTCGCGGGGGTTGAACCACGCCACGGTGTAGCGTCCAGGCCCCGGCAGGTTCACGACGAGATCCTGCCCCGCGGGCAGGTACACCGCGTAGACCGCGCCCGCGGCACCAAACACATAAGCACCTTCGACCGCGGTCACCCCGTCGAGCGCTTCCATTCCCCAAAACGGCAGGTGCGTGTGGAAAAACGCCAGGGCATGACGGCAGTAGTCCCAGCTCTGGTCCCGCGAGCGATAGTCGTCGCAGGTCAGGTCCGAGTGCGGGTGGTCATAGCCGAAGTAGTACTCCACGCCCGCCCCGCCCCCCAGCAGGTTGCCCCAAAGCACCTTGTGCCGGATGGCGTGCTTGGTGACCTCGCCTTCGTGCGTATCCAGCGGCACCCCCAGGTTCGCACGGCCCTGCTCGTCGCTGCACACGATCCACGGCTTGCCGGCCTGCGCCGACTCGGACACCCAGCGCCGGGTGATCGCGTTCACCTCGGACCAGACGTGCTGAATCGACGTGCCGGTCATCGCCGAACGGTCGCCGATCAGCCCGCGGTAGATGGCCAACTGCCCCGGCAAATCCTTGGGCCGCACCAGGCGCCCGGTGGTGTGCACCACCCGCGGGTGGTTGTACGGGTCGTGGGCCTTGAAATAGTCCAGCACCGCGATGCGCTGCTGCGGCGTGGACTTGTTCATCTCCTCACCGACGTTCCAGTTCAGCGCCAGGTGATAGCCGTAGCGGGCGATGAGCTCGCGGTAGTACAGCTTGCGCTCGGGGCCGACGTCGCCGTCGTTCATGCGAAGCTCGTTTTCCGCCTCCCCCAGCTTGAAGTGCAAGAACATGCCTTGCGTCTGGGCGTGATCGAACACGATGCCCCACTGGTCGAGCTTGGAGCAGTCGAAGCGGTTGTAGTCGGTGTTTTCGTCTGTCACGTAGGGAAACACGTTGCGGTCGTCGCCAAACTGGTTCCAAGTCAAGAACGAAAAAACATTCATCCCCTTGGACGCCAGATAGTTGATGGCCCCGATGATCTCGGTGCCCCGCCCTTCGCCCCAGGTCGGATCGCCCGGACGCCAGTCCCCGCGGTGC
This sequence comes from uncultured Algisphaera sp., assembly GCA_938015655.1. GTDB lineage: Bacteria > Planctomycetota > Phycisphaerae > Phycisphaerales > Phycisphaeraceae > Algisphaera. The sequence goes on from CALLPP010000023.1 coordinate 31,891, forward strand.
GGGGCCCAGGTGTGGCGGTACGCGCCGCTGCGTTTACGCCCCTCCACGAAGTGGTTGGGGGTGTTGTCAAAGTCGTCATAAGCCAAGAAGTTTTCCGGAGAGTCCGCGCCGGCTTTTAGAAAATACCCGCCGTCTTCGGCGAAGCGCAGATAGTGCCCGCCCACATATTCCAGCCGCCCACGGGCCCGCAGGTCCGGCGCCTGCTTGTCCGACGGCCCCACGTCGAAACGCCCGCTGACCCCATCCAGCCCCTCGACCGGCTGCCCCGCGGTCACGCCGTCGGCCACCGACACGCCCGGCCCCCGGCGGAAGTGGATGCGGTAGTCCCACGCGCCCACCGCGTCGGGCGAGAAGTGGACCCGCCACACCCGCCCGTCCGTCGCCGAGGTGTTGGCCGCGTCACCGTCGGCCGCAAAATACCCCGGCACCACATAGGTCTGGTCACCGCGCGTAAACACGCCCGTCAGCTGGTAGTTCAAAAACGGGTTGTCCGCGTGGCCTTCCGAGCTTTCGGGACCGGTGACCTCCAGGGTGATTTTGTGCCATTTTTTAAGTTCGCCCACCACCTCGACCCCTCCGGCCGCAGGCAGCGCGACGGACCACAACACCCACAAAAGAAAACATTGACGCATCGTGAGACCTCTGATGTGCTTGGAACGATCCGGCGCTTTCGGCAATTCAGCCACCGGCTATCGCGTGCTAAAGACAGGCGGCAGAAACCACCCTCCGCCGCATCCTAACGCCATCGGATCACGGCCCGCAACGCCCTATCACACCGCCCCCATGCCATGGCCGGTAAACCCTCTGCCCGACTCGGTGCGGGCACCGGCACCGCCCCTCATGACACCGCTCCGAAATAGGCCGCCGAGCCCACCCCCCGGCAGCCGCGCAAGGGGTTTCGTACAAAAACCTACCGAGCTTCGTGACGGCGGACGACCCCAACCCTCCGGACACCGGCGCCCGGCCACGACACCAAGATGTTTACACTTAACCCTGCGGCGGCCCGTGTGGGCCCGCCACGGCCACCGCCTGCCCCCAACGAGATTCATCCATGCCGACCCGCCCACGGATCGCCGCCCGCCTCCGCCCCGCCGCCCTCGTGCTGCTGCTGATCGCCACGGCCTGGGCCCCGCCTGCCCGCGCCGCGCGGCCCGGGCCGCCCAACATCGTCTTCGTCATGATCGACGACCTGGGGCTCTACGACCTGCACTGCTACGGCTTCGAGGCCGTGGACACCCCGAACATCGACTCGCTCGCCGCCGACGGCATGCGGTTCACCCACGCCTACGCCGGCGCGCCCGTCTGCTCGCCGGCCCGTGCCGGGGCCGTCACCGGCCAGGCCCCGGCCCGGCTTCGCCTCACCAACCACCTTTCGCGCAAACACTTCGCCCCCGAGGACGCCGCGGTCCTCGACGCCCCCACGCTGCTCAACCTGCCGCAGTCCACCGTCACCTACGCCGAGCGCCTCCAAGAAGCCGGCTACGCCTGCGGCTTCTTTGGCAAATGGCACCTGTCGGTCAACGAGCCCTGGCCCAGCCTGCGGGCCGAAGACCCCTCGACCCTGCCCGACCAGCAGGGCTTTGCCAACAACGTGGCCGGGAACGGGTCCGGCGGCCCGCGCACCTGGTTCTCGCCTTACAACAACCCCTACCTCCCCGACGGCCCGGACGGCGAGTACCTGCCCTACCGCCTGGCCGACGAAGCCACCGCGTTCATGCGGGCCCACCGCGACCAGCCGTTTCTCATCAACTTCTGGAATTTCACCGTCCACTCGCCGCTGGGCACCACGCCCGAGCTGCTAGAGAAGTACCAAGCCAAGCGCAAGGCCGGCGCCAAAATGTCGTCGCCGGTGTACGCCGGGATGATCGAGGCCACCGACCACGTCGTGGGCCGGCTGCTGAGCACCCTCGACGAGCTGGGCCTGGCCGAGAACACGATGGTGGTGGTCACCTCCGACAACGGCGGCATCTTCAAGCTCACCCACGCCGGGCCCACGCCCCTGCGTCTGGGCAAGGGCTACCTCTACGACGGGGGCCTGCGCGTGCCGCTGCTGGTTCGCTGGCCGGGCAAGGCCGAGCCCGGCACCACGCACGGCGCCCGCGTCAGCCACCTAGACATGTTCCCCACCTTCCTCGAAGCCGCCGGCCTTACCCCGCGGCCCGAGCGCCCGCTCGACGGCGAGAGCCTGGTGCCGCTGCTCACCGAGCAGGCCCAGCTGCAGCGCGACGCGATCTACTTCCACTACCCCAACTATGCGTGGCACGGCAAGAACCGCCTGGGCAGCGTCATCATCCAGGGCGACCACAAGCTCCTGCTCTGGTACGACGACAACACCACCGAGCTCTACGACCTCGCCGCGGACCCGGGCGAGACCAACGACCTCGCCGCCCAGCACCCCTTACTCGCGCAATCACTTGAAGAAAATCTCCGGGACTGGCTGAAAAAAACCAGTGCCGCCATGCCCATGGCCAACCCCGACCACGTTCCCGCCACGCCCTAACCGCCTCTGCGCCCACGCCACCGGCCATGCACGGTGCGACGCGCGACGAGACTCCGCGGGGAAAACCTCCACACGCTCCCGCACACCCCCAATCGCTCACACACGACAAAACCAGCAGAACAACCGCCCCTCGGCCGCGGGTCCGCGCCCTGCATCTGTCTCACACCGCGCCAGATTCGGAGGGCAAGCGGCGGGCACGGATGATCTCGTTTTCCATCAACGCAATTTTCCGCACCAGCCGCTTACGTCTGAAGTAAGGCACCCGGGAGAAGCCCGGACGCCTCCACTTAGGCTCTGCAAAATAGAGGCGCTCTTCACCGTTCTTTACAACAGACAACACGTTGTGCAGGCTGCGGGTGTAAATCCCAATCTTCAATACAAAGTCTTTGAATTCGGCCCAAGCACTTCGAAAAGACGCGTCTTCCCCCCGCTGCCTGAATCGCTCACTTAACGTTGTGGCGATCTCGCCGTTGTCGTGCCGGAGCAATTCAACCGCCAGGCCCAGCCCCAAATCGGTTTCTACAAAACCATAACACCGCGGAAGATGACGCCAGACCCACTCCCCGCGTTGCGACTGCGCATGCAAGTGGCCTTGCCACTCGTTTAAATTCGCGTCGGATAAATGCTTGGTGAATCTCTTGAGGCGATACCACACGCTGTACCGGTAGACCTGCTTGCGTTGCGACCAACGGTGTCTCCTCGCCCCGGGAATCAGCAGAATTTTTATACACACTGAGGGGTTGTGAGGATGGACATAACACTTCCGCGTGGTGCCCGTGGCAAAAGGTTCGATTCCGGCAAGACTGACCACGCTGTTCTTTTCCATCACTTTTCTACTTGTTTAGGGAAAACCTGAAGTTGCTTCTCACTCGTCCCCTTCCCAGCCGAGGCGGGGCCAGCGCATCACATTCAATAAGCGCGGTTCGCCCGAATAACCGGCGAAGGTTGGGGCGTTCTTAAAACGGAAACAACATCGTTTGGGTCGAGAAAACGGCGTGCCGGCACCAAATAATTCCCTCTTTACGCCGGCGAGGGTACCGCATCAAACTCTTTGACCGGCGGCCTCTCGCGGGATGAGATTCTCGCCAAAAAGCTCGAAGCAAGCGCCCCCCGAAGGGTTGCCGATGGAAACCGACGCCGCGGGAGATACGGCCCGCACGGCACGCGGTTCAACCATTGGATACGGCGCCCTCACCAACACCCCCGGCGGTCCGGCCGGTGTCCGCCCGACATCAGCATCACCGCCGTGCGGCCTCCGCTTACCGCGGCGGGCCGTGTTCGGTGTGGTAAAGATCAAACTGCGGCAAGAGCGACTGCACTTTGGCCTTTTCATCGCGGTGGGCCTGGCTGACCCGGTCCCAGTCGGTGATCCTGGGGAAGCTGGTGTGATCGGCGGGAAGTTCGGTAACGTCCCACCACTTGCCGTCGCCGTCACGCAGCACGCGGTGTCCGCGCATCAACTGCCGGTCCTGACGATACGAATAGATCCAGTCGTGATGCTGGTCGGCTTCCGTGGACAGGTACGGCCACAGGCTGCGCCCATCGATCTGGTAGTTGCCGGGAATCTCCACGTCCATGATGTCGGCAAACGTGGGCAGGATGTCGGCGAGCGAGGCGAGGATGTCCTGCCGGCCACTCTTGGTCATGCCCGGGGCATAAATGATCATGGGCACCGCCACGCCGCGTTCCTGGATGACCTTGGTTTTGCCGTACTGGTGCGAGCCGTTGTCCGCGGAGAAAATGAAGACGGTGTTGTCCGCGACCCCCATCGCCTCGGCCTTCTGCATGTAGCGCCAGAGCATGTAATCGACGTAGTTGATG